>CAZALT010000092.1:0-14045 GCA_964485515.1 uncultured Rhabdothermincola sp. | reverse complement strand
CTGACTACGGATCAGAAGGTTGGGGGTTCGAGTCCCTCCGAGCGCACCAAAAACCCCAGGTCAGCACACATTTTCTGCTTTGGCACCTCAGCTGCTTGAGCGGGCATGGTGCCACCCGGTGCCAACAGGGCTGGTGCGGCTGACAAGCGAGCCGCTGGCCGGACCCCCCGCAGCATCGAGATGGAGGGCAAGACCCGCGTCGAAGAGCGGGGCTGGACAGGTGCTCCAAGGCCCCTTCTCCGCCGCGGACTGATCCTCGATCAGAAGGTTCACTCCCCTCGAACCGCGACTCCTCATCGGCGACGACCGTCAGCCACGACGATCGATCGCTCATCGAGGTCTGCGGTTTGCGAAAGATCGCCCCCCGTCTTGTGACGTCCGGACCGCTTGAATAGTCGAGAGGCTCGCCCAGCTCAGGTCTGCGCCCCGCAGCGCCAGCCTCCGGGCAATGGCAGAGACTGCGGCGCGCTCGGCGGGGACTAGGCGCACGCCGGTTCGGCCGTGTAGGGGTCGGTGCCGCCCACTTGGGATTCGGATGCTTTGCGCATCAGCGTCTCAGCGTCTTGGCACAGGAGGAACCCCTGCTCGACTGCCTCGTTTGTCGCGGCCAGGAGCTGGGTGACATAACTCTGGTGTGTGGGGTACCGAGCGGCGAGTTCGGTGGCGGGGAGCGGGATCATCGTTCCTGCCGAGACGCACTCCTCGCCGTTGTAGGACCCGACCGGCACGGTGATCACGGGCGATCGAAGGCCACCGATCGCGTTGCCTGCCGCGTCGCGAGCGAGCTTCTTCGTGGGGGTGCCGGGAGGCGTGGCGACGCGTTCGATGCGATCGGCCGTGGGGGCCGGGGTGCCGGTCTCGAGCCAGTTACGCAGCGCGACGAGCGCCGCGTTCGAGGTGAAGCGCCGCGGGAACGGTGTACCGGTTTCCTTTCCTGGAGCGCAGATGTCCGCGCCGGGCGTTGGGATCTGCCCGTAGTTGTCAAACTTGTCGCGGCGGAGCTCTTCCTCGTCGCGGGTGAGCTTCGGCGCGGGGTTCGACGAGGGCAGTCGGAAGTGGTCGGAGGTCCATCGGTCGGCGTGGGACGCGCCGACGACCTCCCAGGTGACGTGGTTCGGCCCGTCGGTGATCGGCGTTCGTCGGACGGCGGATTCATCGAGGTGGTAGAGCGTCGGTACCCGGTAGGGCTCGGGTTGGATCGCGGGCGCGCCACCGTCGATCAGGAAGGCGTCAGCGACGCGCGCGTCGGCGTCGGCGCCGCTCGAGAGGTAGGCGTTGAGCGCGCCGTAGACGCTGAAGGGCGAGGTGGACTTCTCCGGTTCGGGGTCGCCGACGGGGTACCACTTGTCGATCGAGGCTTGGAAACCCTCGGCGATGACGTAGTTGGTGTCGAGGTCGCCGAGGGGGGCGAGCCCTGTCGGGTGTTTGATGGCCTGCATGGCCTGACTGAAGATGTCGAAGCTGTACGGGTCGCCCGGGTGGTGCAAGGTCGAGTAGCGGTCGGGGTCGGCGCCTTGCAGGGACATGCCGCTACAGCCGGTGGGGCTGACGTCGCAGATACCGCCCTCCTCTGCGCTCACGAGGGCGAAGGCGAAGCCTTCATGCTCGAGCGTTGTGATCTCGGTGTTCACATCCACGGTGAGCTCGAACTGTCCGTAGTCGCTGACGTGCGCCCATTCGACGACGGTCGTGCCGTTGAACCGCTCGGAGTCGGTCGGCGTCCACACAATCATGCGGCTGCGGTACGGGGCGGGGGCGACGTCGCCTTGGTAGGGCTTGGCTGTGCCTTCGAAGAAGTACTCGTGCTCCTGGTAGCCGAACTGGCTCACATCGAAGCGCATTCCTCCCGAGGCTTCGCCCGATCCACCGGTCACCGGGAGAACGGTCGGATCCGCGGCGTTGGAGGGCACGGCGGTGACCTGGGTGGTCGCGACGTCTACGTCAGGAGACCCGGACGGCGACGATGCGGAACGGTCGTTCGTCGTCGAGCATCCCGCTAGGCAGATGGCGATGAACGCCAAGAGGGCCATTGGCTTCTTCATCGGACCGCCATCTCGAACTATGTCGGGTGAGTGACGCAACCGGGCGCTGTCACCTGCGTTGTTGTTGGCTGACTGGTGAGCGTCGTGCGCTTCGGGCCACCTCGTCCCCGGTGGTCCGCGGCGGGCAGGGTCACGACAAACGCGATGCCGTGACCCTGAGGGACATCGACGGCGCGAACCGATCCGCCGTGCGCCTCGGCCACTGACCGCACGATGGGCAGGCCGAGACCGGCACCGGTGCCGTGATGGCTGCGTGCGTAGTCGAGCCGGGTAAACCGTTCGAAGACTCGCTCGCGGTCTTCGGGCCGGATCCCGGGACCATCGTCATTGACCGTCAGGGTGACCGTTCCCCCGGCCTCGGCGAGCTCGACGGTGACGGTGCTGGTGGCGTGGCGCAGCGCGTTGGTGACGAGGTTCGACACCATGCGTTCAAGGTCCTGTTCGTTGCCTCTGACCTGGCCCGCTGACACGGAACCCGAGTCGAGGTGAATCGTCGCAGCAGGTGAAACGAGCTCGGTCACGCGAAGCACGACATCGTCTAGGTCGACGAGTGCATCGATACGGACCCCATCGGCTTGGCCGTTGCGGGCTTCGATCAGCAGGTCAGCGGCCATGGATTCCAATCGGGTCAGCACGGCGAGTGCTTCGAGCCGGTTGAGCTCGATCTCGGCGGGGATGTCCGACTCTGATTCGAGCAGGGCGCGAGCCCCGGCGAGGGGTGTGCGCAACTCGTGGCTCACATCGGCGACGAGTCTGCGCTCGCGATCAATCGACGCCTGGACGGGGCGCAGGGTCGCACCAATGACGAACCACACGACGAGGCCGAGGACGAGGGCCAGGACGGGAACGCCGATCAGTAGAGCGGTGGTCAGCGCGGATACGGCGTCGTCTACCCCGGTGAGTGTTTCGGCGAAGAGCAACCACCGCTCGCCGAGAGGGAGCGCGATGACTCGGAGCGGTCCAACTCCGTCGACGTGGACCGTCATCGCTTCTGTCGGCGTGGTCGACGGGACCAGTCGCAGGGCGGGCTTACCAGCGAGCGGGTCCGATGCGAACACGACCGTGCCTTGGCTGTCGAGCACCTGGACATATGACTCTCGGGCCGCGTCGACGGGCAGGGCCGACGGGTTCTCGATGGCTATGTCGAGCACCCGGGACGCTCCACTGAGCCGGCGGTCGACTTGCTCGAGCTGTTGACGTTCGAAGGCTTGGACGAGCACGACGGCGCTGATGGTGAGCACCAGCACGACGGTGAACATCGCCACCGCGGTAGTTCGCACCTGCACCGAACGCAGGCTCCGGTCGTTGCCGGTCACGATGTGGGACCCACGGGTTGGGGGGCGCGGAGGCGGTAGCCGATACCGCGGATCGTCTCGATGTCGTGTGTCTTGAACGGCGTGTCGATCTTGCGTCGCAGTCGTCCCACGTAGACCTCGACGACGTTGGGATCGCCGTGGAACGGGTCACCCCACACGAGGCGTAGCAGGTCCGGCTTGGCGACGACCTCACCGCCGTGGCGGAAGAGCTCGTTGAGCAGCTTCGTCTCGCGGCCGGTGAGCTCGATCTCGGTGTCGGCGCGCCAGCAGCGGTGCAGAGCTGTGTCGAGCCGGAGGTCGCCATGAACGAGGGACCCTGCTGCGGTTCCTGCGCTGCGGGTCCGGGCTCGGACGCGGGCGAGGAGCACGGCCATGGAGAAGGGCTTGGTCAGATAGTCGTCCGCGCCGAGGTCGAGCCCTTCGACGATGTCCCATTGGCCGGTCTTGGCCGTCAACATCACGATCGGGACGCGACTGCCGGTCTCACGCAGCCGTCGGCACACCTCGTAGCCGTTCATCTTGGGCAGCATGACGTCGAGGATGATCAGGTCGTAACGGTTCACTGCCGCACGATCGTTGCCGTCCTGACCATCGACGGCGACGTCGACCTGATAACCCTCGGCGGTGAGGGCGCGCTTCACCGCGGTGGCCACACTCTTCTCGTCCTCGATGACGAGCACCCGCATCGTGATCCCTTCCCCCTCGATGCCGCCCAGGATCCCGGCGGACCATGCACGGTACGCCGAAGGACTGCGTCTGCGGCCGCGCTGTCAGCGTTCTGTCAGGTCGCGCCGCTGACGCCCGTGGGCAGGGGCGACGAGGCCGGTCCGGCCTCCCTTGCTGTCGATTTCCTGACAGTCCGTTGCTCACCCCGTCGACCGGCGAGAGCCTGTGCGATTCCATACGGGGATGCCTTGGGGGAAACCAATGTCGGAGCTGAACCATCTGTCGGCCGCGCCCGGGAACGAGCGGCCCTCCTCGGTGCTCGCCGGGCCGGTCCGCGTGGTACTCGCGGCCTCGCTGTTCGGCGCGGCTGGCATCCACTTCGCCATGGTGCCGTCGCATGCCAGTGAGTGGCTGGCCGAGGGGGTGGCCTTCGCGTTGACGGGATGGCTGCAGGTGGCCCTCGGCGTGATCCTCTTGGTGCGACCCTCGAAGATCGCCCTGCAGGTGACGGTGGTGTCGAACCTGGTCTTCGTCGGGGCATGGGCCTGGACCCGCACCGTCGGACCACCGTTCGGTCCTGAGGCTGGCGTGACCCACGACGCGAGCTTCGTGGACATCGCCTGCGTAGCCCTCGAGGCCCTCGCCGTCGCTGTCGCCGCGGTGGCACTGGCCAGGCCCAAGATCGGAGCCTCGATTCCGCGCGCCGCGTTCGTCCCGTTGTCGGCAGTGCCGGTGGCGATCCTCGTGCTGGCCACGATGGCAATCGCGTCGCCCAGCGCGTCGGGCCATGCCCACGCAGACAGCGCGTCGGGCGATGGCCATGCCCATTCCCACGATGGCACCGAGAGCGCCGAGGTCGCTGCCGTCGACGATCATGCCCACCTCGATACGGCGGCCGGAGCAGCCGCCGAAGGCGATGGACACTCGCACGGCGGCATGGCTGCCGCGACCGGTCCCGTCGATGACAAGGGGCTCGCCCTGCTCTCCAACGGGGAGATGGCGCACGACTGGGGTCCCGACGCACCGCTCGATGCCCAGACCCGCGCCGCCCTGGCCCATCAGCTCGCGCTCACCCGGCTGATCGCCGAGCGGTTCCCAACGCTCGGCGACGCCAAGGCCGCTGGCGCCAAGCCGGCCGGTGGGTATGGGCCCGGCATGGGGATCCACATGACGAGTCCGACCTCGGGGATGCCCGATGTCCCGCCGCCTGATCCGTCGGTGCCCTACGTCGAAGGAACCTTGACCGACGAGCAGATACTGCACCCCGCCAACCTGCTCTACGACGGCACCGACGACCACGCTCCGCTTGCCGGCTTCATGTACTACTCGCCGGCCATGGACGAACCTCAAGGCTTCGTGGGACCCAACGACCACTGGCACACCCACGGATCGCTGTGCGTGAAGATGGACGCCGGGGTCGAGGTTCTCCATCCCGCCGAGAAGACCGCGAAGTCGTGCGAATCGGTTGGCGGCATTTTCGTCGAAAAGACGAGCTGGATGGTCCACGTCTGGACCGTGCCTGGCTACGAGAGCAACCGCGGCGTGTTCAGCGACATCAACCCCGCCATCGCCTGTCCCGACGGCACCTACTTCATCGTTCCCGAGGCCGACAACGAGACCTACAAGGTCAACAAGTGCCTCTCGAACCCCCAGTGATGGGAGCCGCCCGGTTCTCGAGATAGCGGTAGACGCCGAGCCGCGATCAAGTTATAACGATCGTTAAAACTTCGAGGGATCGGGGGACCCCATGGACCGACGACTGACTACGACCGGCTCGCGACTCAGGAAGCTCATTGCGCTGCTGGCGCTCACGAGCCTCGTCCTGATCAGCGCGTGCAGCTCTGATTCGGGCTCGGACGACGCCACGCCAGACACGACGGCGGCGACCGGAGCGCCCGGTGCCGAAGCCGCGGCATGGGACCAGCCGACCCCGGACCCCGAACCCGTCGCGGTGACGCAACTCCCGCTTCCCCCGACCGCACCGAGCGAAGATCCAGGGTCGTGCACGAATCCGACCGGCTGCATCAGCGCCACCGAGTTCGGGCTCACCGAAGGCCCGTCGTACACCTGGGACGGAAACGAGGTCCTGATCTCGGTCACCTACGCCGGAGCCCCAGCAGGCAGCGCGGCGACGGGCAGCCAGATCACCGCGATCAAGACCGATGGCACGACCTTCCCCAACGGTGACGCGTGGAGATGCATCACCTGTGGGGTACCCGACGCCAACAAAGTCGGCTCGAGCGAGGCGCTCGACCACCCGCAGCCCTTTCACGATGGCACCCGCATCCTCGCCGGCACCAACATCGTGGATTGCGCACCCCATCCCATCACTAGTGACGAGTGCACCCCCGACGCAGTGCACATCTACCCCCTCTACTGGCCGGTCACCGCCGACGGCTCAGGCAAGAGCGGCAGCATGCGCGAACTTCGCCTGCATCCCGACGACGTCCACATCGGCTGGAGCCATCTCGTGTTCTCCCCCCAACTGGCCGAACCGGCTTTCATGGGACGCCTCGAGTTCAACGACTCCCCCACCAACGGAGAACCACTCGTCCCCCGCTACGACCTGATCAACGTGTGGGCCATCCAAAGCCCGGACCCGGCCATGTCGGGCACCTTCGTCAGCGTCGACGAGGAGGATCCGACCAAGCTCAGCTTCGACGAGCCCGCTGGGGTGATCGGCGAGTTCCGCGGCTGGACCAGCGACGGTCAAGAAGCCCTCGGCTTCGGGATCGAAGACTCCGCCAACTTCGATGTCTACGCGACCAGCCTCCAAACCGGTGCGTCGAGACGGCTGAGCCGAAACCCCGCCTACGTCGACCCGATGAAGGCATCGCCCGATGACGAGTGGAACGTCATCCTCGACTCGCGGGTCGACGATCGCATGATGTTCATCGCGGGTCTGCCGGGAGTCCCGTCGCTCACCGACCAGGTGCTGGGTGTCCCGTTCGTCGTGTCGGGCATGCGCAACAACCTCAACCGTCGGTTCTTCCAGCCGTACCTGCTCGACCGCTACGGCGACCGGCGCGACTACGACGGCCAGCAGCTCAATGCCTGCGGACCCGATGACAACCCCGCCGAGGGCAGCGGCAGCATCTGCGATCCACTGTGGAACGCTCGTGCCGATCCGGCCTGGTCACCCGACGGCACCACGGTCGTGTACTGGCAGGCCCTTGTCACCGAACCGTCGTGTGGCGGGGCGAACCCGCTGGCGTGCCCGGCTTCGACTGAGCCGGGCGGCCGCCGCACGCGACTCATGATGGCCGAGCTCACCAGCAGGGAACCCGTCGAGCCGTACAAGGTCGACCCGATCGCCGATGAGATCCCCTGGGGCATCGCCTACAACCCCGGCGACCCGTGGCCCGTGCGAGCCCACGTCCCAGCCGGCACCTACACCCTCGACGGCAAGCACTCCGGTTCTGCCCAGGTCGTGGTCACCGAGAATCCCGAGAAGAACGCCACGATGTCGCTATCGGTCACCTACACCGACTTCAGCAACGACGGCCGCAACTTCGTCAACGGCACCGAGCGAGCCGAAGCCACCGCCGACTCGGTCACGTGGCACGAGGACATCACGTTGTCCGGCGAGCACACGGGAACGCGAAAGACCAGCGAACCCGAAGGGTTCACCACTCCCGCTGGGCTCAACGCCCTCGCCAACCCGATCTTCGAGGCGACCGGAACCATGACCGTCGTTCTCGATGGCACGACCTACACCCAGCCGGCCAACGGAACCTGATGCAGTCAGGCTCCCGCACCTGTGCGGGAGCCTGCGCCGGTCGCGGTGCCGCGACGCTGGCTCAGACACACCCCTGGCACCGATCAGCCGGCGTGGTCGGTGAGCACCCGCCAGGTCTCGGCGGCCACGACCAAATCGCCCGCGTTGTTGAGGTGCACCCCGTCCTCGTCGCGGAGCTCGCCAGCGACTCCCTTGGAAGCCGAGTCCAGGGCGGATCGCCAATCGATCAGGGGGGTCCCCAGCGTCCGGTAGATCTCGTTGAACCGCTCGACTCTTGTGGGCGCCCAGTCCACCTTCGCGAACGAAAGCTCCGAGGGTGACAACACCCAGTACACCTCGGCGCTCGCCGCAGTCGCCTCGTCGGTGAGCGCGACGGCCTCGGCGCGCCATCTCGCGTAATGCGCTTCGGTGTCCGGTACCAGGACGGTCGTGCCGGGGCTGTGAAAGGTGCCGTCGTAGTTGCAGCACGCTTCGATGACGACAACGTCGGGGGCGAACGTGGCGAGGCTGTCGCGCAGTTCACTGGCCCACCAGGTGGCTCCGCCGTCCTCAGGGAGTTGGGTGAGCAACCCGGTCGCGGTGTAGCCCCGGAACTCGACCTCGACACCGTGGGGAGTGAACGCCGCTGTGAGCTCCTCCGACGCACGCTGCACCAGCGAGTCGCCTAGGAACAGGACGCGCAGGTGGCCGTCTTGATTGACGTCCTCGATCGAAGCCCTGAGCGAGTCGGGCTCGGCGCGCGTTGCCTGTTCGGCATCTGGGGCGCCAGCGGCCTCGCCAGGTCGAGTCGTGACCCATCCGAAGGCAACGACGAGGACGATCAGCGTGGCGAGGATCGCGACCCCGAGGGGCGAAGTCATCCGCGAGCGAACACCGGATCGGGACGTGATGGGTTTGCGTCGTGACGACAATCGTCTGACCCTTCGGATCTGGGCGCACTCGTGCGTAGCCGGCCCGTTCGGTTCTCGGCGGGGACCACTGGGACACACCCAGGATCAGGGCGGTTCGTCGTCGATGCGACGAACTGTCAGGAGATCGACAGATCCCGTGGTGAGACGGCCGCGGAGGTGCTGGTCAGAGAAGGCGCAGGCTGGGGGGAACGACATCGCCCGCCTGATGCAACCGTTGTTGGGTCGCGTCAGAGGCAGGCGCCGCGAGGAAACCGGCCAGGCCATCGAAGAGTGAGTTCACGAACAACTCGAACGGAATCGACGGGCGGCCTGACAAGACGGTGTGCTCCCGGTCCGCGGCGGCGTGGATGCAAAACGCCTGGGCCTGTTCGATGCGCAGGGCGCGCAGTGGTTCGGGGATCGCCACGAGGATGCGGTGCAGGTCGGCGCGGAACTCGTCGTTCGAGTCCTGGCCCTGCGCCGGAAGCTCGCGGAGATCATCGGTCACGCCGCGTTCGTGGCGCTGGAGCTGTTCGACGAACGAGACGTAGTAGTTGTCGGGCGCTTCGGCCAGCGCGAGGACGGGAAGGAACTGGGCCTCGATCCTGGACCGGAGGTCGTCACGATCACACCGAGTGACCAGCAGGTGCCGTTCACGGATCATCTGGGGCAGCCGGTGCTGGAAGATCGCCGTGATGAGACCGGCCTTGGAGCCGAAGTGGTAGTGAACGGCTGAGTTGTTGGCGGAGCCGGCCTCGGCCGCGACCTGGCGGAGCGACACGCCGTCGATGCCGCTCAGGGCGAACAGTCGCTCGGCCGCGACGACGAGCTTGAGCGCGCTCGCGGTCGGCGGGGCGGGATCAGCGGTCGTCACGGCCGTAGCCTGCCATGCACTCGCAACGGCCTTCGACGCAGCGCTCACGCGTGGGTCGCGCCACGGCCGAAACCCATTGCATCCAGCGCCTGGTCGGCCGCAGCGAGCAGCGCGGTGTCACCGATATCAACCCGGTCGACGAGGATGCCGACGTCCTTGGCAAGGAGCTCCCCAGCGAGCGGGCCGAGGACCTCGAGATCGAAGCCCCCTCCTGCGACGACCTCGGCGGCGTAGCTGCGTCCGCTTCCGCTGGACAGAATCGTGGCGAGGGCCTGCTGGTCCAGTCCGCGTCGAGCGGCGAGGGCGAAGACCTCGGTGGCGAGGGCGAGTTGGGCGGCGAACACGGTGTTGTTGAGGACCTTCGCCTCCTGTCCCGCGCCGAGGGGACCGAGGTGCAGCACCGGGTCGCCGAAGGTGTCAAGGACCGGTCGGCACCGTTCGACGATCTCGGCGGAACCGCCGACCATGACGAGCAGTTCACCCTCGGCCGCCTTGTGGCCGCCGCCGCTGACCGGTGCGTCAATGATGTGAAGGTTGGGGTAGTCGTCCTGCAAGCGGAGGCAGGTGGCGGGGTGGACGGTGCTGTGGATGATCACGATGGATCCGTCGCCCATCCATTCGAGTGCGCCGCTCGGTCCACGGAGGACCTCGTCGACGCTGGCGTCATCGACGACGCAGACACACAGGACGTCCGATGCGACACCGAGGTCGGAGGGGCTGTCGGCGTAGGCCGCGGCAGTGTCCTGGTAGGGCTCGAGCGACGCGGGGCGTCGTGCCCATAGCGTCGTCGGGATTCCCGCATCGATGATGCGACGTGCCATCGGTCCGCCCTGGCTGCCGAGGCCGACGAAGCCGACCTGGACAGGTTGGGCCTTCATGCGGTCTCGATTCCGGCGTCGCGGGCGGCGCTGATGAGCAGGTCGTCGAGGCGGCGGCCGAGCAGCCATCCCATGTAGACCGCGAAGTGCACGACGAGCTCTTGGAGCTCTTCGTAGGTGAGCTCCCCGAGGGTGAGTGCGGCGCGCAGGTGCTCAGACGCTTGGTCGTCGATCCCGGCGGCCGCGGCGCAGCAGATGCTGACGATGCGCCGGTCGCGACGAGTGAGGTGGCGGTCGCGGGTCCAGATCTCGCCGTAGAGGAAGTCGAGGTAGGCCCGACCCCCGAACGCGGTCTTCGCCGCCGGGCTGGGGGTGCCGTGGACGTCGAGGTATGCGGCCTCACCGCGGGTTCGGCGAACATCGTCGCCCGCGGGTTCGGTCCAGCGTTCGAAGTCGTGCTCCTCGAGGGGCTGGTTGCGCTCTTCGGCAAGGCGGAACGCGGACACCATGCCCTGCATGGACAGCACCGACGCCTTCGGCCAGCCGAGCTGGGTGCCGAAGAAGAGGACGAACTCGTCGAACTCGGCGTAGGTGAGGTCGTCGCTGTTGAGCGCGGCCCAGACGTGGGTTTCAATCGGGGTGAGGGCGTCGGCCGCGCCGACGCACGACAGCGTGATGAAGCGGCGGTCGCGTGGGGTGAGCACGCCCCGGCGCCACATCTCGCCGAACACGTAGCCGATGACGCCGGTCTCGATGTAGGCGCCCATCGGGTTCGGGCTCTCGCTCGTCATGATGCGCTCGAACTCGGCTCGTGCGTCAGCGCGGCGGTCCTCGCTGTTCGTCCACTCGGAGGTTCCGTCATGCAGGTCCTCAGGCATCGAGCTGCTCCTTGATCATGCGTTGGATGTAGGCCTCGGGGTCCGCGGCGCGTTCGCGCAGCTCGTCGTGGATCTCGGGGGCGGTCACCACGAGGAACTGTCCCGACCCGACCCCTTCCGCGATCAGTTCGCCGACCTCGGCTGGTTCCAGGAGCGGGTGCTGCGGGGCGCGGGGCGAGGTGGCCTCCCCGTGGAAGTCGATCTGCTCGAGGATGTTGGTGATGACCCCGGACGGGCACACCAGGGTCAGGCCGATGCCCTTCGGTCCGAGGTACAGGGCCAGTGCCTCGGACAGGCCGACGACGGCGTGCTTGGTCGACACGTACGGGAGCCGGTCGAAGCCGTAGGCGAGCAGACCTGACGCGGACGCGGTGTTGACGACGTGCCCGTGGCCCTGTTCGAGCAGGTGCGGGAGGAACACGAGGTTGCTGCGGGCGATGCTCATCAGGTTGAGGTCGACGACGCGTTCCCACGCGGCGATCGGCAGCGACTCCGGTGGTCCCATGGCGAGCACGCCGACGTTGTTCATGACGAGGTCGAGGCGGCCGAACTGGGCGAGGCACAGGTCGCGCAGCGCTTCGAGGTCGGCCTGCTCGGCGACGTTGACGGCCAGGCTCGCGGCGTCGCTGCCCGCGGCGCGCACCAGCTCCGCGGTCTCGGCGGCGCGGTCGGCGTCGAGGTCGCTGGCCACCACCGCGCAACCGCGGGCGCCGAGTGAGACGGCGGTGGCCCGACCGATGCCGCTACCGGCACCGGTGATGACGGCGGCTTTGCCCTGGAGTTCGAGGGGGATGGTCATGCGATTGCCACCGCCTTGGTGCGGACGAACTCGAGGAGGCCTTCGAGGCCGCCTTCTCGCCCGTACCCGGAGATGCCGGCGCCGCCGAAGGGCAGCTCGCAACCGACAACAGGTGGTGCGCCGTTGACGTAGACGCCGCCGGCTTCGAGCCGGGGGACGAGGCGGTTGATGCGGTGGACGTCGCTGGTCCAGAGGTACGACGCGAGCCCGTAGGCGGTTCCGTTGGCGATCTCGATTGCCTCGTCTTCGTCGCGGAAGCGGATGATCGACAGGACGGGCCCGAAGACCTCGACTTGGGCGATCTCGCTGGCGGGGTCGACGTCGCCGAACACGGTGGGCTCGACGAAGAAGCCGTCGGCCAGGTCCCCGGTGGGGACGCCGCCGCCGAAGAGGAGCTTGCCGGCGCCGTCGGCCTGGGCCCGTTCGATCATGGCGATGATCCGCTCTTGGGCGGCTCGGCTGACGACGGGGCCCATCCCGGTGGAGGCGTCGAAGGGGTCGCCGAGGGTGATGTCGCGGGTGAAGCCGATGACCTTGTCGACGACCTCGTCGTAGACGCTGTCGTGCACCAGCAGCCGGGTGGCCAGAGCACAGCCTTGGCCGGCGAGGGTCTGGTGCACTGACGCGGTGATGATGAAGGCGACCGCTTCGAGGTCGGCGTCGGGAAAGACCAGGCATGCCGACTTGCCGCCGAGCTCGAGCACGGCGGGCTTCAGGTTCTCGGCGCAGTCGGCGAGGATCGCCCGTGCCGCGGTGGGTCCGCCGGTGAAGCTGATCTTCTGGACCTTCGGATGCCGGACCAGGGCCTGTCCGGCTTCGGCGGTGCCGGGCACGACGTTGACGACACCGGACGGGATGCCCGCCTCGCGGACGAGGCCCATGAAGTGCTCCATCGCATAGGGCGTCAGCTCGGAAGGCTTGATCACGACGGTGTTGCCGGCGGCGAGCGCGGGGAGGACCTTCATGCCCACCGAGACGAGCGGACCGTTCCAGGTGATGATGATGCCGACGACCCCGTAGGGCTCGGGGACCGTGTAGGCGAGCTCGCGGCCGTGGGCCGGTGACGACGCGACCCGTCCTTCGATCTTGTCGGCCCACCCAGCGTAGTACCGGGCGTAGTCCACGACCGACGTGGCCGTGAAGTGGGCGATGCCGTAGGTCATGCCGTTGTCGAGCACCGACAGTCGTGCCAGCTCCTCTTTGGACTGCTCGAGCAGGTCGGCCAGGTGGACGAGCGCATCGCGGCGTTGCCACGGCGTCCAGGTTCGCCACGACTCGAAGGCCGTGCTGGCGGCCTCCACGGCGTCGTCGACATCCTCGGCGCCGGCCAGTGGCACCGGTCCCTGGACCTCGCCGGTCGCGGCGAAGACGTGCTGGTGCACACCTCCCGTTCCGGTGGTGCGTTGTTCGTCCCCGATGTGCAGGTGCACCTTGGGCACCGTGCGATCGACCGTCTCCATGAGTTCCCCTTTGTCCGGGCTAAGCCGTACAGCGTTATGATTAAGCTCCTTGACTTGACCGCACTGCCGTGGTTTTGTCAACCCCATGACTGCTTCTGAACTCTTTGATCTGACCGACAAGGTCGCCGTGATCACCGGCGGCGCCGGGGGAATCGGCGTCGTGTACGCCGAGGCGCTCGCCGAGGCCGGCGCCTCGGTCGTCGTAGCTGACGTGAACCTCGACGCCGCCACCGCCACCGCGGAGTCCTTGGTCGCCAAGGGTCACCGCGTCGTCGGCGTCAGCGTCGACGTGCGCTCGGCCGAGTCCACCGCGGCGATGGCCCAAGCCGCGGTCGACGCCTTCGGCGGCATCGACATCCTGGTCAACAACGCAGCGATCATGGTCGACCTCCCGCCCTACGGCCTGGGTGACATCCCGGTCGACGAGTGGGACCGCGTCATGGACGTGAACCTGCGCGGCCCGTTGCTGTGCTCGCAGGCCGTACTGCCCTCGATGGAGGCACGCGGCGGAGGACGCATCGTCAATGGCCTGTCCGCCGGCGCGTTCATGGCCGGTGGCATCT
>CAZALT010000091.1:0-14154 GCA_964485515.1 uncultured Rhabdothermincola sp. | reverse complement strand
ATGGTGATGCCCTTCTGCTTCTTGAACACCCGCTCGACGATCTTGGTGATGTCCTCGTCGCAGCCGGGGAGGATCTTGGGCAGCGCCTCGAGGATGGTGACCTCGGCGCCCATGTCCGACAGCATCGAGGCGAACTCGCAGCCGATGGCGCCGCCGCCGATGACGACCGCGTTCTCGGGGACCTTCTTGATGGACAGCACCTCGTCGGAGGTGGTGACGAGCTTGCCGTCGACATCGAAGCCCGGGATGGTGCGGGGCAGCGAACCCGACGCGAGCACCACGTTGGTGCCGACCAGCTCGACATCGCCCGACTCGCCGCCGGTGACCTTCACGAGGTGGTCGGCGTGCAGCGTGCCGGTGCCGTCGAACACCGTGATCTTGCGGCCCTTGATCAGCGATGAGAGGCCGTTGAACAGCTGGTCGATGACCTGCTGCTTGCGCACCTGGGCGGCCTTGAGGTCGAGGGCCGGCTCCGAGGTGGTGATGCCGAAATCAGCGGCGTGCTCGATCGTGCGCAACACCGCCGCGGTCTCGAGCAGCTCCTTGGCAGGAACGCAGCCGACGTGGAGGCAGGTGCCCCCGACCTTGTTCTTCTCGATCAGAGCGACATGCAGCCCTGCCGAAGCACCGTAGAGCGCCGTGGCGTAGCCGCCCGGACCGCCTCCAATGATGACGAGGTCGAATTGCTCGGCCGTCGGAACCACCTCCTGAGTAGATGGCTCCGAGACTATCCATCTCAGGAAGCGACCAGCACATGGCCAGACGCTTGGCGGCGTGAGCATCGCGCGAACGCAACCTCTCGTTCACCCGAGCGCCGTGTGCGCACGCCCGCCGGCACGGCACACGGCCAGGAGAGCGATCAGCTGGTCACGATGAGGATCGCCTGCACGGCGAAGGCCGCCAGGATCGCGATGCCGCAGAGCAGGGCGAGGATGATCAGCTTCCGGGTGCTCATGACCCGGCGAGTGTAGTGACCGGGATGCCGTCTCCCCTGGCCCGCTGGCACGCCGGCGTCCAACCCCTTGCGACGACGGCATCGCCTGCGGGCGACGCTCGCTCGAACGAGTACCGTTTCTGCGTGCCAGCGACTGGGGGAAGTTCGCGTCTCGTCGTCATCGGGCAGGGCTACGTCGGCCTGCCCCTTGCCGTGCGGGCCGTCAAGGTGGGCTACGACGTCGTCGGCTACGACGTCGACGTCGACCGCACGAAGTCGATCGGGGCCGGCATCTCGCCGGTCGAAGACATCAGCGACGCTCGCCTCGCCGCCGTGCTCGACACCGGCCGCTACCGGGCGTCGAGCGATGCGGCCGACCTCGACGGCTTCGACATCGCGGTCATCTCGGTGCCGACGCCGCTCACCGACGGAAACCCGGACCTCTCCTACATCGAGGCCGCGTCCAGGGAGATCGGCGTCCACATCCGCCCGGGATCGACCGTCGTGCTCGAATCGACCACCTACCCCGGCACCACCCAGGATCTCGTCGCACCCATCCTCGAGGAGCAGTCTGGTCTGACGGCGGGCGCCGACTTCCACCTCGGCTACAGCCCCGAGCGCATCGATCCGGGCAACGCCACCTGGACGCTCGAGAACACGCCGAAGGTCGTCTCGGGCATCGATGAGGCATCGCTCGCCGTCATCCAGGGCTTCTACGACGACATCGTCGAGACGACCGTGGCGGTCACGAGCCCACGCGAGGCCGAGCTCACCAAGCTGCTCGAGAACACGTTCCGCCACGTGAACATCGCGCTCGTCAACGAGCTCGCCGTGTTCGCCAACGACCTCGGCATCGACGTGTGGGAGGCGATCGACGCCGCCTCCACGAAGCCGTTCGGCTACCTGCGGTTCACGCCAGGACCAGGCGTCGGCGGCCACTGCCTCCCGATCGACCCGAGCTACCTGTCGTGGCAGGTCAAGGAATCGCTGGGCGAGACGTTCCGCTTCGTCGAGCTCGCCAACGACGTGAACAACGCGATGCCTGCCCACGTGGTGCGCCGACTCATGCTGCTGCTCAACGAGCGAGGTCTGCCCCTGAGCGGCCAGCGCATCCTGCTGCTCGGAGTGGCCTACAAGCGCAACACCGGCGACGCCCGCGAGTCGCCCTCCCAGCCGATCGCCCGCCACCTGGTCGAGCTCGGCGCCGAGGTGCTCGTGGCTGATCCCCACGTGCTCGATTCCCACATACCGGCAGGCACGACCCGCGTCGACATCGACGCCGAGCTCCTCGCGAGCTGCGCCGCGGCCGTCGTCCTGGTCGACCACGACGACTTCGATCTCGACGCAGTCGTCGATCACGCCCCGCTGGTGTTCGACACCCGGCGTTGCGTCCGCCGCGCCGACCACGTCACCTACCTCTGATCGGCTCTGACCGACGGGTCACGCCTTGTAGCGACCACGGCCGAGCATGAACCCGACGCCCAGGGACAGCACCACCGTGATGAGCAGGCCGATCCACAACGGCATGGTGATGTCGACCATGAGGATGCTGAGCTGCACGTCGTCGCGGTTCTGCGCGACGAAGATGCCGATGAGGATCAGCACCAGCACCCCGATGACCAGCCGGGCATCGACCTTGCTCGCCTTCTTGCCGTACCGCTCATCGTTGTCGGCCATGGGGGACTCCGGTTCCGTCAACAGCGTGGGCACCAACGATACCGCCGGGTTCAGCTCGACGCGAGCGACCCACCACCCGATCCGCCCGATCGACCCGCCCGATCGACCCGCCAGCCGATCCGGCTGTCGTATCCCACCCCGTCCCAAGCACAGATCTGAGTCAGATCAGACGCATTTCGACACGAATCGCCGCGGCGGCACCGGAGCCGTGGCAAGCTGCGCGCAGCTGTTGGACCTGGGGATCGCATCGTCCACACGAAGGGAGCAGGCGTGGACATCCTCATCAGCGGTGCATCGGGCCTGATCGGCGGTGCCGTGCGGTCAGCACTGCTCGACGAAGGTCACCGAGCCGTCGCGCTCGTCCGACGTCCACCCCGAGGTGGAGCCGACGAGATCCGATGGGACCCCGACCAGGGCCTCATCGACATCTCCGAGCTCGAGGGCTTCGACGGCGTCGTGCACCTCGCCGGTGCCGGCATCGGCGACCACCGGTGGACGGCGAGCTACAAGCGCGAGGTCATCGACAGTCGGGTGAAGGGCACGACCCTGCTCGCCCGAACGCTCGTCAACCTCGATCGTCCCCCGTCGGTCATGGTGAGCGGATCGGCCATCGGCTACTTCGGCGACCGCGGCGACGACGTGCTCACGGAACGAAGCGGACCAGGAAACCTGTTCCTGTCCAAGGTGTGCGTCGCGTGGGAGGCAGCCACCACGGCGGCCTCCGAGGGTGGCATCCGAGTTCCGATCATCCGCACCGGCATCGTCCTCGACGCCGACGGCGGAGCGCTGCCCAAGCTGCTCCCCCTGTTCAAGCTGGCCCTCGGCGGTCGCATGGGATCCGGGAAGCAGTGGTGGAGCTGGATCACCCTCGTCGATGAGGTGCGCGCCATCACCTGGCTGCTCTCCCCCGACAACGACGTCGACGGACCGGTCAACCTCGCGGCACCGGGCACGGTGACCAACGCCGAGTTCGCCAAGGTCCTGGGCCGGACCCTTGGCCGGCCGACGTTGCTGCCTGTTCCCGCGTTCGGTCCCAAGCTCCTCAAGGGCCCGGAGCTCGCCCAGGAGCTGCTCTTCGCGAGCCAGCGCGTGGCTCCCGCCGTGCTGCACGCCAACGGCTTCGAGTTCACCCACGCCGATCTCGACACCGCGCTGCGGGCCGTCCTCGATCGCTGAGACGCGAGATGTTCGCTCGCGAGACGACCCGGCCTCGGGAGGCCGGGTCGTCTGACAGGCACCGCGCCGCTCGCGAGAGCTGAGGGATCAGGTCACTTCGGCGGCATCCGGATGCCGGCGTCGACGCGCACGACCTGGGCGTTCATGTAGCTGTTTCCGAGCAGCTCGATGACCATCGAGGCGAGCTCGTCCGAGTAGCCGAGCCGCTTGGGGAACAGCACGTCCTTGGCCAGGTTGGCCTTGAACTCCTCGGAACCCTCTCCCTCGCCGTAGATCGGCGTGTCGATCAGGCCGGGGGCGACGGTGTTGAGGCGAATGCCCGACGCGGAGAGGTCGCGGGCCACGGGCAAGGTCATGCCGACGACGCCACCCTTGGACGACGAGTAGGCCGCCTGACCGATCTGGCCGTCGAACGCGGCGATCGACGCCATGTTGACGATGGCCCCACGCTCGCCGTCGTCGTTCGGCTCGTTGGTGCTCATGGCGGTGGCCGCGAGCCGCACGCAGTCGAACGTTCCGATGAGGTTCACCTCGATGACCTTCTTGTAGAGCTCCAGGTTGTGGGCCGAGTCGTACTGGCCGTCGCGGCCGATGGTGCGCGTGGCCCAGCCGATGCCGGCGGAGTTCACCAGGGCGCGCAGCGGGCCCATCTCCTTGGCCAGCTCGACTGCGGCGATGATCTCGTCGGTGTTGGTGACGTCGACGTGGGCGAACGCCCCACCGATCTCGGTGGCGACTGCGTTGCCCTTCTCGTCGTTCATGTCGGCGACCACGACCTTGGCGCCCTTGGCGGCGAGCTGGCGGGCGCACGCCTCACCGATGCCGGACGCGCCACCCGTGACGATGGCTGAGATTCCGTTGAGTTCCATGGGGTGGGAGCCTACGGCTGGGCTCCGACCGAGATGAAACCCGTCGGACCACGACGGGCTCATGTGCGTGCTCGGTCAGCGGGTGCCGACGCCGACGGTGAACGGGGCGGAGAGCCGCACACCACCTGCCAACCGTTCGTTCGCTTCCTCGATGACCGAGATGAGGCGCAGGCGGGCCCGATCTCCCTGGCCAGCCGCGGCCGCGGCCTCCAGGGCGAGGATGAACGGCCCCGACGTCGAGGCGAAGAACTCGACCGCTTCGACGGCGGTGGCGAACTCCCACTCGAACGGAACCACCTGGACCTCGAGCTCGAGCCCGACGGCCGCGAAGCGCTCGCGCATCGCGATGGGATCGGCCCACCCCTCAGGATCGGGCATGCCGGGCTGGGCCGGCGGGAGGAAGTCTTGGACCTGTCGGCGCCACAGCTCGAAGAACCCGCCCGGGGCCCACGCGGTGAGGCCCACCCGCCCGTCGGGCTTGGCGACACGGACCATCTCGGCGGCGGCCTTGCGATGATCCGGGGCGAAGATCGTGCCCATGACGCTCATCACGACGTCGTAGCTGAAGTCCTCGGCGTCGAGCTCCTCGGCGTTGCCGACCGCGAAGTCGATGTCCACCGGGATCTGCGCACACCGGGCTTCGGCCCGTTCGATCTGCGCCGGGGTGAGGTCGATGCCGCGCACCGTGGCGCCGCGTCGGGCCGCCAGGATCGCCGCGTTGCCGTCGCCGGTGGCCACGTCGAGCACGGTGTCGCCGGTGCCGATGTCGAGCCGACGGACCAGCTCCTCGCTGATGGGCAAGAGCCGCTGGGCCACCGCGGGATAGTCACCGATGGTCCAGACGTGGCGTTGCAGGTCGAAGGCCAGGTTCGAGGCGTCGCCCATGGCGCGGCACGGTAGCGCCGTTCGGAGGTAGCCATCGTCGTCCTCCTCCGCCATGCATCACCGAAGCCACGGGAAGTGCAGATGCAGCTCGTCGCGATGGGTATCTGGTGCCCGGCCATCTGGTGCCCGGCGGGCCGGTCGTCGACCGGCTACGAGGGCACCTCGGCGAGCAGCTCACCGTGCTCTTCAGACGCGAGTCGGCGGTACGAACGCGACGTCCATGCGACGACGGTGGCGACGACACCCAACAGGCCAGCGACGGTGAACACCAGAGCGAGACCACGCTCCGGACCGGTGCCGAACCAGTCGCCGACGGCTTCGGCACCGACGCCGCCGTCGTCCATGAACGGCATGATGAAGACCTGCGCGATCGGGGCGATCAGGAAGGCGGTCAGCGGCGAAGCCGAGTTCTCGACCAGCTGCGCGAACCCGAACACCCGACCTTGTCGTTCGAACGGGATGACCCGCTGCAGCACCGTCTGCTCGGCGGCCTCGATTGCCGGCATGAGGCCCAGCCACACCACCAACCCCAACGCCATCAGCGGGACCGACGGCTGGATGGTGAAGAACCCGCACACCGTCCAGTTGATGAGGTTGCCGAGGAGGATCATGCGAAGCGGCGACGGACCGAGACCGAACCGGGCAACGGCCAATCCGCCCAGGATCATGGCGAAGCTCAAGGCCATCCACAGGACACCCCACGCCTCGACGCTCATCAGCTCGAGGCCGTAGGCATCCATGAGGGCCAAGAACACCCCGCCCAGCAGGTTGTTGAACGCGGCCAGAGCGATGAGCATCCAGAGGCCGGGCACGGCGTGGATGGCCTCGACGGCGGCACGGATGTCGACCCGTGGCGCACCCGCGACCGCGGGTTCGGGCGGCGTCTCGGCGAAACGTATGAGCGAGAGGTGGACGAGCGCGGCGAAGGTCAGCGTCACGGCGATGACGAGCGCCCACCCCATGCCCAACCGGCCGATGACGATCCCGCTGAACACCGATGTGATGGCAAAGGCGACGCCGCTGATGGTGCCCACCAGCCCGTTCGCCTTGTCGCGGCGTTCGTCCGGCACCAGCATCGTGACGCAGGTGGACAGCGCGACGCCTCGGATTCCCCCCGCGACCGAACCGACGAGCGTGCCGGCGACGAGGATCCAGAACCAGGGCAACGAGAAGCTGAGAACATCGTCCCCGTCGAAGGCGAAGTAGGCGACCGCCGCGCAAGAGAAGGCGACCGCGGTGACCCCGGTGGCCAGCATCATCGCGGCGTGCTTGCGGTGGTGGTCGACGTAGGTGCCGTAGGCCGGCGCGATGAGCGCACTCACGAGACCGAAGGAGCCGCCGATCACGCCGGTGGCGACGACCGATTTGGTCTCGAGGTACACCCAGAACGTCAGGGCGAACCACAGGAACGAGCTCGTGACGCCCGAGACCAGGGTGTTGACGAGCAGCTGACGGAAGGCGCTCTCATCGACGGTGTCCGCCACGACATCGTGATCGTGAGCCAGGTCATCCATCGGGGTCCACCTTATGACCGGGCACCGACGGCATCGGAGGAGGTTTCTGCGACATCGGGTGACCGTACGACCCCAAGTGGGATCGAGATGAAGAGGTGCGCTTGACCCCGAGCGCCAACGCGGCACCGGGTGCTGAAAATCGCCGGATCGGGCAAGGAACCGGGGGAAATCGGTAGACGGCTCGGTAGACCGAAGGAAACGCCGACCTGAAAGGCAGAGGTATGGCCATCGACCCCGGGACGACCCCATCCCCGTGCGGCGTGCGTCGTACCCCTGCGCCTGCATCGCAGGTCGGCGGGGCCGGAGCGGTCGTCTGGCTCGACGACGAAGCCGCGGCGACCATCGAGCTCGTCGGAGCGAAGGCCCACAACCTCGCCGTGTCCGCGGGCTTCGATCTCCCGGTCCTGCCGGGCTTCGCCGTGACGGTCCAGGCGACAGCACGGTTGGACTCCGACGACATCGACCCCGACATCCGCCAGGCGTGGTCCCAGCTCAGCGACGACGGGAGGCGCCCGCTCGTGGTGCGATCGTCATCGGTCATCGAGGATGCCGAAGGGTCCTCCATGGCTGGACGGTTCACCTCGGTGCTCGGCGTCCGCTCGTGGGCGGCGTTCCTCGACGCCGTGCACGAGGTGGTCGGATCCGCCGCCGACGTGGGCGAAGCGCCCGCGCCGATGGGGGTCCTCGTGCAACCCCTCCTCGAACCCGACCGTGCCGGCGTGGCGTTCGGCACCAACCCCATCGACGGCACCGATGAGTTGGTGGTCGCCGTCGTCGACGGCGGACCGGACTCGCTGGTGAGCGGGGTCGACGACGGTGAGACGATCCGCCTCAGCCGACGCGGGCGGCTCCACCCCGACGCCGACGAGGATCCGTCGACCGCCCTCAGCCGTCATGAACGCCACGAGCTGGCGCAGCTGATCCGGCGACTCGACCGGTACTTCGGTGGCCCGCAGGACATCGAGTGGGCCATCGACCGGCACGGCCGCCTGTGGCTCCTCCAGACCAGGCCCATCACCACCGAGGTGCCCGCCCCCGTCGGACCGCGCCTCGGACCGGGACCGGTGGCCGAGACCTTCCCCGCGTCGCTCTCCCCCCTCGAGGAAGACCTGTGGGTGCCAGGGCTGCGCGACGGGATCACCGAGGCGGTCGCGCTGAGCGGTGCGCAGCCGCGCCACAAGATCCGCCGCTCACCCGTCGTGGTCAGCATCGAGGGTCGTCTCGCCGTCGATCTCGAGCTGTTCGGCATCGAGGACCCCGACCATCGGTGGTGGAGGGCCCTCGACCCCCGCATCGGTGGTCACAAGCTCGCGGCGGCCTGGCGCGTCGGTCGGCTCCGTGCTGCTGTCGCGGCGCTGTCCGACCACGTCGTCACGACGACCGACGCGCATCTCGCAGAGGTGCCGGATCTTGCGCTGCTCACCGACGAGGAACTGCTCGCCATCCTGGCCAACACGCACCGCTCGCTGACCGCGCTGCACGGCCACGAGGTGCTGGCCGGGATGCTCATGCCCGATTCCGGAGAGGGGACGTCCGCGGCCGGTCTCGCTCTCGTCGTCCTCGACCGGGCGCGCCGCCGAGGGCTCTCCGACGACGAGGTGATCCAGGCCGAACCGATCGTCCTCGGGCTCCTCCCACCACGCATCGGTCCCGCCGAAGCGCTCCCCGAGACCGGGTCGGCCCCGACGAGCACGCCGACGGCCGAGGCACCCGGACCGTTGGGCCCGTCGGAGCCGGATCCGATCGCAGTGGCGCGGGAGGCGCTGCGCCTTCGGGTCCGCTGGGTCCAAGAGCTCTCGGGCCGAGCTGCCTGGGAGATCGGCCGACGCCTCGTCCACCTCGGTCTGCTCGACCGCGTCGAGCAGGTCCGCGTGCTGCGCCTCGACGAGCTCGTCGACGCCGTGCGGTGGACACGGGTTCCCGCCGATCTGCGGGACCGCTCCGAGCCTCAGCACAGGACCCTGCCCGCGGTCTTCCGCCTGAGCGAGGAAGGCGAGATCGTGGCGGTCCGCTCGACCGGCGGGCAGGCCCAGGGCGCCGGCGGCGGCCAGGGCAGCGGGCCGGTCCACCTCGGCGACGATCCCCGCGTCGGAGACGTGCTCGTCGTTCGCACCCTCGATCCCGTGCTCGCCGGCGTGCTCGACCGACTCGCCGGACTCGTCGCCGAGACGGGCAGCCCGCTCAGCCACCTGGCCATACTCGCCCGCGAGATGGGGGTGGCAACCGCGGTCGGCGTGGCCGACGCGACCTCGATCTACGAGGAGGGCGACGTCATCTCGGTCGACGGCGTCAGCGGCGTGGTCGAACGCATCGCCCCGGCACGGTCCGCCATGACCGACGATGACCAAGATGGTCCGCCGGACGCGATCCCACAGGCCCCGATCCCGCCCGCCGACGACCCCGAGCCCGCTGAGGTCTCGTCGTGATCGCTCGTCGCATCTCCACGGTGATCGGCCTCGTGATGCTCGTCATCTCACTCGGCTACCTCTTCGCCTACCTCTACTGGTGGGAGTGGAACCATGCGCTGATCGCCGGCGTCTTCGTCCTCGCCATCGAGGTGGCACTCGCCACCATGCTCGTGGTGGCGCGCCTCTCCCGCCTCGAACAGCAGATGAAGCGAGACCGGCCCGCTCCGGGCTCCCCGACTCCGTCGATCCTCCGACATGCGGCACCCGCCCCAACTGATCCGTTCGCCTGGCTGACCGCCCCGGCACGACGCGGCGAGATGCACGTGTTCGTCCCGGTCCTGCTCGGTGCAGGAGTCATCCTCTCGGCGGTGGCGTGGTTCGTCGAACGGCTCGCCCGCGCCTTGGGCGGACCGTCGCTCGAACGTGACCTCGCCGGCCGACTCGAGCGGCTGTCACCACCGCCTCGAGGCTTCCTCGCGACCGACCACGACCCGCTCGCCCTTCTCCGCGGGCCGGTCCGCCGCTAGGCGCCCGACGTGGCGAGAGGCAGGTGGGCCTGGATCGCTGCCCTGACCGTGACCGCGCTGTCGCTGGCGGCGTTGGCCGACGTGGTCGGCGACGTCACCCAGACCCGACCCGAATCGACGATCGACGACGAGGTCACCATGGTTCAGATGCGAGTGACCACGCGGCACTACAAGGGCGACCTCGGCGAGGCTGCCGAGGCCGCCTGGAGCGCGTGCTCCGGCCACGCCCACGGTCAGGCCGAGCTGCGCCACGTCGCCGATGACCGCTACGAGATCCGCATCTCCCCCGCCGCGGGCCCGCAGTCACGACACCGCATCGAAGGGTGCATCGAGGATGCGAACACCGAACGGATCCGGGCGTACACGATGTCGATCGGCAACGTTCCGATCGACCAGGCCCCACCGGCCGAGGAGATCACCGTCGAGGACGCCGATGCCCGGCCCTGACCTGGCGCGACACGAGTCGGCCCTGCCCCTCGTCCGGGGCGCGCGACGATTCCGGCCGCGACCTGCCTACCCTCGACCGAATGCGTTCTGCGCCAGGTAACCAGGACATCGTTCGCCCCGATCTCCCCCCTCCCCCCGCTCTGACCGATCCGTCCGACCCGACCGCGCACTGGGGCGGTCCCGACCCGTCGCACGCCGGTCGACTCATCTCCCGCAGGTCGGGACGAGCCCGAACCCTGCGCAGGGTGGCGGTCGGCTCCATGATCGTGCTCGCCCTGGGCAACCTCGCCATCCTCGGCATGACGCTGACAGCACGGGCCATCGTCGACCCAGCCACGGTCGAGGGGGTGTCGGGTGTGGGCAACCTCCACACCGTGGATGCTCAAGTCCTCAGGGGGGCGAACCCGAGCCACGACGGCCTGCGGCAGCTCCGCGATGCGGGCGTCACCACCATCGTCGACCTGCGCGCCGAGGTCGGCTCCGATGCCGACGACGAGTACATCGAGAGCCTCGACATGGATGTCGTCCACCTCCCGATCCGCGACGGCCAGACCCCGTCCGACGCGCAGATGGCCGAGTTCCACCAGATCGTCGCCGAGGACCCCGGCATGGTGTTCGTGCACTGCGGCGCCGGTGTCGGCCGCACCGGTGTCATCGCAGCCCGATACCTCGTGGACACGGGCCAGGCCGACCCCATGGACGCATGGATCCGCAACCTCGCCGTCGGTCCGCCGAGCGTCGAGCAGGACGTGTACGCGCTCGGCATCGATCTTCCACCTGGGGTCCACCAATCGATGGTGGTCGTGAGCCGGTTCTTCGACTCCCCCCGCCGGATCCTGCACTACCTCTGATCAGCCGGTTGACGATCCGACACCTCGCCCTCGTCAGGGAAGACGAAGCTCCAACAGGGCACACGAGAGATCCTCGACGTCGGGGTGATCGATGCGGCGCTGCGCCTGCTACCTCCCACGTCAACGCCTCGTGGTCGAACGAGGTCTGCTCGGACACCGGATCATCCTCGGCCCGAGCGAGGAGGCTGTTGGGATCACCGGACCGCAGCGACCACACTGTCGACCGTGCGCACTGGAACTCGGAGAGAACGACCAAGGGTTGTCGTCGCCGGGATGGGCGACACCGGCGTGCTCGTCGCGACGCACCTCGGACGAGCAGCCGACGTGGTCGGCATCTCGACGAAACCGGCCCTCGTCAGCGGCCAAGAGCTGGGCAACCGGCTCGCCGACCCGGACCGCTGGCGCCGCAACTACCTCACCCCGTTGAGCCGCTTCCGCAAGCTCGACCGGGTCCACACCGTGCACGGCGGCATCATCTCGGTCGACACCGGTGAGAACCTGGTCCACGTCGATGGCGCCGATGGACGCCGCACCGTCGTGCGCTACGACTACCTCGTCGTGGCATCGGGCGTGACCAACGGGTTCTGGCGCCAGAGCCAGGTCGAGGACCTCGACGCCATCGAGGACGGCCTCACCACCGTCGCGTCGCAGATCGAGGCGGCCGCATCGGTCGCCGTCGTCGGTGGCGGTGCCACGGGGGTGAGCGCGGCGGCGAACCTGGCGCGCCGCTACCCCACCAAGTCGATCGATCTGTTCTTCAGCCAGGACGAGCCGCTGCCCGGGTATCACCCGAGAGTGCGCCGACACCTTGCCCGTGTGCTCACCGACGTCGGCGTCGAGCTCCACCCCGGTCACCGCGCTGCGGTACCCGACGGGTTCCGTGCCGACCGGCTCACCACCGCTCCCGTCGAGTGGTCGACGGGCCAGGCCCGCTTCGAGGCCGACCTGGTCTTGTGGGCGACCGGCGACGTGCGACCCAACTCCGGGTTCCTCCCCGCCGACATGGTCGATGCGCAGGGGTTCGTCCGGGTCGACGACCAGCTGCGCGTCCCCGGTCACGCCAACGTGTTCGCGGTGGGCGACATCGCGGCGAGCGACCCCAACCGGAGCTCGGCACGCAACTGGGGCTACCGGGTCGTCGTCCACAACGTGAAGGCGGTCGCCGACGGACGCAAGAATCTCAAGGCGTTCGAGGCGCCGGAGCACCGGTGGGGCTCCATCCTCGGCATCCAGGACGACGGCATGACGGTCTACCAACCCAACGGCTCGTCTTTCCGCGTGCCCGCCTGGGCGGCGCAGCCCGTGCTGTTCGACCTCATCACGAAGACCGGCATCTACGGCGGCGTCCGTCGACCATCACGTCGGCCTGGCTTGCGTCGTGGCGCGACGAGCCGTGTCCCGGTCGAGCCCGGAGAAGGGCTGCGATGATCTCCGCATGAGCTTCGACCTCTACGTGTTCGACGTCGACGACCTCCCCGAAGACGACGAGGAGATCGGCGCGCTGCTCGAGGACGACTCATCGTGGGACAAGCCGCTCACGTCGGCGCTCGCCGCGCTCGTCTCCGAGCTCGAAGCGAGGTTCCCCGGACTCGACGACGACCCAGACAACTCACCGTGGGCATCGTGGCCGCTGAACCAATCCATGGCGGGCGGGACGAGCTGCGGCTTCAACATCATCTGGTCGGCGGCGGAACCCATGAGCAAGGCGATCACCGCGGCGGCGACCGCTCGAGGACTGAAGGTGTACGACCCGCAGTCCGGCGCGGTGACCGGTCCGCATGCGACCTCACCACAGGGCGATCAGCCCCGACGCACGTGGTGGCGTCGGGGCTGAACCATCGCCGCTCGCACCGGGTTCGAACACGGCGAACCCCATGAGTCGGGAAAGGCCGTGAACGGCGGCGCGCTCAGCCGGGCGCTCGGGGCGGAGCTCCCGACTACAGGCCCGACGACGTGCCGACCGGCCGATGCACGATCAGCGAGACCACGACCGATCCACGTCACCGGGCGACCTCGATGCCGCCTCCGCCGCGCGGGCGATGGGGGGCGTCGAGGTCGCTGCCGTCACGTGCTGACGACCCTGGGGTCGGTCAGCTGGCTGCGGCGGCGGACCGCTTGCGCTGGCGAGCGGTGTCTTCGCGCTTGGCCTTCTTGGCTCGGCGCTTCTCGAGCACCGTCTTGCCAGTCTGCTGATTCATCTTGGACTTGGCCACTTGACTTGATCCTCCTCGAGCGCGGCGTTCCAGCACGCGCCACATCGAACGACGACGGATACGGCGTGTCAATCCGCGGTCGGAGGCGCCCCGATGAGCAATGCCCACCAGGTCACAGGAGGCTCGCCGACGTCGACCCCGACACGGAGCGCCGGAGCGACGGCAGGGAGGCCGGTCTGCGTGGAGCAGTGCGAGAGTGGGCCGACGGTGTACATAGGGTGACCCGGACCATAGCGAGCTTCCTGGGATTGGCAACCCGCAGCCGTCATCCCGCGCGACCGGGACGCGGCACGACACCATCCGGTGCACCTGTGTGGCCCGTTGGTTGCTGAAGTTGCTCCGTCGCGAAGGAACTCCTTCTCGTCCTTGTCCATCGTGTCGATGTGGTGGTCGACGATCCACTCGTGTCCGGTGAGCAGGAACCCGCCGGTACCGCAGGCCGGATCCGCGATCGTCTCGCCCGGCTTCGGTTGCAGGCACGCGATCATCGCCCTCGTCAGCGCTCGGGGCGTGAAGTACTGGCCAGCGCCGGACTTGGTGTCCTCGGCACCCTTTTGCAGCAGGCTCTCGTAGGCGTCGCCCTTGAGGTCAGCGTCGACGGAGGTCCAGGTCTCCTCGTTGATGAGGTTCACGACGAGGCGGCGGAGCTTGGC
>CAZALT010000090.1:0-14220 GCA_964485515.1 uncultured Rhabdothermincola sp. | reverse complement strand
GATGGTCGCCGAAAACCGGCGAAGATCCACGCCAGAACGGCGCTGAGCAGGATGCACGGATGCGAGGATGCACGACGTGCCTGACCTGATCTGGATCAACGGTTCGCTCGTGCCCGCGGCCGAGGCGTCGGTGTCGCCGCTCGACCACGGCCTCACCGTGGGCGACGGCGTCTTCGAGACGATGCAGATCGTCGACGGGCGGGCCTTCGCCCTCACCCGGCACCTGATGCGCCTGCGGCGGTCGCTCGCCGGGCTCCGCACGGGCGTCGAGCTGAGCGACGACGAACTCCGCACCGCCGTCGCCGCGACGATCGAGGCCAACGGCCGCGCGGACGGACGGGTCCGACTCACGGTGACGACCGGCGCCGGCCCGCTCGGCTCGGACCGCGGCGGCGAGGCGAACACCGTCATGATCGTGACGTCCCGCCAGGATCCGTGGCCTGCGACCACGGCGGTGACCACCGTTGCCTGGCGCCGAAACGAGCACGGCGCAACCGCCGGATTGAAGACGACCTCGTACGCCGAGAACGTCGTCGCCCTCGACGTCGCCCACGACGCGGGCGCAAGCGAGGCGATCTTCGCCAACACGGCCGGGTACCTGTGCGAAGGCACCGGTACGAACATCTTCATCCGCCGAGGCGACGGCTTCGTCACGCCCCCGCTGTCGTCGGGGTGCCTGGCGGGCATCACCCGCGAGCTCGTGTTGGAGCTCGACGGTTCGCCTTCAGGCGTGTCCGTCACGGAGTCCGACATCGCCTTCGACGAGCTGGCCACGACCCTCGAGGCCTTCCTCACATCGAGCACCCGCGACGTGCAGTCGATCGCCTGCGTCGACGGCCGCGACCTACCGGGCGCTCCCGGCGACGCGACCCGCGCCGTGGCGGCCGCGTTCGCCGACCTCAAGGCGAGCAGACTCGACCCCTGACCCTCGCTTCTTGCGGGGGCACCGCCCCCAGCTCAATGGCGAGCCACACCTGATGGCGACCAGCGGAACCTGATGGCGACCAGCGGAACCCCGGGAGCTTCGTGCATCGCCCCGCCCCCGAACTGGGGCACCGGTCACGCCGGTCGGAGATGGATCACGTCGCCGACGCGCACGACCCGGGGGGTGGCTTCGCCGTCGACCTGCACGAGCAGCTCGCCGTCGGCATCGACATCGACGGCTGCACCTTCGATCGAGCCATCGGGCAGCTCGACGCGCACGGGCCGCCCGATCGTGACCGACCGACTCCGGGCCGCGTCGAGCACACGGGCACGCCCCGCGGGACCGGCGCCCAACTCGTCGAGCCACGTGTCGAGCCGCAAGAGGATGTCGATGAGCAGCAGCTCTCGATCGACCGCACCTCCCCCGACCGCGTTCAGCGCGACGGCAACTCCCTCCACCTCCTCCGGCACCGGGTGGGGCCAGTTCACGTTGACACCGAACCCGAGCACGACGCCGTCGAGCTGCCCGCCACGCACGATCGACTCCGCCAGGCTCCCCGCCAACTTGCCGATCACGGTCCCGTCAGCATCGACGGCGACCACGTCGTTGGGCCACTTGAGCCCCAGCATCGGTCCGATCTCGGGGTTCACCTCGACGCAGGCGTCCACGACGGCGAGACCGAGCGCGGTGGCGAGCAACCAGCTACGGGCCGGATCGAGCTGCGGGCGGAGCAACACCGAGACGAGCAGCGATGCCTCGGGTGGCGCGATCCACACCCGATCGAGCCGTCCGCGGCCCGCGGTCTGGTGGTCGGCGACCAGGACGAGGCCCTCCGGGGCACCCTCGGCCGCGAGGGCGAGGAGGTCTGCGTTGGTCGAACCGGTCTCGGAAATCCAACGGATGTCCCGGAATCTGGTGCCTTCCAAGGCTGATCTGGCACGAACCCCCTGCATGCAAGTAACCATATGGCGTGCTGAACAAGGTCCTCATCGCCAATCGGGGCGAAATCGCTGTGCGGGTCATCCGAGCGTGCAAGGAGCTCGGGGTCGCGACAGTCGCCGTGTACTCAGATCTCGACCGTGACGCGCTGCACGTGCGCCTGGCCGATGAGGCCTACGCGCTTGGCGGCACCACCGCGGCCGAGAGCTACCTCAACACGGAGGTCATCCTCGATGTCATCGAGCGCTCCGGCGCCGACGGTGTCCATCCGGGCTACGGCTTCTTCTCGGAGAACACCGACTTCGCCCGGGCTATCACCGCCCGCGGGGTCACCTTCATCGGTCCGCCCCCCGAGGCCATCGACGTCATGGGCGACAAGGTCAGCAGCCGACTCGCCGCCGCGGCGGCCGGCGTCGAAGGCGTGCCCGGCACCAACGAGTTCCTCCAGAGCTCCGACGAGGTCGTGGCCTTCGGCGCCGAGCACGGTTGGCCCGTGGCCATCAAGGCCGCCTACGGCGGTGGCGGGCGCGGCATGCGCGTCGTCAACTCCGCCGACGAGGCCGCCGAGGCGCTCGAGTCCGCGCAGTCCGAGGCCCTCAAGGGCTTCGGCCGCGACGAGTGCTACGTCGAGCGCTACCTCACGTGGCCGCGCCACGTCGAGATGCAGGTCCTGTGCGACACGCAGGGCAACGGCGTGTGGGTCGGCGAGCGCGACTGCTCGGCCCAGCGTCGCCACCAGAAGCTCATCGAGGAGAGCCCGGCACCGGCGTTCCCCGACGAGGTCCGACAGGCCATGGGCGAGGCGGCCGTCAAGGTCGCCCTGGCGTGCGGCTACGTCAACGCCGGGACCGTGGAGTTCCTCTACCAGGACGACGAGTTCTACTTCCTGGAGATGAACACCCGTCTCCAGGTCGAGCACCCCGTCACCGAGATGGTCACCCAGGTCGACCTCGTGGCCGAGCAGCTGCGCATCGCCTCGGGCGAGCCCATCTCGTTCACGCAGGACGAGATCGTCCGCACGGGCCACGCCATCGAGGTCCGCGTCAACGCCGAGAACCCGGCGGGCGGCAAGTTCCTGCCCTCGCCCGGCGTCATCGGCAAGCTCACTCCCCCGCAGGGCTTCGGCGTCCGCTGGGACGGCGGCTACGAGTCCGGCGACGAGGTCAGCCAGTACTACGACAACCTCGTCGGCAAGCTCATCGTGTGGGGCGCCGATCGCGACATCGCCATCAAGCGCATGCTGCGGGCCCTCGACGAGTTCGTCATCGAAGGCATCGCCACCACCATCCCCGCCGATGTCGCCATCCTCGAGCACCCCGACTTCTCGGCGGCCAAGCACTCCACCAAGTGGGTCGAAGACGTCCTCGACCTGTCCGAGGTCGGCGTGACGCCTGCGCCTGCTGCCGAGGGCGACGAGGCTGAGGCCAAGGTCCAACGCGACGTCGACGTCGAGGTCAACGGCAAGCGCTTCGCCGTCAAGATGTGGGTTCCCGAGTCGGCCGTCGGTGCCGTGGTGGCCAGCGGTGGCGCCGGTGCGGCCGCGGCCCGTCCCCGTCGTTCGGCCAGTGGCGGCGGCGCGGCCGCCGGTGGTGGCTCCGGCGCCGTCGAGGTGCCGATGCAGGGCACCATCGTCAAGGTGCTCGTCGAGGTCGGCCAGGAGGTCGAGGCCGGTCAGACGATCTGCGTGCTCGAAGCCATGAAGATGGAGAACAACATCTCGTCGGACAAGGCGGGCACGGTCAAGGAGATCAAGGTGGCTCCCGGCGACTCGGTCGGCAGCGGCGACGTCGTCGCCGTCATCGAGTAGCGACAGGTCCCACGGCAGAGAACTTCGGAGGGCGACCGGCTTCGGCCGGTCGCCCTCACGTTCTCTGAGGGTGGTGGTGCCGTGGACTCGGCAGGTCCGGGCCTTTCACCGCCCGATCGTCGGAGGTTCCCAGGCACACAGCAGTTCGGGGTCAGCAATTCGCCAGAGCGCCGAGTGCCTTGCAGATGCGGCGGTGCCCGCCGAAGCGCAGCGCTCCGAGACGAGAGGTGAGCACCGCCTTGGGTACGGCGGCGAGGTTGTCGAACGACGCGACGCTGTCGTGATCGATGCCATCGCCGGGACCGACAGGGATGCATGTCGGTATGTCGCGGATCGTGCTCGTGATCGGGGCGACGACGACGTTGTTGAGGACCGCGATGACCTCGTCGCGAGAGACGATCAGCACGGGGCGACGCTTCTGGTTGGGCGTCTCCATCAGCCACAGCTCGGCCTGCGCTACCACGGCTCGGCCTCCGTCATCGCCAGCGCGCTGGCCATCGCCAGCGCATCGTCCTCGCTGCTCTGGGGTTGGGCGCGGTAGGAGTCGGCTATCGACCGGCCGACGCGAGCCCGACGGACGGAATCGGCCAGGTGGTGGACACCACGACGGACCACCGCCGAACGGGTCTCGCCGATACCTTCGGCCACGAGCTCGTCGATCAGCGCGAGCTCTTCGTCGGTGAATCGCGTGGGCACGGGTGTCGTCACCGGATCGAGTATACGAGACGTAGAACACATGGCGTCGATCGTCTCCTCTCAGCGCTCGTCGAGGGATTCGGCCAGAGCGGCGTTGTCGGCGACGACCCGGCCTCGAGCCCACCCGGCCGAGTCCCAGCCGCCGCGCACGGGCGAGCTGTCGAGGTCGCCGAACACGTCGGACACCGCGTCGTCGACCTCGTGGTCGCGCTGGGCCAGCACGGGCAGCAGGCTCTCGCCGACCTCGGCGACGGCATCGGCCACCACCGCGGCGTTGACCTCGGCCAACCGCTCGCCGATGCGATGGGTGAAGGCCAGCAGGAAGGCGGAGCGGAACGACTGGCTGCGCGGCCGGGACCCGGCGGGAGCGGTGCGGGCCGCCTCGTTCATGCCGGCCTGGGCCTGGACGAGCAGCGACGTGTACAGCGCCTCGACCGCGTCGAGGTCGGCGGGGAAGCCCACCACCGTCGACATGTTCAGGCCGCCGTGTACGACAGCCCGACAGCGGCCGGCTTCGGCCACGGTCTGGAGCAGGAAGGCCTTGGCGTCGACGTAGGGCGCGTCGACCGGGAGGCGGATGCGCACCGGGCCGTCGCTCGGCTCCTGACCGGCCAGCCGGGCGGCGTCGATGGCGTGGCGGGCCATGAGCTCCTGGGCCTTGGCGGTGAACGTCGTCGCCTCGGCCTCGAACGAGGTCGATTCGGCTGAGCCCTTCCCGCAGCGACCAGGCCGTGAACCACCCCGCGACACGGGTGAGGTCCGCCAGGTCGGGCAGGTCGAGGGCCTCGATGTGGTTACCGGCGAGATCGTCGGCTCTCCGACCTCGGCGGATGCCTTCGACGCCTAACGTGCCGGCGCCGCCCTTCCCGCTCTACGTGAGCGGTGACGCTGCCCGTCGTTGGTGAGCTGTTACCACCGGTTCATACGGTGCCGCGATGATGACTCGATCCGGCCGACGTGCCGCGTCCCCGCTTCTGGCGATCACCGTCCTCGTCTCGATGATCGGCGTCGTACCGGCGTTGGGGGGCACGGCCCCCGCGGCGGCACAGACCGGCGGTGGCCAGGCGCTGACCGACAAGGTCTCCTACGGCGGCAACGAGGTCATCCGGGCGTCCGGGGCCATCACGTTCCTCCAGGGCTGCAAGTCGGTGCCCGAACACCTCGAAAGGGGGGTCGACGACATCTTCCAGCCGTGGGCCGATCTCTACATCGTGCCCAGCGGATCGCTGGCCAACGGCGGAGCGCTCGCCGACATCTCGGGAGCACCCAACGTCATCTTCGGCGGCCTCGGCGGCGGCTTCGTCGAGGAGATCATCGGCACCAGCGCCCCCGCCGGCACCATCCCCGCAGGGGTCTACGACATCGTGCTCGACGAGTGCCAGGACGGCACCTTGGACCCCGACGACGCGCTCATGAGCGAGGCGTTCCGCGTCGTGATCCCGCTCGGCACCAAGCCGGCCACCGTCAAGAACCCCGACAAGGTGCGGGCCGCCCAGCTGGCCGGGGACTACGCCAAGCTCGGCCAGGCATGGGACCTGCTGCTCAAGGCCGTCGCCAAGAAGAAGGTCGGCGGTGTCTCGCTCGGCTTCGCGTCCGACATGAGCATCGCGCTCGTCCAGATCGGAGCGAACACCTCGATGCCCGACCCCCGCCCGGCCGCGTCGGCGGCCCTGCTCCAGATGGGCCGACGCCAGGCCGGCCTCGCTGCGGACCCTCCCGACCCCGCGTTCCACGGCCACGCCGGCCTCGACGCCGGTACGCCCATCACCGCATCGATCACCGGTGACCCCGTCGAGAAGGCCGTGCTCGACGCGGCACGGGCCCAGGCCATCGACGGTGCGCTCATCGAGGCGCTCGTGACCGCGGTCGAACGCCACCAGGGCGCGGCCGAGGTCGGCAACGGTGACTGGATGGCGGCCCACGCCCGCGACGCCATCGAGCTGATCGACCTGATCGAGGCCCGGGCCACGATCACCCCCGATCTGATCGACGCGGTGTGGGGCGCCTATCTGGCCCAGATCTTCGATATCCGCTCGCACGTCGACCAACTGCTCACGGTGCCCGCCAACGCCGTGCACGACAACGGCGCGTACGTCGAGATGAAGAAGGCGATGAACCGGGGAATCACCCGCGAGGAGTACTTCGCGTCGATGTCCAGCCTCGTTCCCCTGCGAGACGCGGTGTCGTTGGTCGGCAACACCGGGGGGACGGCGTTCGGCGCGAACCTGGCGGTCGTCGGCGACCGGATCGAAGCCCAGGCACTGGCCTTCGGGGATCTGCGCGCCTCGTTGGCCGCATCGCTCGGAGGTCTCGCGACCGAAGGGCGAGACGCCCCCCGGCCGACCGCCTCGGCGGGAGGCCCCTACCACGGGTCCGTGGGGGTTCCCGTCTCGCTCGACGCGTCGGCGTCGTCGGGAACGTCACCGCTGTCCTACGCGTGGGACCTCGACCTCGACGGCGTGTACGACGACGCCTCCGGTCCCACCCCGTCCCATGTGCCCACCGAGCCCGGCGAACGGATCGTGGCCGTCGAGGTGACCGACGCCGACGGGGCGACCGATGTCGCGTTCGCGTCGGTGACCGTCGGCGTCGACGACCTCCAGCCCGTCATCGCGGCCACCACCCCCACCACACCGGTGATCGAAGGACCCCTCGGCTCGCCCTACACCGCGTCGGTCGAGGCCACGGACCCCGAGGGCCAACCGGTGGTGATCGACTGGTTCCGCGACGGTGCCCACGTGGGCACCGGGCCCACCTTCACGGACACGATGCCGGGAGATCCCGGCACGGCCCTGCTCGATGCCGTGGTGAGCGACCCGGCCGGCAACCAGGTCCAGGCCCGCTACCTCGTCTCCGCGCTCGGGCCCGACGCAGACGGGGACGGGTGGCGGGTACCGGGCGATTGCGACGATTCCGACGCCACCATCCGGCCCGACACGTACCCGGGCGAGATCGTCGGCAACGGCAAGGACGACGACTGCGACCCGGCGACACCGGACGAGGCGCAGGCTGCTCGGATCACCGGCTTCGCGGTGAACACCAACGCGAGCCCGACCGGCGGATGGCAGGAGGGCGACCTGACCGTCATGGGCAGCACCTGGAGCCATCCCCTGCGACAGAGCGGCCAGGAGTTCACCTGGACCGTCGACTGGCACGACGGCACGACCAGCGAGGGCGTCGTGTCGGGAACGACCCACCTGGGAACCGAGATCCGACCCGATCACGTCTATCGCCGGAGCGGTCGCCACTCGGCCACGCTGTGCATCACCGAACCGGGTGGTCTGGCCAGCTGCTTCACCGCGCGGGACATCGTCTATCGAACCCCGGCACTTCCGGCGCCGCCGGTGGTGCACCCGGCGAACCTCGAGAACTGGACCAGCTACGACATCGGCCGTCCCGGCGAGACCGCCGTCAGCGGCTCGAGCGTGTGGCACATCGCTCCGGGCGGCTTCTCGGGCATCCAGGAGACCAACCGCAACTTCCCCAACGTCCTGCTGAGCGACGACGAGCTCGATGCCAGCGTCACGGGCTCGGCTCGTGTCTCGGTGGACCTCGGCACCATCGGCGCCGACGACGACATCATCGGCTTCACGATCGGTCTCGACGAGGGCGAGGCCGAGCGCGACGACGCCGACTGGCTGTCCGTGCAGCTCGCCGGCCACATCGGAGCGGTCACCCCCTCGACGTGCGGTGGCACCTTCCAACCGCACGTGAAGACCTTCGATCCCGTCGTGCTGATCCGCTTCACCGGCTACCCCCAGTACCACGAGCTCTCCGGCCAGACCTTCGACATCGCCGACGCCACCGACCCCCTGTGCCGCGACGACATGGGCGGCGAGATCCTGGCGTCGAACAAGCTCCCCGCGCCGCTCGGCATCGAGTCCCAGGGGGTGTGGAGGCGCCTCGTGCACCCGGCGTACGTCACCTCACCGACCACGCAGATCGATCAGCTCTACCACGCCGAGATCGAGGTCTCGCCCGAGCAGATCACCGTGTGGATCAACGGAGCGCAGGTCCTCCACGCCACCGCCCCGCCCGACAAGCCGTTCCCGGTCGGCCGGGTCGGCCTCCTCAGCACCTCCCAGCCCGACACCCGGCTCATCGGCCACACCCAGGTCCCGATCGTCGCTGCCGTGCAGGGCACCAGCGAGACCTTCGCCGCGCCGTTCGCCGACGCCGACCTCGAGGGTTCGCACACCGCGGTCATCGAGTGGGGCGACGGAACACCCGCCTCGGACGCGACCATCGAGCCGGTCGACGGGAAACCCGGCTTCTGGACGGCTTCGGCCGACCACGCCTACGCCACCGTCGGTGTGCACACGGCCGAGGTGTGCGTCACCGACACCGAGGACCTCCAGGTCGGCTGCGGCATGATCACCGTCGTCGTGGACGACGCCCCACCCGTCGTCGACGCGGGCTCGGACCTCCGCACGGTCGGACCGGTTTCCCTGTCGGGCGCGACCTTCAGCGATCCGGGCCGCTTCGACGTCCAGACGGCCACCGTCGAGTGGGGCGACGGCACGCCGGTGGCCCCCGCCACGATCGGGTCGTTCTCGGGTCAGGGGGTCATCGCCGCGGACCACACCTATGACACGCCGGGGTCCTACGAGGCCGAGGTGTGCGTGGCGAGCCTCCCGGCGCTCAGCGACGATCCGCTCCCCGGCACGGGCGACGCCATCGAGGTGTGCGACACCGTCGACATCGTGGTGACCGGGCCATCCACGCCGCAGGCCTACGCCGCCGAGACCGTCAGCGGGGTCGAGGGCGATGTCGTCGAGGTCCCCGTCGGCTTCCACGACGGGGCCCGGGGACAGGCACACACCGTCACCGTCGACTGGGGCGACGGCACCACGACGCCGGCCTCGATCGTCGACGCCGGCGTAGCGGGGTTCGGCGTACCGACCCACCGCTACGACGACGACGGCACCTACCTCGTCACCGCGACGGTGTGCGTCACGGGAGATCCGACCCGATGCAGCACCGCCGACTCGACGGTCACCGTCGCCAACGCCGCGCCCGTGCTCGACCCCGTCGTCACGGTCGCCGAGACCGACCTCACCCACCGGATCGCGGTCGCCTTCACCGATGCCGGGTCCGCGGACACCCACACGGCGACCGTGGACTGGGGCGACGGCGGCGGCGCCGTACCCGCGACCGTGACCCCGGCACCCGACCGCGCCGGTGGAGGCACCGTCGAGGTCGCCCACACCTACTCCGGACACGGCAGCTACACCGTCGAGGTGTGCGTGACCGACGACGACGGGGGGACCACCTGCGGACAGGCAACCATCACGATCGCCACCGTGCCCGGCGCACCGACCGACGTGGCCGCCATCGGCGGCGACGGCAACGCCCGTGTCTCGTGGCACGCCCCCGACGACGGTGGATCACCGATCGTCGACTACGAGATCGAGATCACGCCCGGCGGGGCCATCGCCGCAACCGGATCGACCGCGCCTTCCACCGTCGTTCGAGATCTCACCAACGGGGTCGACCACAGCTTCCGCGTGCGGGCCGCGAACGTACGGGGTTGGGGTCCGTGGTCCGCCCCGTCCAACGTCAGCCGGCCCCGGGCGAACTGCTCCTCTGCTCCGTTCGGCGATGTGCCGGCCAACCACCCCTTCTGTCCGGAGATCTCGTGGATGGCGGCCGAGGGCATCTCCCGCGGCTACGGCGACAACACCTACCGGCCGACCGTGTCGACGGCGCGCCAGGCGATGGCCGCCTTCCTCTACCGCCTCGCCGGATCACCCGACGGACCGAACCCCACCTGCACGGCGGCCCCGTTCCGCGACGTGGCGGTGAGCCATCCCTTCTGCGCCGAGATCTCGTGGATGGTGCGGACAGGGATCACCGTCGGCTACGGCGACGGGACGTTCCGACCCCAGGCACCGGTGGCACGCCAGGCGATGGCCGCCTTCTTCCAACGCTTCGCCGGCGATGGCGGCGACCCGACCTTCGCCTGCTCGGCCCACCCGTTCACCGACATCGACCCCGGCCACCAGTTCTGCGCACCGATCCGCTGGATGCGGCTCTCGGGGATGACCGAGGGCTTCAGCGACGGCACCTACCGGCCCACGTCACCCGTGTCGCGGCAAGCCATGGCTGCCATGGTCCAGCGCTACTTCATCATCGGGTCCGCCCCCTGAGCGACGAGCGCCCGGCAACCTGGTCTCGCGGCGGCCTCCCGCGCCCCGGCGTCGCTCTCGACCCAAGCGGGCGGCAGATGATCATCGAGCTTCGACCCGCTCTGTGACCGCTGCGGGGACCGCGGATCGGGGTGACCCCCGATCCGTCCGCCAGATGACCGCTCGATTGCCGTTGCCCCTGGCCAGTTCCCGAGCCACGATGGCATGGCCTTCCCCCGGCTGTCCGTCCGACCGAGACCTCGGTCGTCGACGGCGAACCACTTCGTCCCCGGGGAAGGCCATGCACACCTCCGAGATCAACCACGTCATCGCGTCCATAGCCGAGCACCACCACGGGCTGGTGAGCAGTCGACTCGCCCGCCAACACGGCCTCACCGCCGACCACCTCGCCGAGCGCTGCTCGCGCCACTCGCTCGTGCGGCTCGACAAGGGCCTCTACCGCATTGCCGAGATGCCCGTCACCTGGCACCAGCGACTGCTCGCCGCCGCCTGGTCGCAAGGACCCACCGCGGTCGCGTCGCACCGCAGCGCCGCCCTGCTCCACGGGCTCGACGGCGTGCCAGGGAACCCGATGCTCGAGCTCGTGGTCCCCCGATGGGATCGCCGCACGAATCGTTCGAACGCTCGGCTTCACGAGTCCAAGGACATCGGGCCGATCGACCACACCCACATCGACGCCATTCCGTGCACCAACATCGTCCGCACGCTCATCGACCTCCCCTCGGTGCTCCCCGAGCACTGGGCCGACCGCGTCTACGAGGACGCGTTCCGCCGCGAGCTCTGCACGGTCGAGGAGGTGACGAACCGCTTCGTGCAGACCGCTCGTCGGGGACGCAACGGCACACGACTCGGTCGACAGCTCCTCCAGAAGCGGCTCGACGCCTACGTCCCGACGATGTCCGAGTTCGAACAGCGCGTCGCCGACCTGCTCGAAGGCGACGGGCTACCCCGACTCGCCCACCAGGTCCCGGTGCGACTGGAGCACGCCACCGCCTACATCGACCTCGGGTGGCCCGAGCTCAAGGTGGGAATCCAATGCGATGGCCTGGCCCACCACGGCGGCATCCGCCGACCCTGGGACGACGACCGCCAGAACCAGCTCATGCTGGCGGGCTGGCTCATCGTCGCGCTCACCTGGCAGGTGGTGACCGAGACCCCGGAGACGGCGATCTCCCAGGTGCGCACGGCACGTTCACGGCAGATGCCTGCCCCGTCCACGTTGCTGGCGTAGATCACCGAACGGATCACCCGTGCCGGTGCGGAGCTTCCGTCGGCGGTGGAGGTGTCAGCGGGTGCGCACGACGATGGTGCCGCCGGCCTGGTCCTGCAAGCCCCGCCGCAGCGGGTTGTACAGGGCGACGGCGTACACCACGAGCCACATCGAGCTCAGGATCATCGACGGCATGGCGAAGAACGCCCCTGGCAGCAGCGCCCGCAGGGTTGCCTGCGACCAGTCCGGCTTCGCTCCGTCGGTGTAGCGGGCGACGCGCATGCCGAGGGCGTACATCCCCACCGTCGACCCGGTGAGGCGGGTGAACAGGATCTGGTAGATCACCCACACCGCCGCGATCGACAGCGTGATCGCCGGTGGCAGCCACGGATCCCAGATCCCGGCATCGGGGTCGGGCTGGTAGTCGGGGTCGATTCGCAAGAGCACGAGCGCCCCGATGGCGAAGGCCGGCAGGAAGGTGATCAGTCCGTCGATGCACCAGCCGATGGCCCGCTGGCCGATCCCGGCCAGCGAGTTCGGGCCCGCGATCGGGAAGTCCTCGGGCTGAGGGATCCGTCGTTGCAAGGCCGTCTCCGGCGAGTTCTCGTCCATGAGGCACTCCGAGGCTACCCGCCTTCATCGCCCGACCACCCGTTCGGACGCGCCCTCGGACGCGACCTCGGACGCGACCTCGGACGCGACCTCGGACGCGACTGGCCTCGACTGGCCTCGATCCACTCGTCGAGCCACCACGGCGTCGGCGGGGAACAGCGCCGGCACCGCCGGCCCCTCAGTTGATGACGGCCTGGACCTCGACGACGCGCACATCGAGCCCACCGATGGCGGTGAGCTCACCCAGGTCATCGCCCTCACCGGTGCTTGCCGCCCAGCCGACCCGATAGGTGACGGTGGCGGTGAGGCGTCGGGTACCGCCGGGCAGGTCAGCCGACGAGTCGGTGAACGTCGCCGTGCAGGCGTCGCCCGACGCCACCGACGGCGAGTACGCCACCCCCGTTCCGGCGCAGGTCACCGACGTCCCGTCGCCCAGGTCCCACCTCACCGCGGTCGGCGTGGCCGTCACCGTCGCGGTGACCGCAGCGATGGTCGCCGACGCCGACAGCGGTGCCCACCCTCCCTCGATCCACATCCACGTCGCGATGCCGACGAGCTGATCGCCCGGTGGGCTCATGGCAACGGCGGGCGCCGGCAGCTCGAGCTGGGACATCGCCAGCGCGGCCGCCCGCTCGGCTGCGAACAACCCGCCGACCGGATCACCCGGGTCGTAGACCATGATCTCGCTGCGCACCACCCTCCCGGCCTGGTCGACGCACTGGAACCCGACGGCCTGACCCGCGCTCGGCGTGATCGGTCCGCCACGTTCGTCGACCCAGATGCCGACGCCCCCACCGCCGAAACCACCAGAGTCGGTGAGGCCGTAGTACCGGCACACCCACCGAGCACCTGACCCGCCACGGCCCTCGTAGACCGTCGAGTCCCCCGCCGGAGTAGCAACCACGATCGCCGTCGGCCGCCCACCGACGATCGAGCCGCCTGGACCACCCGTGCCACGGTCAGATCCGAGGTCGGCGAGGCCCGGGGTCGGCCCCATCATGGTGAGCACGATCGCGCCGCCTAAGAAGATCACCAGCTGCCGCACCCGCCACCCCCTTCTTCAGTCCGGAGGAAGTCGCTCCGCTCCACCTTCCATGACCCCTCGACGCGCAAGATCCGGTACTCGGCCAATCTCGAAACGACCTGGTCGTTGACGACCGCACCGGTATCCGATCGCAACTTCAGTCCATCGTCGATCTCACATGCGACGACCCGCGCTGTATCACCATCAACCTCAACGATCTGGACTTCGGTGGCGCTGACGGTCGGCTCGGGAAGTCGAAGTGAATACCCGAACGCCTGGTTGTTCTCGATCGCACCCAGAGCCGTCTCCAGCGCTAGGCCGGTTGCATACCGCTCCAACCCTGGGTGTCCAGGAGCAGGGGGATCATTGGCTTCGATCCAGGCATCCCAATAGCCATCAAGAGCCGCCAAGACCGCTTCTTCGTCGGTCATCGGGGCGGTGGTCGTCGTAGTCGAGGTGGAGGCTTCGGCGGCGGGCGGTCGGGTGGTGGACGTGGTGGTGTCCACGGTCGCTCCCCCGCCGTCGCGGCCACCTCCACATGCTGCGCCCACCAGCACGACGGCCAGCGCCGCCACGAGTGCTTGGAATCGACTCCGGCCTGCCGTCTGACCCACCTGGTCCCTCCCTGTCACGTTCTTCGACCCGTCGGTCGGACGACGCCCCGCCGTTCGAGGGACATCTCGGATCGGCATGACGTTAGAGACACCGAGGTGCACGGACAAGGTGTTCTTGTCACAGCAGCCACACGCCGGGGTCAAACCACCGCGCTCCGTAGATATAGCGGCCCCACCGGCACCTGACTGACCGTTCTGGCGTACCTCGCCGTCGCTGCACGACGGCTACGCACGCCAGAACCGC
>CAZALT010000089.1:5514-14345 GCA_964485515.1 uncultured Rhabdothermincola sp. | reverse complement strand
TGCAGGACGACGCCACGGTCAAGCAGTGCAAGGTCATGGTCGAGCTCGCCACGCTGCTCGCGTCCCGCGACGCTGACCTGGCCGAGGCCTACGGTCTCTGAACACATCCTGAAATTGGCGGAGGATCCGGTCGTCCGAACACTCCTCTCCGCCAATTTGGAGAACAAACGTGAAAGCTGGGTTCTATGACTGACACCATCCGTCCCCGTCGCTCCGTGCTCTACATGCCGGGCGCCAACGAGCGTGCGCTCGAGAAGGCCAAGGGCCTCGACGCCGACGCGCTCATCCTCGACCTCGAAGACGCCGTCGCCCCCGACGCCAAGGCCGAGGCGCGCGAGCGGGTGTGCGCCGCGGCGCAGTCCGGTGAGTACGGCGCCAAGGAGATCACGATCCGCGCCAACGGCCTCGACACCGAATGGCACGCCGACGACATCGCGGCGGTCGCCAAGGCCGGCCCCGACGCGGTGGTGGTCCCCAAGGTGAACTCGGCCGCCGATGTGCACGCCATCGAGACCGCACTCGACAAGGCCGGAGCTCCCGACCACACCGCCATCTGGGCCATGGTCGAGACGCCCATCGCCATGCTCCACGTCGAGGAGATCGCCTCGGCCTCCGAGCGCCTCGCCGTGCTGGTGATGGGTACCAACGACCTCGCCAAGGAGCTCCAGGCCGAGCACGTCCCCGGCCGCCAGCCGCTCCTCACCGGCCTCGGCCTCGCCCTCCTGGGTGCCCGCGCCACCGGCAAGGTCATCCTCGACGGCGTGTTCAACAACATCAAGGACGAGGAGGGCTTCGAGGCCGAGTGCGTCCAGGGTCGCCAGCTCGGCTTCGACGGCAAGACCCTCATCCACCCGGGTCAGCTCGACATCTGCAACCGGGTGTTCGCCCCCAGCGAAGAAGACGTCGAACGCTCCAAGGTGATCATCGCCGCCTTCGAGGAGGCCAAGGCCGCCGGCAAGGGCGTGGTCACCGTCGACGGCCGCATGATCGAGAACATGCACGTGGACAACGCCCGCCGTCTCGTCACCTTGGCCGACGCCATCGCCTCGCGCTGAGAGTCACGGCCCGCGTCAACTTCCACCGGGGCTCTTCTCACCCGCAGCGGTGGACGGGCCGCAGGTCTCGGGGGTAGGCCCCGGCTTGGCAAGGACAGACCTGGTACCGACGTGTCCAGCGAACCTGGTCCAGACTGGCGCAGATGACGAGCACTGGGGACCCCATGACCACGTTCGATGCGGCCGACCCGTCCGCCCTGGCTCCCGCCGCCTGGCAGGCGCTCATCGCGGTGTCCGGCGCGGCGTGGTCCACCAGCCTGGCCCCGGTTGCCGCCGTCGCCCTGGACGCCACCACGGGCGTCACGCGGTGTCCGGCCGAACGGCCGGAGTGGGTCCGCGAGTTCGAGCCGCTCGCTCCTGACCAGGCCGAGGCCGTCGCGGCGTTCGCCACGCAGTTCAGCACCGACGTCAGCGCGTTCGGCAAAGGAGCGGTCGCCGGTTTGAACGAGGCGTTCGGACCCGACGTGTTCACGGAGGTCCAGGTCGTCTACGTGCAGGACTTCTTGCCCCGCACGCTCGCTGCGCTCGGCGCCGTGCTCGCCACGACGTGCTCGCTCGCCGCCGAGCCCCCCGACGGGTTCATCAAGGTCTGGCCGGCGCTCGAGGGTTTCATGGACGCGGTCATCCGCATCGGCGCGCTCGATCCCGTCACCCTCGAGGTCGTCCGGCTGCGCGGCGCACGGCAGCACGACTGCCAGCTGTGTCGGTCCCGCCGCAGCCGCGAGGCCCTCGACGCGGGGGCAGACGAGGCGCTGTTCGACGCGATCGACCGGGCGGGCGAGGGTGGGCTGTCCGACCGTCACCAGGCGGCCATCGCCCTCGTCGACGCCATGATCTGGACACCGTCGGCCATTCCGCCCGAGGTGGTCGAGGGGGTGCGCGAGCACTTCACCCCGACCGAAGCCGTCGACCTGGTGCTCAACGTCATGCGCAACGCGGCCAACAAGATCGCTGTCGCGCTCGACGCAGACGCACCCAACGTCACCGAGGGCGTCGAGATCTTCGCCGTGCGACCGGTCTGAGGTCTTTGTCGCCGACCGACCTCGCTCTCGGTGCGGCCAGCGCTCGTACCGGTCACGTCTGCGGTCCGGCCACGCAGTCGGTCGTTGACCGGCACGGTTCTGTTCGCCGCCGGGTCGGGCGCTGGTCTCGTCAGTTCGGAACCGTGCGCGCCCAGCCAGAACCCGCGGTTGCGCAGGCCTTCGTGCGGGTTCGTCAGGCCTTGTTGGCGTTGTCGATGAGGCGGCGGGCGATGACCTTGAGGCAGAGGGTCTCATCAGCGCCCTCGAAGATCGACAGCACGCGGGCGTCGACGAAGTAGCGGCTGACGCTGTACTCCTCGGCGTAGCCCATGCCGCCGTGGATCTGCATGGCTTCGCGGGTGACCCACTCGGCTGCCTTGCACACGTAGGCCTTGACCATCGACGCCTCGAGCTGGCCCTCGCCCCTGGCCATCAGGCGGGACACCTCGTAGGCGAACTGGCGGGCGGCCTGGATGAGGAACGCCATGCGACCGAGCTTGGCCTGGGTGAGCTGGTACTCGCCGATGGGCTGACCGAACACGACGCGATCGGCGGCGTACTGGCGGGCGTCCTCGTAGGCCGCCTGCATGACGCCGATGGCACGGGCCGCGGTCTGGAGGCGCCCGTTCTCGAAGCCGGCCATCTGGTAGTAGAAGCCCTTGCCGAGGCCGGCTTCGAGACCGATCTGGTTGGCGGCGGGGACGAACCAGTTCTCGAGGGCCACCTCGTAGGAGTGCATGCCGCGGTAGCCGATGGTGTCGATCGGGCGGCCTTCCATCTTCCCGCCACCGGCGGCGCCGTCGGTGGCCTCCTGTACGAACTCGAAGCCGTGGCCCTCGCCGCGGGGCTTGGGCACGATGAACATGGACAGGCCACGGTGGGTCTTCGAGCGGTCGGGGTCGGTGCGGGCCAGCAGCATGAGCACATCGGCACGTGCTCCGAAGGTGCACCAGGTCTTGACCCCGTTGATGAGCCAACCGCCGTCGGTTGGGGTGGCGGTGACCTTCACGCCGGCGACGTCGGAGCCGTAGTCGGGCTCGGTGACCGCGACGGCGGCCATGACCTCGGAGGTGGCGAGCAGCGGGAGCCAGGTCTGCTTCTGCTCCTCGGTGCCACCGGCGAGCAGGGCACGGGTGAGGATCTCTGGGCGGGTGATGAGCGAACCGCCCACGCCGAGGGAACCGCGTGACAGCTCCTCGGTGGCGACGACCATGCCGATGTACTCGGACTCGCCTCCGCCGGAGAAGCCGCCGTACTCCTCGGGCACGGAAAGACCGAAGCCGCCCATCTCGGCGAGGCCGCTGATGATCGACTCGGGGATGTCGGCGTTCTCGCGGTGGATGTGCTCGGCCACGGGCCGGATCTCGTTCTCGGCGAAGCGCCGGAACGTGTCCTGCACGAGCTCGAAGTCGTCGTCGAGGTGACGGGGGCCGGGCTGCTCGGCGAGCGAGGCGAGGAAGGCCGGGTCCCGGGACGAGGCGACGAAGCCTCGGGTGCTGTCGAGGGCGTCGGGCGCAGCGCCCCACTGCGCCTCGCGACCGAAGAGCTTGCCGGCGAGCTCGGCCACCGCGTCGGCGATGAAGGCGACGGCGAGGGCTGACTCGACCTTGCCCTTCGTGGCGTAGGTGAGCATCGCCTTGCCTGTTTCGACGGCCGAAGCGGCGTGGGCGACGTCGTAGGCGAGGACCTGATCGATATCGAGGCGGCCCGGTTCGGCCAGGGCCTCGACGGCGCCGGCGACGACCGCGTCGGCCGCGGCGATGGCGGCCGCGGCGGCGTCGAGGTCGGCGGACGTGTCGGGAAGTTCGACGGCAGTCATGGCGGGGAGGCTACTCACGGACAGGACGCTCCTCACATCGATGACAGGTCATCAGCTCGGCCGTCTCGCCCGTCGCCAGCGGTGTTGCGTCGGCTCACCATTGTGCGGTTCGGCACCGGGTGTAGGTGGGTCTTTCGGGTAGAGCGAAGGTGCGAATTGCCTATTCAGCCGAGCGTGCTCGGGTGCGTAACGTTGCTCACATGGAGCACGGGGAGATCACCGATGGCATGTTGTGAAGTGCACCGACATGCCACTGTCGGCGGGGTGTGCCGGTCATGCCTTGGTGAGTTCTGCAACGACTGCCTCGTCTACGCCTACGGCACCTCGAAGCCCCCGCACTGCATGGGCTGCGCCCTCGCTGCGGTGGGAGCTCGTACCGGATCTGGCCCTGAGCGCCAGTTCTCCTCCATCGTCCTGAACTGACCCGGATCCGCGGCCCGGCCGTCTCGGCCAGATGCGAACCGAACCGAACCGAACCGAACTGGCTGGCCGAGTCCGTCGGATGCGATGGCTCCTCCCTGCCAGTTCGTCGTGATCGTGACCGTCTGAGCGCGGAGCGTGCTCAGGACAGGCGTTCGAGCTGCTGGGTGATCGCGGCGGCGGGCACCGGTCGTCCGATGTGGTAGCCCTGAGCCCGATCGCATCCGAGAGCCCGCAGCGTGTCGAGGGTGGCTTGATCCTCGACGCCCTCCGCGACGACGGTGAGCCCGAGGTTGTGGCTCAACTCGATCGTCGATCGGACGATGGCCATGTCGCTCGCGTCCTCGACCATGTTGCCGACGAACGACCGATCGATCTTGAGCTCGTCGATCGGGAGGTGCTTGAGGTAGGCGAGCGACGAGTACCCCGTCCCGAAGTCATCGACGCTCGTTCGGATGCCGAGCGCACGGATCTTCCCGATGGCCTCCATGGCCTTGATGGGATCGTCCATGAGCTGGCTCTCGGTGATCTCGAACTGGAGCCGATGTCCGGCGATGCCCCGTTCGCTGATGAGGCCGGCGAGCCACGCGACCAGGTCAGCGTCGTAGAGGTTTCGGACGGACAGGTTGATGGCGATCGCGAGGTCGATGCCGTTGGCATCCCAGGCCCTCATCTGGTCGACCGCGTGGGCTATCACCCATCGGGTGAGCGGTTGGATGCTGCCTGACACCTCGGCGAGGTCGATGAAGTCGCCCGGCTGCATGAGCCCGAAGTCGGGATGCTCCCAACGGATGAGAGCCTCGACCGACGGGATCTCCGAGCTCGTGAGGTCGAGCACCGGTTGGTAGTGCAGGCGGAACTGGTCGCGGGAGATCGCGGCGCGCAGCTCGCCGGTGAGCGTCAGGCGCCGCACCGAGGACCGGTCGTGCTCGGAGGCGTACATCGCGATGTGGGCATCGCCGCGCTTGGCCGTGTACATCGCAACATCGGCTCGCTGCGCGAGCGTCTCGGCATCGGAGGCGTGCTCGGGGAAGAGCGCGATGCCGATGCTCGCACTCGTCTGCACGCTGATCCCACCCAACTGGAACGGTTGCTCCATGGCGTCGCTGATGCGGCGGGCCAGGGCCGTGGCGCCGGACCCGTCGGCGTTGGTGGTGAGGAGGACGGCGAACTCGTCACCGCCGAGTCGGGCGAGCGTGTCGACGTCGCGCAGGACTCGGCGGAGGCGTCTGCTGAGCTCGACGAGGAGGCGATCGCCGTGGTCGTGACCCAACGCATCGTTGACCTCCTTGAACTGGTTGAGGTCCATGACGAGCAGCGCGATGGGATCTTGCGACACCTCGGATGCCACGAGCGCCGCCTTCAGTCGCTCGTTCAGACAGGCCCGGTTGGGGAGGTTGGTCAACGAGTCGTGGAGGGCCTGGTGGCGGAGCACCTCAGAGGCCTGGGCTCGCTCGGTGACGTCCTGCACCGACAGGCCGACCGCGTCGCCGGGCAGGGGGAACGCTCGAACGGAGAGGACCCGTCCGTCGGCCAGGGGGAACTCGTCGACCTCCCACCCCCTCTGCTCGCGCACGACGTCGGCGAGGCTCTTCATCATCAGGGCGGGTTGGCCGAAGGTGATGACCTCGCCGAACGGTCGGCCGATGGCCTGGTCGCCGCCCATGCCGGCGAGGTGGGTCGCCTCCGGGTTCATGGCGGTCACCACGAGCGAACGGTCGTCGGCCCGGTCGTCGAGCCGGAACACCAGGAGCGACACCTGCATGTGCTCGACGAGGTTCACGTACTGCTCGGCGTAGGCCTCTGCCCGACGTTGGTCGGTGATGTCGAGCATGACGCCGCGCACGGCAGTGGCACGGTTGTTGCTGTCGACCTCGACCCGCATGTGGTCCTGCACGTAGACCGTTCGACCGTCGGCCGCTAGCAGTCGGTACTCGATCTCGAGGTTCTCGCCCCGCTCGATGGCGCTGGTGTACTGCGCGGCTGCCCAGGCCTCGTCGTCGGGGTGGACGGTGCGACGCCAGAACCCCGGGCTGGACCACTGCTCCTGGGTGAACCCCAGGATCTCCTCGGCTCTGCGGTTCACGAACAGCGTGGACGGCTTCGTCGTGAGCTGGTCCCACACGATGGCGTCGATACCGCTGACCAGATCGCTGAAGCGCGAGCGGAGCGCGCGCTCGACCTCGGAGACCTGGCCGACGATCAACACGATGAACGCGGCGGTCGGGAGGTAGACGAGGAACGCCAGGAAGGCGTCGCGGTCGTCGGCGGCCCATACGACGACGGCGAGGCCGATGCAGCCGATCAGGGCCGACTGCACCGCGACGCGTCGGCCGAACGCGACGGCGCTCGTGGCGTCGACGGCAAGCATGACGAGCAGCATCGACTGCGTGAGCGACGTGTCGAGCATCAGGATGGTTATGGCGATGAGCTGGTCGGTGTAGGCGATCGTGCTCGGAAGTCGTCCCGTGCGTCGGAGGATCGCGTCGTAGGCGCCGTTGTAGGGGATGACCACGAAGATGGTGGCCACCAGCAGGAGCAGGCGCTGGTCGCCTCCGGCCGGTGTGAGCGCGACGGCCGCGGCGGCGAGCAGCGCGAGGTAGCGGGCCTTGATCAGCATCCGCCAGATCTCGGCCTGGCGGCGGCTCGACTCGGAGTCGGAGGAGGCCGCCCAGAGGTCCCCGCTGCCCATGAGCTCCCCACCTGTCATCCGATACCCCGTCGGCAGCCGAAGCGTCGTCGTGAGGAGTAGCGACGGTGGCCATCGGCTGGGTCTCTCGGGTCAGGTGGCCGAGGTGCGCGCGGGCGCTTACGCTCAGGTCCGACCAGGAGTTGCCGCTGATCAGCAGAGGAGCCATTTCCGTGACCACGCTCGACCGTCCGTTCGGCCGCCACTTCGAGGACTTCGAAGTCGGTGACGTCTACCGCCACTGGCCGGGCAAGACCATCACGGAGTACGACGACCACCTGTTCTGCATGATCACGATGAACCACCACCCGCTGCACACGAACGCGTGGTTCGGCGAGACGTCCGTGCAGGGTCGCAACGTCGTGGTCGGCAACCTCGTGTACTCGCTGGTGCTCGGCATGAGCGTGCCCGACGTGAGTGGCGCTGCGATCGCCAACCTGGAGGTCGAGACGCTCAAGCACGCCAAGCCGACCTATCACGGCGACACGATCTACGCGGTCACCAAGGTGCTCGACCGCAAGGAGCTGTCCGACGGCAAGCGCGGGATCATCAAGGTCGAGTCCAAGGGCATCAACCAGCGCGAGGAAGAGGTGTGCTTCTTCGTGCGCAAGCTCATGGTGTGGAAGCAGGAGTTCGCTCCGACCCGTGCGTTCCCCTACAGCGACGACGTGTTCGTCGACGAGTGATCCGTTGACGGGCAAAGGAGGCGTGCCGACCCGAACCTCGTCCGATGGTTCCGGTGGCGGGTCCGCACCGCTCCCGAACGCCACACGGGCCTCGTGGTATCCGAGGACCTGAGCGCACGGCACGTGAGCAAGCGTGCCGATGCGGAGCTCACCGGGCGTCAGCGAGACCTGCTCGCGTGGTCTGACGCGACTCGTCGGGATCTCCCGTGGCGGAGGACGCGAGACCCCTGGAAGGTCCTGGTCTCCGAGGTCATGCTCCAGCAGACCCAGGTGGCGCGTGTGGTCCCCAGGTACGACGCGTTCCTGGATCGGTTCCCCGACGCGGCGGTGTGCGCCGACGCTCCCGTGGCCGAGATCATCGGCCTGTGGGCGGGTCTCGGGTACAACCGGCGCGCGGTGAACCTGCACCGGTGCGCGGTCGCCGTCGTCGAGGACCATGACGGCAACATCCCCGATGACCTCGCTGCGCTCCTCGCGCTTGCGGGTGTCGGCCCGTACACGGCTCGAGCGGTTCTGGCCTTCGCCTTCGAAGCCGATGTCGGGGTGCTCGACACCAACGCGGCCCGTGTGCTCGCCCGGTGGGGCGGCGCGACGCTCACCCGGCAGGAGGCCCAGGATGCCGCCGATGCGGCGGTGCCGATCGCTCGGGGCTGGGAGTGGAACCAGGCGATGCTCGATCTCGGGGCGACCGTGTGCACCGCCCGAAACCCCGATTGCTCCTCGTGCCCCGTCGCGTCGTCGTGCACGTGGGAACAGGGCGGTCGACCCGATCCGGATCCGGCCGTCGGCTCCGCAGGGGTCAGCGGGGGACAGTCGCGGTTCGAGGGATCGGACCGCCAGGGGAGAGGGCGCCTTGTCGACGCGCTGCGCGACCGTGGCGTGATCGCCGCGGCCCGACTTGGTCGTGCGGCCGGGTGGCCCGACGACGCGGCTCGAGTCGAGCGCGTCGCCGCGACGCTCGTGGTCGACGGGCTGGCCCGGTGGACCGACAGCGGCGACCTCGCCCTGCCGCGCTGACTCGCCTGTTGACCGACCACCCTGTTGACCGACCAACCTGTTGACCGACCAACCTGTTGACCGACCAACCTGTTGACCGACCAGATGTCGGTGGGTCGGTGAGATGCGTCACACGCGGGGACA
>CAZALT010000089.1:0-5414 GCA_964485515.1 uncultured Rhabdothermincola sp. | reverse complement strand
CCTGTTGACCGACCAGATGTCGGTGGGTCGGTGAGATGCGTCACACGCGGGGACAGCGGCAAGGGGGCTTGGCTACGCTCGAATTCTTCGGGGCGCGAGGGGGTGCGTGCAGTTGGTCGACATCTCGTTCCACGGTGTGCGCGGATCGACGCCGTGTGCATGCGACGCGAACCAGCGGTACGGCGGCAACACGGCGTGCGTGTCGATCTCCGCGCCGGGCAGCGAACCGATCGTGCTCGATCTCGGCACGGGCCTCCGCTTCTTCGGTGAGCACCAACCTCTCGACGGCAGCTTCCGGGCCCACGCCCTCGTGACCCACCTGCACTGGGATCACGTGCAGGGCCTTCCGTTCTTCGCCCCGCTCCACCAGCCCGGGTCGCGCCTCGACATCTACGGTCCACCCCAAGAAGGCCTGTCGCTCGGTGAGGCGTTCGAGGAGTTCATGCGTCCGCCCTACTTCCCGGTGCGCGTCGACGAGCTCGGCGGGACGATCGAGTTCCACACGCTCGACCCCGACGACGTCGCGATCGGCGACGCAAAGGTCCGGGCCCGCTACGTCCCTCACATCGGAGCCACCTTCGGGTACCGCATCGAGCTCGGGTCGGTCTCTGTCGCCTACATCAGCGATCACCAGCAGCCGCTCGACGGCTCGAACAGCATCGCCGACGAGGTCCTCGAACTGGTCGACGGCGTCGATCTGCTCATCCACGATGCTCAGTTCACCGAGGCCGAGTTCGAGCAGAAGGCCCACTGGGGTCACTGCACCGTCGACTACGCACTGCATGTGGCCAGCAAAGGCGGCGCCCGTCGCCTGGCGTTGTTCCACCACGACCCCGGTCACTCCGACGACATGATCGACGGCATCTCGGCGCGGGCGCGCGAGCAGGCGGCCGATCTCGGCGTCACCGAGGTCATCGCCGCATCCGAGGGACTCACGATCTCCTTCGATCCCACGGGGACCCGACGCTGACGAGGTGACCTTCGTCGGACTGCGGTTCGTCTTCTAAGGTGGCGGACGTGAGCGACATCAGCGACGACAGCACGACCTTCGACGCGGCCAAGTTCCGTCAGGTCCTCGGCCACTTCCCGACGGGCGTCACCGTCATCACGAGCCACGACGACGACGGGCCGGTCGGGCTCGCCGTCGGCTCGTTCGCGTCCCTCTCGCTCGAGCCGGCTCAGGTGCTGTTCTGCGCCGGTCGGCAGTCGTCGAGCTGGCCGAAGATCGAGGCCACAGGGAAGTTCACGGTCAACATCTTGGCCGACGACCAAGAAGAGATCTCGCGGGTGTTCGCCAGCAAGACGCCGGACAAGTTCGCCGAGCTGGCGTGGCGAAGATCGGGCAACGGGTGCCCCCGCCTCGGCGGTGCCATGGCCTACGTCGACTGCAACCTCGAGACGGTGGTCGAGTCGGGCGATCACCACATCGTCATCGGCGCCGTCACCGACCTCGACGTCCTCCACGAAGGCGGACCGCTGATCTTCTTCCGTGGCGGATACGGCCGGGTCACGGTCTAACCGACCCCCGAGGACGAGGAGCCACCATGCCGATCTACGCCCTCGGCGACCTCGTTCCCGACATCGATCCCACCGCCTACATCCATCCCGACGCGGTCGTCATCGGCGACGTGATCATCGGGGCGGAGTCCTCCGTGTGGCCGGGGGCGGTGCTGCGCGGCGACCACGGTCGGGACCCCAACGGAACCCGCGGCGGCATCCGCATCGGCGAGAGGTCGTCGGTGCAGGACAACTCGGTGATCCACTGCACCCCCGAGCTGACGACCGTGATCGGCAACGATTGCGTGATCGGCCACATCGTGCACCTCGAAGGCTGCGTCATCGAGGACGAGTCGCTCGTCGGAAACGGGGCGATCGTCTTGCACCGAGCGATCGTGCGCACCCGGTCGTTGGTCGGCGCGGCAGCCCTCGTTCCCGCGGGCATGGAGGTCCCGACCGGGATGATGGCGCTCGGCGTTCCGGCCAAGCTCCGTGACGGCCTCCCCGCGACCAGCATGGTGAAGCTCAACGCCGACACCTACGTCGAACGCGGGCGGCGGTTCCGCGAGGGCCTTCGCCGGATCGATTGACCACGAGCGGAGCGGACTCCGGAGCGGACTCCGGAGCGGACTCCGGGGGGATCTACGCGATCGCGTCGAGCCAGGAGAAGGCGGACAGGTTGCGCATCACGCCGAACGCCAGCACCGCGACGCCGACCCCGACGATGGCCCAGTCGGGGACCCGCATCGTGGGTAGCCCCCGTCCGCTGGACTCTCGGAGCAACCAGCTCACCAGCATCCACAGGACGGCCGGGAACGCGATGACGAACAGCAGGTTGTGGCTCGCCGCGGCGACCGGGTCGAGGTGCATGAGGGCGTAGGCGGCTCGCGTCATCCCGCAGCCGGGGCAGTCCCAGCCGGTCATCGCCTTGAACGGGCACGGCGGCAGCGTGGTGTGCGTGTTCGGGTCGCGGAGCCCCACGTAGATGCACCCGGCGGCGATGGCGGTGCCGGCGATCACGGTGTTGGCTTTGAGCGTCCACACGCGCCGGGGCGGAGGGGGCAACTCGGCGAGCGGTCGCTGACTCATCTCCACGCCGGCGAGGGTAGCGCGGCCCGGTCGGTGGATGGCTGGCGGCGCTACCGCCCGAGGCTGGCGAGGATCAGCGGCGTCAGATCCTCGGCGGCCATCGGCTTGGCGAAGAGGTATCCCTGGGCTCCCGTGCAGCCGAGCGCCTCGAGCAAGGCGACCTGTTCGAGCGTCTCGACTCCTTCGGCGAGCGGCACGAGGTCGAGCGACCGGGCCAAGCTGATGATGGCGGCGACGATGGCTGAGTCCTCGGGGTCCGGACCCAGACCAGCGATGAAGGACTGGTCGACCTTCAAGACGTCGATGGGGAACCGCCGGAGGTACGACAGCGACGAGTAGCCGGTCCCGAAGTCGTCGATGGCGAGCGCGACGCCGAGCTGCTTGAGGCGCTCGAGCGCGTCGACCGCGCTCGCGGCATCCTCCATCAGGACGCTCTCGGTGATCTCGAGGCACAGGTTGGCCGGATCGATCTCGGACTGGTCGAGCAACTGCCGCACGATCAGCGGGAGGTTGTTCGCGCTGAGCTGGCGGGCCGAGATGTTGACGTGCACCCGGGGGGCGTCGTCGCCGAGCAGGTCTTCCCACACGCAGATCTGCCGGCACGCCGTGGCGAGCACTCGGAGCCCGAGCCCGACGATGAGGCCGGTCTCCTCGGCGATGGGGATGAACTCGGACGGCGGCAACATGCCGCGTGTGGGGTGCAACCAGCGGGCCAGGGCCTCGACGCCGGTCATCCGACCCGTGGGCAGATCGATGCACGGTTGGTAGTGAACGAGGATGTCGCCCTGCTCGACCGCTCGGGCGAGCTCGTCGGACAGCTCCAGCCGTCGAGCGGCCCGTATGCGCATCGCCTCGTCGAACAGCTCGAGGCGGGCTCGGCCGTTCTCCTTGGCCCGGTACATGGCGGCGTCCGCGTCGCGTAGGAGCGCCTCGGGGTGGGCGGGCGTCCCGACCGGGGACAGCGCTATGCCGATGGAGGCGGTCACCGCGATCTTGGTGCCCCACAGGTGGAACGGCTCAGCTTCGATCACCGACAAGACGCGCTGCGCGACGGCGAGGGCGTGGTGCTCGTCGGCGACCTCGGTGCAGAGGACGACGAACTCGTCGCCGCCGATCCTCGACACCGTGTCGCTGGGGCGGACGATCCCTCCGAGCCGGCGGGCGACCTCCACGAGCAGATCGTCGCCGGCGTCGTGGCCCATGGTGTCATTGACCTGCTTGAACCGGTCGAGGTCGAGGAAGAGCAGTGCGACCCGGCTCCGATCGCGTTCCGTGCGGCTGAGCGCCAGCTCGAGGTGGTCGAGCATCAGGCTGCGGTTGGGTAGGTCGGTGAGCGGGTCGTGGGTCGCGGCGTGGGTGAGGGACTCCTGGGCGGTGACGTACGGCGTGACGTCTTCGATCGACCCGATGAGCGACCGGAGCTTGCCGGTCTCGTCGTCGAAGGTCGGAACGCCGTAGGTGCTCAACCAACGCAACTTCCCGGTCCCCGTGGTGAACCGCATCTGCATGCGGAAGCCGCCTTGCGAGATCCGGCTCTGGCGGAACTGCTCGGCGGCGGGATCGACGTCGTCGGGATGGATGTGATCGATGAATCGCAGACCGATCGCGTCTTCTTCGGCGATCTCGGTGATCTCGCACCACTTCGGGTTGACGTAGGTGACCTCGTTCATGGCATCGGTCTGGTAGACGCCGACCGGCAGCGACTCGGTCAGCAGTCGGAAGCGCTGCTCGCTGGCCAGCAGCAGCTCGGCCGCCTGGCGCTGCTCGGTGATGTCGGTGAACGTCGTGACCACGCCGCGCACCGTGCCGTCTCGGAGGATCGGGATCGAGGTGCTGTCGAGCCACCTCAGGCCGTGATGCGCGGTGTGGACGCCCATGATCGCCTCGACCGGTTCTCCCGTGCGGAAGCAGATCAGCGTGCTGTGCTCGTTCGGGCCTGCGGGACGGCCCGCCTCGTTGATGGGTGCGAGGTCGATCCACGTCTCGGGCTTGACGAGATCCTCCTGGCTGTAGCCGAAGAGCTCGATGGCCGAGGTGTTCGCATACTCGAGCTTGGCTCCGGGGCCGACGATGAAGAGCCCGTCGTGGAGCGCGTCGACCGTCGCGATGTGGCGTTCCTCGAGGTCGACGATGCGTGCTTCGGCCGCGGCGAGCAGCGCAGCCAGCTCCGCGGCGGAGCGCCCGGTGGGCGGGCGGGCCGACTCGGTGCGCTCGGAGGTCCCGCCGGACTCGCCCTCGATCGCCACGTTCCCTGGTGTCACGGCTTTTCCTGTCGGCTCCGCGGGGTAGGGATGTGAGGGATCGGGGCACAGCGACCGATCGCGGCGGACCTGGGCCCTTCTGGGTGTCAGGTGGGTCTTGGGCAGGGGAGTTGTTACTATCGCCGTAGGAGAAATCCACGGGACCCCGTCCGCGGGCTGGTTCCTCCCTCCGCTACCGCCCCCATCTGATTGGAGTGTGCACGATGGCCACAACCGATCTCGGCCTCGATCTCGGTCGCTACAAGCTCGGTTGGAGCGACGCCGAGGACTACGTGTTCAAGCCCAAGCGAGGCCTGAACGTCGACATCGTCAAAGAGATGTCGTGGATGAAGGGCGAACCGGACTGGATGCTGAAGAAGCGCCTCAAGTCGCTCCAGCAGTTCGAACGGCGCCCCATGCCCAACTGGGGCGGGGACATGTCGGAGATCTTCTTCGACGAGATCTACTACTACATCAAGCCCACCGAGAAGCAGGTCGACGCCTGGGACGAGCTCCCGGACTCGGTCAAGGAGACCTACGAGAAGCTGGGCATCCCCGAGGCCGAGCGCAAGTACCTCGCCGGCGTCA
>CAZALT010000088.1:0-14691 GCA_964485515.1 uncultured Rhabdothermincola sp. | reverse complement strand
CAGAGACCCAACCTGTTCGGAACCCCCGAAACGACCCGGCACGCCCCGTGCCGGGCCACACCCGCGCCCGAGATTTGGCACGCGGCCAGGTGGGCGAGTTGCCTGGTGCGGCGCACGACCACGACAGGATCGATGGGAGCACGACGATGAGCAACGGCGGCTGGAGCGAAGCAGACATCCCCGACCAGACCGGCCGCGTGGCGGTCGTGACCGGAGCGAACGCCGGACTCGGCATCGAGACCGCCCGGCAGCTGGCCGCCGCCGGCGCCACCGTCGTGATGGCCTGCCGCAGCCCCGAACGTGCCGCCGCCGCCCACGACGACATCGCGTCCAGCGTCCCCGGCGCCCGGCTCGAACTGCAGTCGCTCAACCTCGCGTCGCTCGCCTCGGTGCGCGCCGCGGCCACCGAGATCAAGGACCGCCACGACCGCATCGACCTCCTGATCAACAACGCCGGTGTGATGTACACCGACCGCGAGCTCACCGCCGAAGGCTTCGAGCTCCAGTTCGGCACCAACCACCTCGGCCACTTCGCGCTGACCGGGCTGCTGCTCGACCGGATGATCGACGTCGAGGGATCCCGGGTCATCACCGTGGCGAGCAACGGGCACTGGGCACCGTTCGCGCTCGACCTCGACGACATCCGCGCCGAAGACAAGTACAACCGGTTCGTGGCGTACTCGCGCTCGAAGCTGGCGAACCTGCTGTTCGCCTACGAGCTGCACCGGCGCCTCGTCGCCGCCGGCGTCCACACCGTCTCGCTCGCCTCACATCCCGGTGGGTCCGACACCGAGCTTGCCCGCCACTTCCCCGGGGCCGACTTCGTCGACAAGCGGTTGCGCTTCCTGGTCCCCTACTTCGCCCAGCCCGCCACGAAGGGTGCGCTCCCCTCGCTGCGCGCCGCCACCGACCCGTACGCAACCGGCGGGCAGTACTTCGGACCGGACGGGCTCGGCGAGATGCAGGGCAACCCCATCGTCGTGCGCTCGAGTCGACGCTCGCAGGACCGCGCCCTGCAGACCAAGCTCTGGGCGCTGTCCGAGGTCCTCACCCAGGTCACGCTCCCGCTCGGCGCGGCCAACAGCAGGTCCTGACCCCGATCACTACCCTGCGGCCATGCTCGACAGCGCCCGGGAGATCGAGAACCTCGTCTACGCCTACGCCGATCGCATCGATGCCGGCGACCTCGTCGGCGTCGCGCAGCTCTTCGAGCACGGCCGGATCAAGGCAGCACCCGGAATCGTGATCGAAGGACTCGACGAGGTGCGCAAGCTCTACGAGGTCACCACGCGGCTGTACGACGACGGCACACCCAAGACCCACCACGTCACGACGAACGTCGCGGTTGAGGTCGACGATGGCGCCACCACGGCCACGGCACGCTCGCGCTACACCGTGTTCCAGCAGACCGACGAGCTGCCGCTCCAGGCCATCATCGCGGGGCGCTACGAAGACACGTTCCACCTCGTCGACGATCGGTGGCGCTTCGACACCCGAGCGATCTTCGTCGACCTCACCGGTGACCTGAGCAAGCACCTGCTCATCGATCTCTGATCGCGCCCGAGACACCCGCCCGGTCGCCGTCGAGGCCGGCCATCTTGCGGAAGTCCCAGCTGACGACCTTGTCGGGCTCGACGCGCAGCCAGGCGTGGCGGCCGTCGTGGAAGATCGTGCCGCCCGCGTACTTGTCGGCGTAGAGCTGCTCGGGCACATCGAGCTCAGGAACAGGCTCGCCGGTCCGCGGCACTTCTCCCACGGATCGGGCCGTGCCGCTGATCTCCACGCCGCGCAGCTCCATGAAGTCGATCCCGGCGTCGACCACGATGCTGACCCGGCTGTCGCGCTGCACGTCGGTCCACCGCTGGCTGCGCACGATCGAGGTCAGCCACAGCGCGGCGCCGTCCCACACGAACCAGAGCGGGGTCACGTGCGGCGCGCCGTCAGCGCCGACCGACGCGACCCGACAGGTGCGCTCCTCGGCGAGGAACGCGTCGCGCTCATCAATGTTCATGGCGATCTTGCCGCCCCGTCGTTGTTCCTTCACGCGCATCGCTCCTCTGGGGCGGACCAGGACGGACGGTACCGCGGTGGTGCGAAAGGAGCTGACCCGAAGATGGCCGGCGAAGACGTCACGCGGTGGATCGTGGGCGAGCCGCTCGGGAAGATCGCCGACTGCGCCGGCCCGACCGGCGGGTCCGATCCGCCAGACAGCCGATCCGCCAGACAGCCGATCAGGAACGCCGGCGGCCGGCGCGGCCCGCTTCGAGATCGTCCAACAGCCGAACCATCGCCGCCGCCGCCTCGTCGGGGTGGGTGTCGTACCCCGCGGCTTGATCGGTGACGACCGCAAAGGCGAGACCCTGCATCGCGGCGGCCACCAGCACGGGGGTGAACACGTCGGCGTCGAGGCCGTACTCGCCGAGCAACGTCGAGAGGCGCTCGATCTGCAGGGCGCGGATCTCCTTGGCCATGACGGCGATCTCCGCCTTGAGCGCCAGCCGGTGGTTGGCCGCGGCGAGCAGCTCGACGAACAACGCCGTGCCGCGCTGATCGGACGCCAGCTCCCACCACGACCGCAGGGGTTCTGCGGAGTCGAGCACGGCCGCCATCCGCTCGGCGTTCTGGGTTGCGCGGCGCTGCATCACGGCGACGAAGAGGTCGTCGATGGTGGCGAAGTAGTAGTGCAGGTGCGGCGCCTGGATGCCGACCCGCGCCGCGACGCGGCGCGAGCTGACCGCGGCGTAGCCGTTCTCGAGGATGAGCTCCTCGGCGGCGTCGAGGATCCGCAGGCGCTTCGCCTCGGTCGCGGCGCGGGGTCGACGCTCAACAGCCATGCCCGAGTTTCGCCCATGGCATCGCTCGAGGGGAAGAGGAACTTGTAACGAGCGTTAAAACTCGGTACAACATCGACACGGACCTGATGAGGAGACCGCCGATGACCGCCGTGGACACGACCGCCATCTACTTCGACCCCTACGACGTCGAGATCAATGCCGACCCGTACCCCCTCTACGAGCGGCTCCGGGACGAGTCGCCGATCTACCACAACGACAAGTACGACTTCTGGATGTTGACCCGGCACGCCGACATCCAGGAGGCGCTGGTCAATTGGAAGGTCTTCACGAGCAGCCGTTCGGACATCCTCGACATCATCCGGGCCGACTTCGAGCTCCCCGGCGGGGTCATCATGTTCGAGGACCCACCCACCCACACCGCCCACCGTGGCCTCATGTCGCGGGTGTTCACCCCGCGGCGCATGGCCGAGCTCGAAGACCAGGTCCGCGCGTACTGCATCGGTTGCCTCGACCCGCTGGTGGGTGCCAGCGGGTTCGACATCATCGACGAGTTGGCCAAGATGCTGCCGATGAAGGTCATCAGCATGCTGCTCGGCATCCCCGAGCAGGACCAGGTCGCGGTGCGCAACAAGACCGACAACAACCTGCGCACCGAGCCGGGCAAGCCGATGGACGTCAAGGAAGACGAGATCGCCAGCGGTGCCATGTTCGAGGAGTACATCGACTGGCGCGCCGAGCACCCCTCCGACGACCTCATGACCCAGCTCCTCAACGCCGAGTTCGAAGACGAGACCGGCACCACCCGCAAGCTCACCCGCCAAGAGGTGTCCACCTACACGGCGGTGCTCGCCGGGGCCGGCAACGAGACCACCGGTCGGCTCATCGGCTGGCTAGCCAAGGTGCTCGCCGAGCACCCCGACCAGCGGCGCATGGTCCACCAGGACCGGTCGCTGCTCAACAAGGTCATCGACGAGACGCTTCGCTTCGAACCGACCGGCCACGCCATCGCCCGCTACGTCACCCAGGACATCGAGTACTACGGCACCACCGTCCCCGCCGGCAGCGCCATGTTGCTGTCGATGGCGTCCGCCAACCGCGACCCCCGCCACTACGACAACCCCGGCGTGTTCGACATCACCCGCACCGACACGACGCACCTCACCTTCGGGTACGGCCTGCACTTCTGCCTCGGGGCCAGCCTCGCCCGCCTCGAAGGGCGGGTCGCCCTCGACGAGATGCTCAACCGCTGGCCCGAGTGGGACGTCGACTACGACGGCATGTCGCTGTTCCCCACCTCCACCGTCCGAGGGTGGGAGCACATGCCGATCACGTTCCCGTGACGATCCTGGGTCAGGCCGCCCGGGAGGACAACTCCTCGAGGGCACCCGCGGCGTCGAGGTCGACGACGGCGGCGGCGTAGCGCTCGGCGAGCGCCAGCGAGACCTCTCGGGTCTGGTAGCCGTCGGTGCCGAGCGTCGAGAGCCAGATGGCGAGCCCGTAGACCGCGGAGGCGCGATAGCGGAGCCACGCCTCGTCCTCGCTCACCCGGCCGAGCGACTCGGCGTAGGTCACCACCAGCGCCCGTTCGTGCTCGCGGCAGTCCGCGGTCGTGAGTGCCCCTTGGAGGAAGTAGCCGACGTCCTGGGACCAGTTGCCCCGACGCACGACCTGCCAGTCGAGGAAGCCGACGGTGTCGTCGGGCAGCACGTAGGCGTTGCCGATGTGGGCGTCTCCGTGCAGGAGGGTGAGCGGCCCCGCGTCGAGCGTGTCGACGAAGGTGACCCACAGGTCGACGACGTCATCGCCCGACCACGCACGGACCTCGGGAGGAAGCGATGGCCTGCCTCGCTGCAGACCGATGGGCGCCATGCGCCGGAGTCCGACCTGCCATCCCTCGGTCGCCTCCCATGTCTGCACCCAGGCGAGCCTCGGTTCGGTCTCGGCGGTGAGCCCCCACTGCGACCTGTGCAGCCGGGCGAGGCCGAGCAGCCCCGCGGCCACCTGCGTCGCCGTCATCGGGCGCGTGGCGTCGCGAGGGTCGCCGCCCCGCTCGGTGATGTCTTCCATCAGGAGCAGGTAGTCGAGGCCCGGCCGGTCGATGACGACGCCGTAGGACGCGGGATGGTCGAGCGGTAAGTCCACGCCCGACGCGAACAGGTCGGCTTCGTTGAAGAGGTTGCCGTTGCGCGCATGGACCTCCCGGTGCTCGCCTTCGGCCTTGGCGAAGACCACGGCAGGACCTGAGCCCGAGGCATAGGACAGGCCGAGCCGGGCACGACGGTTGGTGCCGTCATCGGCGAACAAGACGTCGACCGCGCGGACGTCGGCGTCGATGGCCGCCGACACCCACGCGGGCGTCAGGTCGCTCCACGCGGCGGGGATCGGGACGAGCGCGGTCATAGTGCGAAGGAGTAGCCGCCGTTGACCGGGATGGTCTGGCCCGTCACCCACGACGCGTTCGGGCTGGCCAGCATGGCGACGACCAAGGCAGCATCCTCCGGTTCGCCGGGCCGGCGCACGAGATACGGCGCCAGGATCGACTTCTTCTGCTCGGCGTGGGCGGGATCGTCGTAGACGGCTGAAGTGAGCGGGGTGCGCATCGTGCCGAGCGCCACGTTGTTGACCAGGACACCGTGGCGGGCGACCTCGCGAGCGATCGACCGGCTGAAGCCAGCAGCACCGCTCTTGGCCGCCGCGTAGGGGGCCATGTACGCCTCACCGATGCGCCCCGCATCGGAGACCATCGTGATGACCCGACCCCACCTGGCGTCGATCATCGCCGGGAGCGCGGCGTGCACGCAGTTCATGACGCCGTACAGGTTCACCGCGAAGTAGGGAGCCCAGTCGGCCGGGTCGGTCTCCACGAACGGCGACAGCTTCCCGAACCCGGCGACACCAGCGTTGCCGGCGTTGTTCACGAGGATGTCGACGCCACCGGCCTCGTCGACGGCGGCCTTGACCCCGGTGAGGTCGGTCACATCGAACGGAACCGACCGAGCCACACCACCAGCATCGGTGATCTCGGCCACGACCTCCTCGGCGCGTTCGCCGTAGAAGTCGTTGACGAAGACCTCGACGCCTTCGGCCGCGAGGGTCCGGGCGATGCCTGCCCCGACTCCCTGACCAGCGCCGGTGACCAGCGCCCGCTTTCCAACGAGTCCGAGATCCATGGTTCCTCCAGTGTCGAGCCGCGACCCGCACTTTCACCGGTCCGACGGTGCGGCGCCAGCCCGACGACGGAGCCGTCGCTCCGGATCAGCGAGCGACCGCGTCGACCGCGTGCTCCCGTGGCGGGTCCCCCGGCGACCCGAACCTGGTCGTGACCGCAGTGCCTGTCGGGTTCACAGGCCGAAGCGCTCGGCGAACGAGGCCAGCGACTCGAGTGCATCAGACGTGCGGTTCCACGGCTTGACCAGCAGCACGTCGACGCCGGCCTGCTCGTAGGGGGCCGCGTCCTCCGGCGTGCGGACGTCCATGGTCGACACGATGACCTCGGTCCGACCCTCGCGACCCGCCGCGGCGCGGCGCTCGGCGATGCGGTCGATCGACGCGGGCAGCTGGTCGACGGTGTGGTTCATCGGGATCCACCCGTCGCCGACGGTGGCGGCTCGTCGCAGCGCGGCCCTGCCGTCCCCGCCGATGATCAGCCGGGGCCCACCTGGCGTGGGCGGCTTCGGCTCGAACATGACCTCGTCGAAGTCGAAGAACCGCCCGTGGTGCTCGACCACCTCGTTGGTCCAGAGGCGCTGGCAGATCTCGATGGTCTCGTCGGCCCGGGCACCTCGGGTGGAGAAGTCGAGGCCGACGGCACGCCACTCTGCCTCCAGCCAGCTGACGCCGATGCCGAAGTTCAACCGGCCCTCGGAGAGGATGTCGAGGGTGGCGGCGGCCCGCGCCACCACGAAGGGATGGCGGAGCCCGATGTTGTAGACGTGCGTGCCGAGCCGGATGCGCTCGGTCCGCGCCGCCAGGAACGCGAGGCACTGGAGCGCGTCGAAGACCGGCATGTCGGCGGGGATCGGCGGATGCTCATCGCCATCGTGCGGGCTACCACCCATGTCGACCGGCAGGACGAGGTGCTCGGGGATCCACACCGAGTCGTACCCCAGCTCGTCGGCGGCGACCGACGCGTCAGGCCACGCCGTCGGGTTCATCATCATCAGCGAGATGCCGTAGCGCATGGCGGGGACTGTAGGCGGCGTGCAGGCTCGGAGGGCCATGCGACAGTGCCGGGCGTCACCCAATACATTGAAAGTTCCGCCGCTCGCACCGCCCGTCGGGTGCAGCCCGACAGACCTGAGACTCGCGATGTTCCTGATGCGCTTCGACATGCGTGCGCCCGACTTCGGCGCGCCGACCACCGAGCTCTACGCCGCCGCGCTGGAGATGGCGACGTTCGCCGAAGATCGAGGCGCGGTCGCCGCCGTGGTGTGCGAGCACCACACGATGGCCGACGGCTACCTCCCGTCTCCTCTCGTCATGGCCACGGCGATGGCCGCCCGCACGACCACGCTCGCCATCTCGACCGCGGCGCTGATCCTGCCCCTCTACGACCCGATCCGCCTCGCCGAGGACATGGTCGTGCTCGACATCATCAGCGGTGGGCGGGTGTCGTACATCGTGGCGATCGGCTACCGGCCCGAGGAGTTCGAGCACCACGGTGCCGACTTCAAGCGCCGTGGTCGCCTGGTCGAGGACCAGCTGGCCCTCCTCCTCAAGGCAAAGACCGGTGAGCCGTTCGAGCACGAAGGCCGGCGCATCCACGTCACGCCCGCGCCGATCACGCTCGGTGGGCCGATGGTGATGTGGGGCGGTGGCAGCCCACCCGCCGCGAAGCGCGCCGCTCGCTTCGACCTCGGCTTCCTCGCCCAGGGCGGCGGCCCCGACCTCGAGGCCATCTACAACGACGAGTGCCGCGCCAACGGCCGCGAGCCGGGCTTCTGCATCGTCCCGTCCCTCGACATGGCCACGACGATCTTCGTCTCCGACGACCTCGACACGGCGTGGGACGAGATCGGTCCGCACCTCCTCCACGACGTGCAGGCGTATGCCGCCATGAACAAGGGCGACACGCACACGGCCAGCCTCTCGACGGCGACCACCGTCGACGAGCTCCGCGCCGAGAACCGCACGCACCGCATCGTCACCGTCGACGAGGCCCTCGACCTGATCGCGGGCGGCTTCCCGCTGCCGCTCCAGCCCCTCGTGGGCGGTCTGCCGCCCGAGATCGCCTGGCGCTACCTGCGCACGGTCACCGACGAGGTCATGCCCCGTATCTGAGGCATTCGACTATTCGAACGCGCCGCGCTCGACCACGTCCACACGCGGTGGGTGCATTAGCTTCGCTCCCCGCGAGCCGTAGGACCGAACGGAGCTGACATCGTGAACAGCTTGAGCCACCTCCAACGCTTGGAGGCCGAGAGCATCCACATCATGCGCGAGGCGGCCGCCGAGGCGGAGCGTCCCGTGATGCTCTACTCCGTGGGCAAGGACAGCGGGGTCATGCTCCACCTGGCCCGCAAGGCCTTCGCCCCGTCGCCGCCCCCGTTCCCGCTGATGCACGTCGACACGACGTTCAAGTTCAAGGCGATGTACGAGTTCCGCGACCGCATGGCCGCCGAGTCGGGCATGGAGCTGCTCACGTGGCAGAACCCCGAAGCGGTCCGCCTCGGCATCAACCCGTTCGACCACGGCTCGTCGGTGCACACCGACATGTGGAAGACCGAGGGGTTGAAGCAGGCCCTCGACAATTGGGGCTTCGACTGCGCCTTCGGTGGTGCTCGTCGTGACGAGGAGAAGTCCCGGGCCAAGGAGCGGATCTTCTCGATCCGTTCCGCGCAGCACCGGTGGGATCCGAAGCTGCAGCGCCCCGAGCTGTGGCGCCTCTACAACGCCCGTCGGGCCCAGGGCGAGTCGATGCGGGTGTTCCCCATCTCGAACTGGACCGAGCTCGACGTGTGGCTCTACATCCACCGCGAGAACATCCCGATGGTCCCGCTCTACCTTGCCGCTCCCCGTCCCGTCGTCGAGCGCGACGGCATGTTGCTCATGGTCGACGACGATCGACTGCCCCTGCGCGACGGCGAGACGCCGGAGATGCGCTCGGTGCGGTTCCGCACGCTGGGCTGCTACCCGCTCACCGGTGCCGTCGAGTCCAAGGCCGAGACGTTGAGCGAGGTCATCCAGGAGACGCTGCTCACCACCACCTCCGAACGCCAGGGGCGGGCGATCGACCACGACTCGTCCGGGTCCATGGAGAAGAAGAAGCAAGAGGGGTACTTCTGATGGCGCACGCTGCTGACGAGCTCCTCGAATCCGACATCGAGGCCTACCTCACCGCCCACGAGAACAAGTCCCTGCTGCGCTTCATCACCTGCGGTTCGGTCGACGACGGCAAGTCCACCCTCATCGGCCGGCTCCTCTACGAGACCAAGCTCGTGTTCGAGGACCACATGGCCGCGCTCGAGGCCGATTCGCGCAAGGTCGGCACCCAGGGCGGCGACCTCGACTTCGCGCTGCTCCTCGACGGCCTCGAAGCCGAACGCGAGCAGGGCATCACCATCGATGTCGCCTACCGGTTCTTCTCCACCGAGAAGCGCAAGTTCATCGTGGCCGACACGCCCGGTCACGAGCAGTACACCCGCAACATGGTCACCGGCGCGTCCACCGCCGATCTCGCCGTGCTCATGATCGATGCCCGCAAGGGCGTGCTGACCCAGACCCGTCGCCACTCGTTCCTCGTGTCGCTGCTGGGCATCAAGAACGTGGTCGTCGCGGTCAACAAGTTGGACCTCGTCGACTACTCCCAGGACGTGTTCGACTCCATCGAAGCCGACTACCGAACCTTCGCCAGCCAGCTCGACATCGACAACATCGTCTGCATCCCCATGTCTGCCCTCAAGGGCGACAACCTCCTCACGCCGTCCGACAACACCCCCTGGTACACCGGTCCCGCGCTCATCCCCTACCTGGAGACCGTCGCCGTCGGCGACGACGTCGCCGAAGGGCCGTTTCGCCTGCCCGTGCAGTGGGTCAACCGCCCCAACCTCGACTTCCGTGGGTTCGCCGGCACCATCGTCGGCGGCAGCGTCAACGTCGGCGACGCCATCCGGGTGCTCCCCGGCGGCCAGACCTCGGTGGTGTCGCGCATCGTCACCGGTGACGGCGACCTCGACCACGCGTTCGCCGGTCAGGCCGTCACCATCTGCCTCGCCGACGAGATCGACGTGAGCCGCGGCGACGTGTTGGCCGCGGCCGACAACCCGCCCGAGGTGGCCGACCAGTTCGAAGCGCACATCGTGTGGATGCACGAGCACCAGATGCTCCCCGGCCGGCCCTACCTCATCAAGATCGGCGCCCGCATCGTCGGGGCCACCATCGAGCAGCCGAAGTACCGCGTCAACGTCAACACGATGGAGCACACCGCGGCCAAGACGCTCGAGCTCAACGAGATCGGCATCGCCAACATCAACGTCGACCGGCCCATCGCCTTCGACCCGTACACGGCGAACCGCGACATGGGCGGGTTCATCGTCATCGACCGCCTCACCAACGCCACGGTCGGCGCCGGGCTGCTGCACTTCGCGCTGCGCCGCAGCCAGAACGTGCACTGGCAGGCCATCGACGTCGACGCCCAGGCCCACGCCCGCCTCAAAGGCCACGAACCCGCCGTCGTGTGGTTCACGGGCCTGTCCGGATCGGGCAAGTCCACCATCGGCAACCTCGTCGAGAAGCGGCTCCACGCCGCCGGGGTGCACACCACGATGCTTGACGGCGACAACGTCCGTCACGGCCTCAACAAGGACCTCGGGTTCACCGAGGAGGACCGCGTCGAGAACATCCGGCGGGTCGCCGAGGTGTCCAAGCTCATGGTCGACGCCGGCGTCGTCGTGCTCGTCACGTTCATCTCGCCGTTCCGCGCCGAACGCCAGATGGCCCGTAGCTTGGTGGCCGACGGCCAGTTCATCGAGGTGTTCGTCGACACGCCGCTCGCTGTGGCCGAACAACGCGACGTGAAGGGCCTCTACCGCAAGGCCCGCGCCGGCGAGCTCCCCAACTTCACGGGCATCGACTCGCCCTACGAGTCACCCGAGAACCCCGAGGTGCGCATCGACACCACCGAGGTGTCGGTCGAGGACGCCGCCGAGCAGGTCGTCGAGAAGCTGCGGACCCTCGGCATCATCGCCTGACCTGTCGGTTCGGCTCGAGCACGAACACCGGGATCTGGCGCTCGGTTGCCGCCTGGTACGCGTCGTAGTCCGGCCACACCTGGACGCCGCGCGCCCACCACGCGGCCTTCTCGTCGCCGTCGATCTCACGTACCGAGCAGTCCACGACCGAGCTGCCGTCCTGGAGACGAGCAATGCCGTGCTCACGGATGTTGTGCACCCACTGCGGGTTGGTGGGTGCCCCACCCATCGAACCGAACACCGCGTAGCGGCCCTCGCCGTCAGCCACGCGGACCAGCGGGGTCTTGCGGACCTTGCCCGACTTGGCCCCCAAGGTCCAGAGGATCATCCACTGCTCACCGACGAGATCGCTCGCCTGGGCGCCGTCGGTGCGCTCGTAGCGCTCGACCTCCTGGGAGATCGGTTCCCACGGGCTGGGCTCGTACTCGGCGTCATCGAATGCGGACATCGTCTTCTCCTCGATAGCGTGCAGCGCTCATCATGGCGCGTCGCGCCGCGCCGGTCTCGGCATCCCGTAGCGTCGGACCTCGGCTCGATGGTCGAGCCCATTGGAGGGGATCTCGCATGACGACCTACGTCCTGGTGCACGGAGGCGGGCACGGCGGTTGGTGCTACAAGGCCGTGAAGCAACGACTCGAATCCGCGGGTCACGAGGTGTTCGCGCCGTCGCTCACCGGTCTCGCCGAGCGGTCGCACCTGCTCGACGCGTCGGTCGACCTCGAGACGCACCTGACCGACGTGACCTCGCTCCTGCACTACTGGGACCTCCGCGACGTCGTGCTCGTCGGTCACAGCTACGGCGGGATGGTGGTCACCGGGGTCGCCGATCGGGCCACCGACCGGGTCGGCAAGCTCGTCTACCTGGACGCCGCCAATCCCCGGAACGACATGTCGCTCGTCGACGTCGCCGGTCCCACGTTGGAGCTCGCCCGCCCGTACGGAGAGACCCGTGAGGGCATCGAGCTGGTCCTGCTTCCCGCTGAAGGGGCCGGAGCCTTCTACGGGGTCGAGGACCCCGACGACCTCGCATGGATGGACGCTCGCCTGACGGCCCAGCCGTGGTCGTGCTTCGCCCAGAAGCTCGTCCTCACCAACGAGGACGAGCTGTGGGCACTGCCGCAGTACCACATCGTCTGCGAAGCGAACCTGCTGAGCCGGGACCAGAAGCTGATCGCCCGAGCCCGCGAGGAGCACCGGCTCTGGACGATCGACACGGGGCACGACCTCATGATCACCGAGCCCGGCTTCGTCGCCCAGGCCCTCATCGAGATCGGCGAGGACACGACGACGCCTGGATGATCTCGCCAGCTGACACACTGGCGCGTGATGGCCGACGCCGGAGAGCTCGCCGACATGCCCGCGATCAAGGCGACCCGTCGAGCGCGGGGCGAGCCCCGCCGCCTGCTCCTCGACGCGGCCCGCGACCTGTTCTCGCGGCAGGACTACCGCAGCACGACGACCAGGGAGATCGCCGAGGCCGCCGGTGTGGCCGAGCACCTGATCTTCCGCAACTTCGGTTCGAAGGCCGCGCTGTTCCGGGAGGCGCTCGTCATCCCGTTCGTGCAGTTCGTCGACGACTTCAGCCAGACCTGGCGATCGGGCATCCCGGAGGGAACCAGCGAGGAGGAGCTCGCCACCCAGTTCACGGGTGAGCTGTTCGAGCTGTTCCTCGAACACCGGGGGCTCGTCATCACGCTGTGGGCCGCCGACGCGCTCAGCGACGAGGAGCGGGCCGACGCCGGCATCGGCGATGTCAGCCAGGCGCTGGCCGTGCTCGGCCAGATCAGCTCGGAGGGGATGGAGTTCCGCGGCATGAAGAGCCGCCATCCCGATCTCGCTGCTCACTCGACCGTGGCCATGATCGCGGGCATGGCCGCGTTCCGCTCCACCTTCTTCGGCACCGACGGCGCATCGACCGCCGAGATCGTCGACGAGCTCACCCAGGCCACGCTGCACGGGTTCCTCCACCGCGACCGGTGACGCTCCACCCAGTCGAGGTCCATCGAGACGTTGCAGGTCCCGCACCGGGTCTTCGACTGACCGCCCGAGTCAGGGGTGCTTCGCTCCAACGGGGAACGAGCCGGAGCGAAGCACCCCTGATCGATCAGCCGCCCACGAGCTCGGTCGCGTCCTCCACCGAGTAGTTGGTCGGGTTGCCCGAGGCATCGAGCTCGGCGCGAAGGTACTGGTTGGTGCAGATGGCCGGCCTGGCCGGCATGGCGGATCCTCCGCACTTGATCGTCACCCCGCCACCGGCGGGCAGCCCGGTCTCGGGCATGGTCCGGATCGTCGCGGCGGCGTTCTCTGCCGTGACATCTCCCTCGATCGTCTCGAGCACGGCCGCGACGGTGGCGACCGCGGCGTACCCCCCGAGGGAGTAGTACCCGCCGACATCCTTGATGCCTTCGCCGTAGGCCTCCATCACCGCCAGGTACAGCTGGTAGGTCGGGTCGTCGACGGCGCCGTCGGCCAGAGGCGCCAGCACGCTTATCCCCTCGAGCTCGGCTCCCAGAGCGGAGCGGGTCGCTTCGGTGAAGCACTGCGACACACCGGAGATCGCTCCCGTGTAGGCCACCGCCTTGAGCCCCTGGATGGCCGCTATGCAGAAGGCATCGTTGCCCAGGAGGTGCACGACGCCCGCACCGTTGGCCTTCACCCGCTCCATCTGGGGAACCATGTCGGGTGTGCCCAGCGGGATCGGCACGACGTCGTAGTCGAGCCCCGCCCGGCCCATCGTGGACGCGCCGTCCTCGTTGACGACGTCCACGGCCTGCGGGACGTCGATGACGACGAAGTCCACCTTGTCGGCTCCGAGCGACTGGGCGAGCGAGACCGGCAACGCGAAGAACGCCGCCGACGGGTTGATCATGATGAAGGTCGACTGGTCGTCGTGCTCGAGCTGCTCACCGCTCGCCGCGCCGAAGATCAGCGGGATGCCGGCATCGTGCAGCGGTTCCCAGATCGCCTCCGCGTAGGCCGACTGGGGCAGGGTCACCGCGATGACGCCTTCGTTCACCATCTTGTTGGCGCACTCGGTCGAGCCCGCCGGATCGGCGTGCATCTCGCAGACGACGAGCTCGATGGGGCGCCCACCGATGCCGCCTCGATGCTCGTTGAGCCACTCGACGGTGGCCTTGCCCGCGGGGATCTCGTCCGACGCGTCCACCGTGTCCGACGTCCCCTCGGTCAGCAGGCCGATCTTCACCGGGTCGCCGCTGGCGACATCCTCGGGGCCCAGCAAGCTCGCAAGGTCGGTGGCGGGCACGGTGTCCTCTGTGTTGCCCGTCGAGGTGTTCGATGAGTCGTCGGTGCAGGCGGCCAGCCCGAGCAGCAGCACGCCGATGGCGGCCGCGCCGCATGCTCGTCTCACACCGGAGCGCGCTCGTCCTCGCTCGGTCTTCGGAAGGTGTTCGGTACGCGATGGCGCGTTGTTCATCTGGGATCCCCCATCCTCTGGCTGTACGAGACCGTAGATGCGGAACGAATATTTGGTCAAGCACCGCGGACGTCGTAAGGTGAACCACCGTTTTCGCCCAAGACCCAGAGGTTGAGATGACTGGCAAGCAGACGTACCCCTCCAGCGAGATCGACCTCACCCAGCGAGCGCTCTACCAGTCCGGGATCCCGCACGACCTGTTCACCGAGCTCCGAGCCATCGGACCGGTGGTGCGCCACCCCGCGGTACCCGTGCCGGGAAGCGACGGGCC
>CAZALT010000087.1:0-14707 GCA_964485515.1 uncultured Rhabdothermincola sp. | reverse complement strand
TTCTTCTGGGCCATCGGCATGAACTTCTTCATGGAGGTGGCCAAGATGCGCGCCGCCCGGCTCATCTGGGCGAAGCTCGTCAAGAAGTTCGACCCGCAGAGCGACAAGTCGCTCTCGCTGCGCACGCACTGCCAGACCTCCGGATGGTCGCTCACCGCCCAGGACGTGTTCAACAACGTCATCCGCACGTGCGTCGAGGCCATGGCCGCCACCCAGGGCCACACCCAGTCCCTGCACACCAACGCGCTGGACGAGGCACTGGCCCTGCCCACCGACTTCAGCGCCCGAATCGCCCGCAACACCCAGCTGTTCCTCCAGCAGGAGTCGGGCACCTGCCGGGTGATCGACCCGTGGGGCGGGAGCTACCACGTCGAACGGCTCACCAACGAGCTGGCCCGCAAGGCGTGGGCCCACATCGAAGAGGTCGAACAGGCCGGCGGCATGACCGCGGCCATCGAGGAGGGCATCCCCAAGCTCCGCATCGAAGAGGCGGCGGCGCGCACGCAGGCCCGCATCGACTCCGGACGCCAGCCGGTCATCGGCATCAACAAGTACCAGCTCGAGGTCGACGACCCGATCGACGTGCTCAAGATCGACAACACCATGGTGCGGGCCGAGCAGATCGCCAAGCTCGAACGGCTGCGCGCCGAACGCGACGAGCGGGCGTGCGAGGAGGCACTGAGTCGACTCACCGATTCTGCTCGGGCCGCGGCCGAGGGCCGACGGGGCAACGAGCTGTCCGTCAACCTGTTGAAGTTGGCGGTGGACGCGGCTCGGTGCAGCGCGTCGGTCGGTGAGATCAGCGATGCCTTGGAGAGCGTCTACGGCCGCCACACCGCGGCGATCCGCACCATCTCGGGGGTGTACCGCAACGAGGTCGGCGGGTCACCGATCGCCAAGCAGGCACGAGAAGCGGTCGACGACTTCGCCACGCGCTACGGGCGTCGACCCCGAACGCTCGTGGCCAAGATGGGCCAGGACGGCCACGACCGGGGCCAGAAGGTCATCGCCACCGCCTTCGCCGACCTCGGCTTCGACGTGGACGTCGGCCCGCTGTTCCAGACGCCGGCCGAGGTGGCCCGCCAGGCGGTCGAGGCCGATGTGCACGTCGTGGGTGCGTCGTCGCTCGCCGCCGGGCACCTGACCTTGGTCCCCGAGCTGCGCGCCGAGCTGGCCGAGCTGGGTCGCGACGACATCATGATCGTCGTGGGTGGCGTCATCCCGCCCCAGGACTTCGACGAGCTGCTCGAAGCCGGCGCGGCGGCCATCTTCCCGCCGGGCACGGTCATCGCCGAAGCCGCGCTCGACCTGCTCGGCAAGCTCGATGCCGTGCTCGCCGCGGCCGACCGCACGCCCTCACCTGGCGCCCCCGCCACCCCACCTCGTCCGGAGACCGTCCCGTGAGCAACTCAGCCGCCACCGCCGCCGCCACCACTATCGCCTCGACCGGTACGTCCACCACGAGGGCCTCGAAGTCCGCGGCCAGGACGCCGATCGACGTCGACCGTTACGTCGAGGCCATCCTCGCCGGGGAGCGCACCTTCGTGGCGCGCGCCATCACGCTGGTCGAGTCGACCCGTCCCGACCACCAGGAGCTGGCCCAGGCACTGCTCCTCCAGCTGATCCCGCACACCGGATCGGCCAGCCGTGTGGGCATCACCGGCGTGCCGGGCGCCGGGAAGTCCACGTTCATCGACGAGCTCGGTGTCCGGCTCACCGGTGCCGGTCACCAGGTGGCGGTGCTGGCGGTCGACCCGTCGTCGACCCGCAACGGCGGCAGCATCCTCGGCGACAAGACCCGGATGGCACGGCTGTCCAACGACCCGGCCGCCTTCATCCGTCCGTCGCCGTCATCGGGCTCGCTCGGCGGGGTGACGCGGTCCACCCGCGAGGCCATGGTCGTCGTCGAGGCCGCCGGCTTCGACGTCGTCATCGTCGAGACGGTCGGCGTCGGCCAGTCCGAGACCGCGGTGGCCAACATGGTCGACTGCTTCGTCGTGTTGATGGTCGCCCGCACCGGCGACTCGCTCCAGGGCATCAAGCGCGGCGTGCTCGAGCTCGCCGACGTCGTTGCGGTCAACAAGGCCGACGGCAACCACGAGATCGAGGCGAAGCGTGCCGCGTCGGAGCTGGCCGAGGCGTTGCACCTGCTCGAGCCGGTCAGCCGCAACTGGCAGCCGCCGGTGCTCACGTGCAGCGCCCGCGACGGCAGCGGCATCGACGAGGTGTGGGAGCAGGTCACCCGCCACCGCGCCATCCTCGAACCGATCGGTGAGCTCGGCGAGAAGCGGCTCCGCCAGCAGACCGCCTGGATGTGGACCATGGTGCACAACCGGGTGTTGTCACGCATCGAGCGCGATCCCGCCATCGGTCAGATGGTCCCGTCGCTCGAGGCCGGTCTGCGCGACGGATCGACCACACCGACCCTGGCCGCCATGGCCATCCTCGACGCGCTCGATCGCTGACACGACCGACGCCTGCATCGTCGACGGGATCACCGGCGCCGTTGCCTCGAACGTCAGGTGCGACCGGCTCTGCAGAGCGCATCGAGGAGTTGCCCGTGCTCGCCAGCCGGTTCGACGCCGTCGCGGCGACGTCTTCGCCGACGACGTTCCCGCCCCGCGGTTCTGGTCTGACGAGGTGAGCTCGCTCGCCGGCACGGACCCGTTCCCGCACCGCGTTACTGCTGAAAGCACCCGTGGGTCGCGTGGTCGGTAGGAGAAACCCGTCCGCTACGGTCGCGCTCGTCGGTGTTCGACACCGAAGAAATGGAACATTGGTCCTCGTGCGAGGGGAAGCCGGTCGAAACCCGGCGCTGACCCGCAACCGTAGGCCGGTCGCCTCGCGGCGCCGGCGAGCCGGAACACCGAGCCAGGACGACAGCTCCACTCCACTGCCGAGGACTGCGGTGGCGAGCCGAACTGCGAGCGCACAGGCCCTGGTCGTTGCCGGGCACGACGTGGTCGAGGATCGGTGGTTCGTCGCGGCGAGGTCCCCGATCGAAAGGCACGCATGTCCGACCACACCGTCCGATCGCGAGAGCGCCGATTCCGCCGTCACGAAGCAGCCGAGCGCCCACCGCTGGCACGGCGCCCGCTCTGCATCGTCCTGCTCGCCGGAGTCGTCCTCGCGTCGGTGCTGGCCCCCTTCGCCGCCCCGACTCCCGCGGGAGCCGACGACCCGGTGCCCACGCCTCCGGCCATCGTGGGCCAAGGATGCGCACCGGCCACCGGCGTGACCGTCGTCGTCGACTTCACCGACGAGTCGAACACCGTCGAGCTCGGCTGCGCGCTCGGTGCGCAGCAGGACGGCTTCGCCGCGCTGCGCAACGCCGGCTTCGGCGTGAACGTCGACGTGCCCAACGCGACCCAGGGCACGGTGTGCACCCTCGACGGGGTACCCGAGCAAGGCTTCCCGTTCTGCTGGACGACGGGCGGCTACTGGTCCTTTTGGATCGCGAGCGGGGTGAACGCCTGGACCTTCTCGCCCGTCGGGGCTGGTGGCACGGGCGTGCTGCCGGTCGGCAGCATCCAGGGGTGGTCGTGGGCGGGCGGATTCGACGGTGCCGCGCCGCGGCTCGCGATCGAGGACCTCGTCGACCACGACGACCCCACTCCGGCCGACGCCGCGCTCGCCTGGACCAAGCGCGAGCTGGCCGACAACGGCTGGGCCCTGCCCGGCTTCAGCGCTGGTTCCATCGACGTCGGACTCACCATCGACGCGCTCCTGGCGCTCGCCGCCGGTGGCCACCGCGCCACGCCGGCGGCCGACGCCGTCACCGACGTCGTCGAGGCGAACACCACCAACTACGTGAGCTGGGCGCCGACCTACCCCGACGTGCGCGTCGCCGGCGCGCTGTCCAAGGCACTGCTCGCCGCCACGATCCAGGGTCGCGACCCGTCGGACTTCGGCGGATGGGACCTCGACGCCGAGCTGCGCGCCCTGATGCAGACCGAAGGACCCCAGACCGGTCGCTTCTCCGACCACGACCCTGAGTTCGGCAGCGATGCCAGCAACGGGTTCGGTCAGGCCCTCGCCATCTTGGGGCTGGCCCGGACGCCTGGGGGAGTGCCCGACGACGCGGTGCGGTTCCTCTTGGCCCAGCAGTGCGTCGTCACCGGGTTCCGCGTGAACTACTCGGGCGCTCCGAACTGCGAGTCAGCCGCCAGCGCCGATACCGACACCACGGCGACGACGCTGCAGGCACTACTCGTCGCGGCGCGCACGCCCGAGGTGAAGGCCGCCCTCGGCACATCGCTCACCTGGCTGCTCTCGCAGCAGGATCCCACCACGAAGGGGTTCGGCGGCACCGGTTCCACCGCCGGGGTCAACAGCAACAGCACGGGTCTCACAACCCAGGGCATTCTGGCCATCGGCCAGACCGCCGTCGCCGACCAGGGGGCCGGCTGGGTGGCCTCCATCCAGCTGCTGGCGGCCAACGCCGGAGCCGCAGGTAGCGATCTCGGAGCCATCGCCTACAACCAGGGCGGGTTCGACACCGCTACGTCCGGGGGCATCGGTGCCTCCAACCGTGACCAGTGGCGACGGGCCACGGTCCAGGCGCTCCTCGCGTTCGGGCTCCCGGCGGTCGGTTCGATCGGCGACCCCACGCCCGTCGCCCCGGTGCCACCCACGAACCTCGACGGGTTCAGCGACGTTCCTCGCACGCAGGCGTTCCACACCGACATCACCTGGCTCGTCGCCGCGGGGATCACCACCGGCTACGGGGACCGAACCTACCGTCCGACGACCCCCGTGGCGCGGCAGGCGAACGCGGCGTTCATCTACCGCCTCGCCGGTTCCCCGGCCTTCACCCCGCCCGCCGTGCCCTCGTTCTCCGACGTGCCCCCCACCAACGCCTTCTACCTCGAGATCGAGTGGATGAAGGCCGAAGGGCTCACGGTCGGCTACTCGGACGGCACGTTCCGACCCACGGGCACGGTGCAGCGCCAGGCCGAAGCCTCGTTCCTCTACCGACTCGCGGGCAGTCCGTCGGTTCCGGTTGACGCTCCGACCTTCACCGACGTGCCCGAGGGTCATGCGTTCCACGACGCCATCTCCTGGTTCGCGGCCGTCGGTGTCACGAACGGGTTCTCTGATGGCACGTTCCGGCCCACCGCGCTCGTGTCACGCCAGGCGGTCGCCGCGTTCCTGCACCGTTTCGCTCTCCTGCCCTGACGAGGAGGTCATGGAGATCCCCTCTAAGATTCGGACCTCCATGACTGTCCTCCGCTCCCCAGCGCGAACCCTCTCGACCCTGTTGTGCGTCGCGCTCGTCGCCGCTCTCGTCACCACGGTCGGTCCCGCATCCGCAGCCGGCCCCGCATCGGCCCCCGATGCACGTCTGGCGTCGTCCGCGACCACGCCGATGGTCGGCAAGGCCTGCGCACCGAACACGGGCGTGACGGTGGTCGTGGACTTCACGGCCCTCGCCGACGTCATCGAGGTCGGCTGCGCCCTCGGTGTGCAGGCCGACGGCCTCACCGCGCTGCGCAACGCCGGGTTCGGGGTCAACGTCGATTCGGGCGCGTACCCCTCCACGGTGTGCACCCTCGACGGCGTGCCGACCCAGGGCTACCCCTACTGCTGGACCGGTGGAGGGACGTGGGCGTACTGGACGAGCAACGGCACCACGGAGTGGTCGTACGCCGTCGCCGGGGCAGCGGGGGTGGGCGCGCTGCCCATCGGCCGCGTGCAGGGCTGGTCGTGGACCCAGGGGCTCGCCAACGCGCACATGGCCCCTCGACTCGCTGTCGCTGACCTGTCAGAGCACGACGACCCCGACGCCGGCGACGCCGCCATCGCGTGGACCAAGCGCGAGCTCGCCGACAGCCGCTGGCGGATGCCGGGCTTCACCGCAGGCTCGATCGACGTCGGACTCACGCTCGACGCGCTGCTCGCGCTGGCAGCCGACGGGCGCTCCTCGACGCCCGCCGCCGCACGGGTCACCGAGGTGGTCGAAGCCAACACGACGAACTACGTCTCGTGGGCGCCCGACCACCCGGGCGTCACCGTCGTCGGTTCCATGGCGAAGGTCCTGCTCGCCGCGGCGATCCAGGACGCCGACGTTCACGACTTCGCCGGCTGGGACCTCCAGGCCGAAGTCCGGTCGATGATGCAGACGACGGGACCGGACACCGGGCGCTTCTCGGACCACGACACCGAGCTCGACACCGACGCGAGCAACGGCTTCAGCCAACCGCTGGCCGTCCTCGCTCTGGCCCGGACCGACGACGGCGTGCCGGACCGGGCGGTCGAGTACCTGCTCGCACAGCAGTGCCCGAACGGCGGCTTCCGGATCTCCTACGTGGCCGGCTCGTCGTGCACCACGAACCAGGATGCAGACAACGACGCCACCGCGATGGCCATCCAGGCGTTGCTCGCCGTCGAGCGGACACCGGTGGTCACCGCGGCGATCTCCACGTCGGCCGCGTGGCTCCTCGCCAGGCAGGACCGTGTCACGGGAGGCTTCCGCGGCAGCGGTTCGGCCACCGGTCTGAACACCAACAGCACCGGCCTCGCCGCTCAGGCGCTCCACGCCATCGGGCAGAACGGGGCGGCGACCAAGGCCGCGGCGTGGATCTCGACCCTTCAGCCCAAGCTGTCGACGGCGGGCGGCGCAACCGCCGACCTCGGAGCGATCGCCTACGACATGGGCGCGTTCGACAGCGCCACGGCGAGCGGTCTCGCCGGGAACCAGCGCGACCAGTGGCGCCGGGCGACCACCCAGGCGCTGTTGGCCTTCGACCGTCCGGCCTTGGGGTCGATCGGGCTCGCCGCGACGGTCCTGCCCGTGACGCCCGTCGGTCCCGGCCACTTCCGGGACGTCTCGGCGTCACATCCTTTCGGCGGCGACATCACCTGGCTCGTGGCGTCGGGCATCGCCACCGGGTTCGGTGACGGCACGTTCCGTCCGGTCGACCACGTCACCCGGCAGGCGAACGCCGCGTTCCTCTATCGCCTCGCGGGGTCCCCGGTGTTCAGTCCACCGTCCACCCCGAGCTTCAAGGACGTTCCCACGACGAACGCGTTCTACCGGGAGATCGAGTGGATGAAGGCCGAGCGGCTCACGACGGGCTTCGCCGATGGCACGTTCAAACCGACCGGCACCGTGCAGCGCCAAGCCGTCGCCGCGTTCCTCTACCGCGCCGCGGGGTCTCCTGGCGTGGCGGTCGGCGCCCCGAGCTTCGCCGACGTACCGCCCGGGCACCTGTTCTACGACGCCATCACCTGGGCCGCCGCGAACGGCATCACCACCGGCTTCGCCGACAACACCTTTCGGCCCAGTCCTCCGGTGGCCCGCCAGGCCGTCGCCGCGTTCATCGCCCGCTTCGCGCTGCTCGACTGACCATCGACCGATGGAGTCCGACAACGACACCACCGTCGACCGCGGCGGCACCGTCCGGGTCATCTGCAAGCCCGACCTCACCGCTGAGCGGCAGACCGCCGACCAGCCCGGGTCGTCGGTTCTGGTTGGTCACGAGGAACCGGGGGATCGAGGAGACCTTTCAAGGGTTTTCATTGTGTGTCAGGTGAATCTGGGGTAGCGTCTCCCGTACTCCCTGGTTCGACCGGGGCATCTCGGACCTGCTCCGACCTCGCTGTGCGATCACCCCGAGGACCGGTGCCCCATGTCCCGTTTTCCCCTGTCATCCGAGAAGTCGCCCTCGTCGCCGTCCCCTTCGGCCACCTCGGTGCCCCGGCAATCGGGATGCTCCCCGACTCGTCGCGCCGGCGCCGCCGGCGCGCTGGTCTCGGTCGGCGCCGGGTTCCTCGGGGTTGCGCTGCTCGTGGTCCTGGCCGCGGTCGTCGGAGCAGGCGAATCCGCGTCGGCCTACACGCGCACCTGGACCGCCCACCACCAGGCCGCACCGAACCCGGTCCTGCAACCAGGGTGCGGGCTCGACGTCGGACTGCTGATCGACCGTTCGGGGTCGATCGCTCGGGTCGGCGCGGACGCCCAGATGCGGGCTGCGGCCCACACGTTCATCGACGCGCTCACCGGCACGCCGTCGCGCATCGGCGTCTGGAGCTTCGGCAACGCGAGTGCCGCGACGCCTGGCGACCCGGATCACCCGGTGGCCCCGCTCACCGAGGTCGGCGGCACGGCGAGCGCACCCGGCATCGCTGCGCTCAAGGCGACGGTCGATTCGATCCCGTTCGCGGGGAAGGCGGCGACCAACTGGGATGCGGGGTTCCGTGCGGTGCACGAGGCCGGGGCCACCGCCGAGAGCCCGCTGGACCTGCTCGTGGTCCTCACGGACGGGCAGCCGACCGTGCACGGCAGCGGTTCGTCGCTCGACCCGTTCACCGAGGATGCGGACATCGATGCGGGCATCGCCAGTGCCAACCTGGTCAAGTCCGACGGCACGCGGGTGTTCGCCGTGGGCATCGGCGCCGACATCGACACAGCTGCGCTCTCGCTCGTCTCGGGCGGCACGCCGTGGAGCGGCTCGAACCTGGCGTCGGCCGACTACGCCACCACCAGCTTCGGCCAACTGGCGGCCACGCTTCGCGCCGCCGTGTCCGACCTCTGCGGGGGCACGATCAGCGTGCAGAAGGTGATGCGGGACGGTTCCGGCGCCGAGGTCCCCGAATCGGGGTGGCGCTTCGAGCTCACCAGTGCGGCCCACCAAGCGTGGACGACCGGCGAGCTGTCCGACGACGCTGGGATGGCTCAGTTCTCGGTGGCCAGCGTCGGAGTCGAACGGGTGTCGATCCGTGAGGAGGTCCGTCCCGGCGTCCAACTCCTCGTCGACGAGATCCGGTGCGACAACGCCTCCGGGCTCCAACCGGTGATCCAACGCGACGAGCACGGCGTCAGCTTCGACCTCGGGCCGCGCGACGTGATCGCCTGCACGTTCCCCAACCTTCGAGCGCCCGTGGCCGAGCCGACGACGACCACCACCACGCCCACGACGGTCGCCCCGACGCCCCCGACGACGGTCACGCCCTCGACGACCACCACCACGACGGGGGATCCCACGGGGCAGCTGCCGGCCCCGAACCCGGACTCGACGGTCGTGGTGGCGGAGACGCCGAAGGCGACGGTGCTCGCCCTGACCCAGGAGCCGGCGCGGTCGGCCACGTTGCCTCGCACCGGCGCCGACACCGGGCGGCTCGTCCTCGCCGGGCTCTGCCTGGTCGCGGGTGGCTCCGCGACGACCGTCGGGCTGCGCCAGCCGCGGGTCAGGCGTCGGTGAGCGGCATCTCGACGAGGACGCGGGTGTTGAGCTCGTAGGCCACCCGGATCTCGTCGATGATGCGGGCCTGCTCGTCGGCCGACCACGCCGCGGCGTCGAGCAGGCCCCGGTAGGCGTCCTTGAACGCGGTGGGGTCGTCGATCTGGGTGAACTGGTAGAAGCTCGCGCCCTGGTGGTCGGGCAGGTCGAAGATCTTCTCGACGGCGCGGCCCACGTACTGGCCGCCGGACAGGTCGCCCAGGTACCGGGTGTAGTGGTGAGCCACCCAGCCGCCGGGCCAGTTCGCACCGACCTCACGGAGGCGGTCGCAGTACGCCGCGGTCGCCTCGGTGGGCGCCACCTGGGATTCCCAGTCGTCACCGAGCAGGTAGGCGAGGTCGTCGCGCAGCGACGGGACGCGGGTGAGCTCGTCGAAGACGAACGGGGCGACGACCGGATCGTTGCTCATGGCGTCGGCCGCGGCCTCGAGCTCGACGTAGGCGAAGTAGTGCTGCGCCACGAGCTGCGCGTAGTCGGCGCGGCCGGCGGTGCCCCGCATGATGGCCTGCATGAACGGTGCCCCCTCGGCCTTCTGGTGGTCACCCCAGGTGACGGCTCGGAGCGCGGCTGAGAAGGACGGGTCGGGGTTGGCTTCGGTGGTGGTGCCGGTCGTCGTGTCGGTCATGGTGTGCTCCGGGGGCTGGTCGGGTGACGAGATCGTCGGGTGGCGAGAAGGGTGACAGGTTGTCGAGTTGTTCTGACGTCCTGTCGTAAGGATATGACAGATTGTCATTTCCTGCGACCGTGTCCAATGGCCCATTCCGGCGGGGGCGATTGGGTTCGGCCCTGCCAGCTCCCTAGAGTAAGTCCACCTAACACGCGCAGGAGGCCGTCGGTGCGCCAGTTTCACCGCCCGCAGCGAGACAATCGAGCAGTGCTGTCTCGTCGAGCAACCGCCGTGCTGACGGTGCTCGCCGCCGTCGCCACGCTCGGGGCGATGGTCGCCACCGGTGGTCCAGCACACGCCCAGGGACTCATCCCGGCGCCGATCACGGCGGTGTCGCCCGATGGGCTGAGCGCCACCGATGGCGTGCGAACCCTCTCGGCCGACCAGACCCAGGGCCTGCCGTCGTCGGGCGGTCAGGTCACCGTCGCCGGCTCGGGCTACGACTCGAACAAGGGCATCTACGTCGCGTTCTGCCTCATCCCACCGACCAACCAGCTGCCCACCCCGTGCGGCGGTGGGGTCGACACCACCGGCTCCACCGGTTCGTCGCAGTGGATCTCGAGCCACGCCCCGGCCTACGGCGAGGGGCTCGCCACGCCGTACGGACCGGGCGGCAGCTTCAACCTCACGATCGCGGTGTCGCCCAAGATCAACGACTCCATCGACTGCCGCCGGGTGCGGTGCGCCATCGTCACCCGCAACGACCACACCCGCACCTCCGATCGCGGTCAGGACATCTTCCTCCCCGTGTCCTTCGCGGCCGAGCCGGCCCCCACCGACCCCGGCGAACCGGGACAGACCGGCGAGCCGCCGGCCACCACCACGACCACGGCCCCCGAGGTGCTGCCGGCGCCCCTCGTCACGCTGTCGGAGGACGGGCGGGTCGCCACCGCCGGCCCGCTCTCGGTGGAGGTGTCCCAGGCCCGCGACCTCGACCGGTCGGGCCAGCCGGTGACCGTGGCCGGTTCGGGCTTCGACGAGGCCAAGGGCATCGGTGTGGCCTACTGCGTGGTCAACCCCGACGAAGCGGTTCCCGGCCCGTGCGCCGATGGATCCCCGAACGCCAGCACGGCCGTGGCCTGGATCTCGTCCAACCCACCAGAGGGCGGTGAAGGTGCGTTGCCCTACCAGCCGGGGGGCTCCTTCTCACTGTCGATCGCGACCGGCCCCACCATCGGCGACGTCGACTGCAGCCAGGCCACGTGCGCCATCGTCACCAGCAACGACCTCACCCGCCCGCTCGACCGCTCGCAAGACATCGTGATCCCCGTGACGTTCAAGGCTGCGGTCGCCGAGACGACGACGTCCACCGCGTCACCGTCGGTGGACACCGAGCTCGCCGTCGCTCCCGAAGATGACGGTTCGTCGACGTCGGTCTGGCCGTTCATCGTCGTCGGGGTCGTGCTCGTGGCCGGGGGCGGCGGGCTTGCCTACGTCATCAGGGCCAAGCGCAAGGACGTCACGCCGTGACCTCGACCGGGCCGACCGACCCGACCCACGTGATCGGTTCGACCTCGGCTCGGCGACGGCGCCGTGGCGTCGCGGTGGCCGTCGTGGCAGCCGTCCTCTTGGGCGTGACCGCGTGCGGGAGCAGTGGGCTGTCGGGTCCCGCGCCCGACGACGGCGATCTGGTCGAGCAGACCGGTGTCGCCGACCCGCTCAAGATCGTGCCGGTGGCCACCGAACCGGTTGCCCAGCTGCCCGTCACCGTGCAGTCCGCCGACGGTCGGGAGGTCACCGTCACCGACACCGGCCGCATCGTCTCGCTCTGGGGGAACATCACCGAGGTGCTGTTCTCGCTCGGCATCGGCGATCAGGTGGTGGGACGCGACGTCGCGACGACCTTCGCGGAATCCGCGGGCATCCCGGTCGTCACGCGCTCCCACGACGTGTCTGCCGAGTCGGTGCTCGCGCAGCGCCCGACGCTCGTGTTCGCCCAGACCGACACCGGTCCGCCTGAAGCGCTCGACGCCATCCGCAACGCGGGGGTGCCCGTGGTGGTCATCGCGGCCCCGGAGAGCATCGACGACATCACCCCACGCATCGCCGCGATCGCCGAGGCGGTCGGCCTGCCCGAGGAGGGAGCCGCGCTCGAGCGGCGCACCCACGACCAGATCACCGCCGTGCAAGCCAGCATCCCCACCGATGTGCGCAAACCTCGCGTCGCCTTCCTCTACATGCGCGGCCAGGCCGGGGTGTACCTGCTCGCCGGTCCCCGTTCGGGTGCCGACTCGATGATCGTCGCCGCAGGCGGTGAGGATGCTGGAACGGCGATGGGTCTCGACCGGCCGTTCACACCGCTCACCAGCGAAGCGCTCGTGCAGGCCGCGCCCGAGATCATCTTGATGACCACGACCGGCCTCGACTCCGTCGGCGGAGTCGAGGGGATGCTGGCGATACCGGGCATCGGTCAGACCCCGGCGGGCCAGACCAAGCGGATCGTGACGATCGAAGACGGCCTGCTCTACAGCTTCGGCTCTCGCACCGCCGTCGCGCTGGCCAGCTTGATCAACCAGATCTATGGCGTCACGCCGGACGTTCCGGCCTCGTGACCCTCCTGACCCTCCTGACCCTCGTGACCCTCGTGACCCTCGTGACCCTCGACCCGGGCCGCACCGATGCCTGGGCGACCTGACGTCGACGCCGATGTCCTCGCCGAGGCCGAAGCCGACGCCCTCGAGGACGTCGTCGGCGCCCGGCGGAGCCTGGTCCCGGCACCGGCGCTGATCATCGGACTGGTCGTCGTGCTCGTCGTGGCCGCGATCGTGGCCGCGAGCGTCGGTGCGTTCTCGATCCCACCGGGTGAGGTCCTCGGCTCGATCCTGCACAGGGTCGGCTTGAACATCGGGACGACGCCGGACGCGCTCGGTCAGGACGTGTTGTGGGAGATCCGCTTCCCTCGCGTGCTGCTGGCCCTGGTCGTGGGGGCGGCGCTCGGCTGCGCCGGTGCCGCCATGCAGGGCACGTTCAGCAATCCGCTGGCCGAGCCCGGCATCGTCGGCGTGTCCTCGGGCGCGGCGCTGGGTGCGGTGGCCGCCATCGTCCTCGGCGTCACCAGCCTCGGGGTGTGGAGCCTGCCGGCCGCTGCCTTCGTGGGCGGTCTCGTCACCGTCGTGGTGGTGTACCTGGCCTCGCGTGACAACGGCCGCACCGAGGTCGTCACGCTGATCCTCACAGGCGTCGCGGTCAACGCGTTCGCGGGCGCGGTGATCGGCCTGCTCACGTTCTTCTCGACCGACGCCGAGCTTCGTTCCATCACGTTCTGGACGCTCGGCAGCGTGGCCCAGGCCACGTGGGAGAAGGTCGCCGTCGTCGCTCCGCTGGCGATCGTGGGCGTGATCGCCGCGACGGTGCTCGCCCCCAAGCTCGACCTCCTCACGCTCGGCGACAAGCCCGCCCGTCACCTCGGCGTCGACGTCGAACGCCTGCGCATCATCATGTTGGTGATCGTGGCCGTCCTCACCGCGTCGGCCGTGGCGGTGTCGGGCATCATCCTCTTCGTCGGTCTGGTGATACCCCACCTCGTGCGGATGCTCGCCGGACCGAGCCACAAGGTCCTGCTCCCCGCGTCGGCGCTGGCAGGGGCGGCCATCCTCGTGATCGCCGATCTGGTGTCGCGCACCATCGTGGCACCGGCCGAGGTCCCGCTCGGCGTGCTCACCGCGCTGATCGGCGCTCCGTTCTTCTTCTGGATGCTCCGCAAGACCCGGAGCCGTCAGGGTGGTTGGGCGTGAGCAGGTTCACCCGGCTGGTGGACCAGCCCGAACGGGTCGCGGTCGGCACCGAGCTCGTCCGGGTGACCGGTGTCGAAGTCGCGTTCGGTGCCAAGAAGGTGTTGACCGGCGTCGATCTCGCGCTCTCGGCGGGTGAGGTGGTCGCGCTCGTCGGCCCGAACGGTGCGGGCAAGTCGACGCTGCTGGGCGTCGTGACCGGCGACATCGAAGCCGACGCCGGCGACGTGGTCATCGACGGCCGTCCGCTGGGGGAGTGGTCGCCGCCCGACCTCGCGCTGCGCCGTTCGGTGCTGCCGCAGCAGTCGGTGGTGTCCTTTCCGTTCACGGTTCGTGAGGTCGTGTCCATGGGGCGGGCACCGTGGGAGCGCACCGACGTCGAGGACGACGACGACGAGCTGATCGCCGCCGCGCTGGCCGAGACCGACGTGTCCCATCTGGCTCATCGGACGTTCCCGTCGCTGTCGGGTGGTGAACGGGCGCGGGTGGCGCTGGCACGCGTGCTCGTGCAGGCCACCCAGGTGGTGCTGCTCGACGAACCGACCGCGGCGCTCGACGTGCACCACCAGGAGCTCGTGCTCGAGGTCGCCTGCCGTCGGGCCCGACAGGGCGACGGCGTCGTGGCGGTGCTGCACGATCTCGGCCTCGCCGCCGCCTACGCCGACCGCGTGGCCGTCCTCTCCGGCGGTTCGATCGTGGCCGACGGCGTGCCCCAGGAGGTCATGACCTCCGAGCTGCTCAGCGAGGTCTACCACCACGAGATCGAGGTCCTCGATCATCCTCGCACCGGGGAGCCCCTCATCGTGCCCGTCCGGGCCGCGTTGCATCCGTAACCCACCGACCTTAGGCTTGCCTAACACCTCTCCCGGAGCGATCCATGTGTGACGTTCGTGCCCAACGACCGATGCGACACCGGCCGGTCCTCGTCCTCGCTGCCATCGTTGCCCTGCTCGTGCCCCTCGGCGCGACTGCGGTCGGCGCGGCGGAACCCGACGGGCCGGGCACCTCCACATCGACATCGACATCGGCATCGGCATCGACATCGGCTTCCGGTCCCACTCCCACTC
>CAZALT010000086.1:12271-14837 GCA_964485515.1 uncultured Rhabdothermincola sp. | reverse complement strand
CAGGCCCTCTCCTCCGGCCCCACCCGCGTGTCACCCTCGGGCCGCACCCTCGGGGCTGACGTCCGCGTCAGCGATCTGGACGCCGCGCCATCTCACCGAGAGAATGTCGCCCACCTGACCGCCACGAGCCCGCTTGGTTTCCAGCATGTGGCCCACGGCGAATTCTCCGTTGCATCTGAGGGACGAGGAGCAAAACTCGACCCGAAGTCCTATCGGTCGTCACGTCACAGCGCGACGATCCACCTTGACCTCACACCCCTCCGATGGACGACGACCATGCGAACCGCTGAGCTCACCTTGCCCCCCACCGACCAACCAGAACTCCTGCCCCCGGGCACGCGCGTCGACGTGCGCAACCGCCTCGACGGCCGATGGGCGAAGGGCTTCGAGGTCCTCGAGTCGACCGACGCGGGCTACCGGCTGCTGCGCACCTCCGACGGGTGCACGCTGCCGATGGTGTTCTCGGCCGACGACGTCCGCACCGAACGGCGCAAGTCCGCCAACTGGTGGTACTGACCGACGGGTGGGCTGACCAACTGGTGGGCTGACCGTCTGGTCGTGCTGATCTCGCGCTTGGCGGTCAGCCCACCCCGTCGCCGAGGGCGGTGATGAGCTCCTCGACGGGGATGGCGGTCATGGTGCGGGTCTTGAGCGTGCCGCGGGCGGCGAGCGTCGTGGCGATGCGAGCCATCACCATCTCGTCGGGCGCCTCGATGATGGTGATGAAGTCCCACTGACCGAGCAGCGCGAACTGCGAGACGACGCGGGCGCCCATCGACTCGACCTCGCCGTTGACCTCACGGATGCGAGACGGGTTGTTCTGGAGGGTCTCGGCACCATCGGGGCCGAGGGTCGACAGCATCACGAACGTCGTCATGGCGGGCACATTACCCGTGCCACCAGGTGGAGTCGCCCCGACGGCGGCCTTCGCCCTTCCCGCCGTCCTCGCCTCGCCGTCGCCGGTTGGTGCGGCGCTCGGCCTCGGCCTTGGCTTCCTTGGTGGCCTTCTCGGCCTTGCGTTCGGCCTCCTCGGCCACCTTGCGGACCTTCTGCGACGCCGTCTCGTTCGCCTTGCGAGACGCCTCTTCGGCCCCCAGGAGGAGCGTGTCGATGCGCTGACGTGCGTCGAGCTCGATCTCGTGGACCTTGCGGCGCACCTCACGATCGATCTCGTCGAGGCGACGCTCGGCCTCGACGTCGGCCTCCGAGGCCTTGGCCTGCGCTTCGGCCTCGAGCGATCGGAGGCGGCGGTCGGCTTCGAGGTCGGCCAAGAGCTCGATCTGGGTGGTGGGCTCGATGTCGGCCGAGAGCACCGCTTCGGTGATGGCCTCGTACTGCCCCGTGCTGGGATCGGTGGCGAGATCTCCCCCCAGGAGCTCCTCGCGCACCTCGATGGGGAGCTCGTCGACGATGCCCGAGTCGAGCAGGTCGAGCTCGAGGAGGCGCTCGCGCAGGAACTCGCGCTCGGAACGACGCGAGCGAACGCCGCTGAGCGAAGGCCCCGAGTTGTCGACCGCTCGGCGCAGCGACCACAACGGAACCTTGCCCACGTCCTTGAGGTAGTGCGAGCGCAGGGAGCGGAAGTGGAACTCGTCGTCGTCCGCCAAGGCCTCGTGCGTCTCGTTCGACACGACCACCGCACCGGGATAGGCCACCGCCACGATGCGGCTCGCGACGTTGACGACGTGGCCGTACACGTCGCCGTCTCGTTCGAGCACCGATCCGCTGGCCAGTCCCACGCGCAGGTCGGAGAGCTTCGGGTCGTCACGGAAGCGCTCGGCCAGATCGAGGGCGATCTCGGCTCCGGCGCGCAGGTCTTCATGGATGAACATGACCTCGTCGCCGATCATCTTCACGACCCGTCCACCGCGGTTCGCCACGACCTCGAACGCGGAGTACTCGAAGCGGCCGACGACTTCGGCGAGCTGGTGCTCGTCGAGTATCTGGGTGCGGGCGGTGAACCCGACCATGTCGGCGAAGCCGACGATCATGCCGGGGCTCGATGCCTCGTTGGTGACCCGCGCCATGCGACGGCGAGCGGCCATCCCGAGCTGGCGGCGCCAGACGAACTCCATGACCCTCGGGATGATCGACAGCAGCTCGGCGGTCTCCTCGCCACCGGCCTGCATGACGCGGGAGACCTCGTCGACACCCATCTGCGCGGTGATCGCGTCGATCAGCGCCGTGGCGACCCGGTCCATCGCGCTGCCGATGACCCGCGAGAGCTGCAACGCCACCTCGCGTTCGAGCGAGTCGTTGGCGATGGTGGAGAAGGTGAGCTGGAGGAGCTCGAGGTCGGACTCGCCGAAGACCTTCTCGCCGGGACGCGGATCGGGGAAACCCAGGGCGCGCCAGTACTGGCGCACGAGGTTGGGGTCGACCTTGGAGAGCTCGGCGACATCGTTGAGGTCGCGGGTGGCCACGTCGAGCGCCGAGATCCGGTCGATGGCGAGCAGCGGCAGCGTGTTGTCGGCCGCGGCGCGTGCGATCTCAGCCTGGTCGACACCGAGGTCGGCCAGGATCGCCGACAGGTCGAAGGTGCCCGTGTCAGGTCCGGGCGTGTCAG
>CAZALT010000086.1:0-12171 GCA_964485515.1 uncultured Rhabdothermincola sp. | reverse complement strand
CGGGCGTGTCAGGTCCAGGCGTCGTGGGATCCAAGGGACTGCCACCCTCTCCTGGTTCCTGCACCGAGACCACCTGATCGTCGTTCGTCACCCGAACGACGATGATGCCCCACCTTGCGGGCCTTCGGGGCGTGTTCGTCGGGTCGGATCGATGAAAACCGGCGATTCTCCGATCGAGATGGTCCCATCGGCTTCGGTGGTCACGATGTCCGGCTCGTCGTGGCCCACCGGGCCGCCCTCCCCCTGGGGTGTCCCATCCTTCGGCAGGACCGGACCGAGGAGCGCCTCACCGCTGAGCTCGGTGCTGCTCCACACCGGATCGAGCCCGGGCACGGTGATGAGCACCGGCCCGGCGCGGCCACCTGCCGCGTCAGTCGGTTCGAGCTCCCACAACAGGGCCGGGCGGTCGCCGTGCCAGCGGATCGCGAACCCGAGTCGCCCGAACACCGTCGGTGCATCGCGCACCTCGATGGGCTGACCCAACCACGAGTCCGGCACGAGTGAGCACAAGGCCAGGCCGTGGGCGGTCTCGTCCACGACGAGTCGACGGACGAACGTGCAGAACGCCGCCAGGGTGGGGCCGTGGTGCCCGTCGCCGTGCGAGCCGGCAAGCGTGCGGGGATGGACCACCTCGGGCCACGTCCAGGTGGGCGATCCCACCTCGAGCAACCAGGTGAGGCGAGCGAGCGCCTCGCGATCTCCTCGCCGCAGCTCCACGGTGGCGAGCGCGAGCGTCGCCGCGGGGCTGAGCCCGTGCGAGCCCCGGAGATCGATGACCGCCGCGCCGAGCGTGGCCCGCTCGCGCAGGACCTCGACGGCCGCGCTCGCGGCGTGGCCCGCGGGGTCGATCACCCCGAGCTCGGCGGCCAGGATCCGGTCGGACACGTCGCGCACCGAGCCCAGCATCGACTCGAACGACGCGGCACGAGCGGCGGCATCGGCGGCCACACCCGGTTGGTCGATGGAGACGGCGACATCGGCGGTGTCGCGCAAGCCCCGGACGGCCCACGCCAGATCCGCACCGGTGGCCGAGCCCTTGCGGTCGTCGCGCTCTTGGCGCTTGGCCACCCAGTGCGAGGCCTTGGCGATCGGCCCGATGAGCTCGGTGGCCAGCGCGACGTCTCCGCTGAGACGCACATGGGTGGCGATGCTGTGCAGCGCCGCTCCGGTGGCCGCGACGTCGTCGCCGGTCGGGTCCGAGATGGCGCCGCGCAGCGTCTGGACCTCGGGGATCGAGCGCAGGACGGTGGCGACCTCGTCGTGGTAACCGAGGTGATCCAGCGCCGTGAGGATCCGGGCGGTGTCGACCCACGACGTGGCCTCGGGCGCGAACGGAGCGATGATCTGGTCGCCGTCGACCTGTTGGAGCAGGAACCTCCGGCTGGCGTCGAACACCTCTTGGAGGTGATCCTCGGGGATCGACACGCGGATGGCCCGGTCGGCCTGCACCGCCCACCCCCGCACGACGGCGTTCACCGGCGGTACGTCGGCCGGGAACCCGTCAAGGCCCTGCCCTGCCCCCGGCGGACCCGCGTCGAGCGGGAGCACGACCTGGACCGTGGCGGAGTGGGCGAGGGGGAAGACGAACCCGCCGGAGGCGAGGCCACGCGGGCACGCCACCGACTGCGCGGTCGAGACCTCGGCGAGGCCGTCGAACACCGTGTGCGCGGAGTCACCCGCCTCCCCGTCGGCCAGCGTGGCTCGGGCCGGCGTCTTGGCGAAGACCAACGCCTGACGGCCGTCGACGTCGACCCGGGTGCCGTCGTGGGCGATCGCGCCGATGCGGCCCGGTCGCGCCGGGTGGACCGGGCGCACGGCCAGGGCGAGGGCGACCGGCACGGGCGTGCGGTTCTCGACCTCCACCACGATCACGTCGACGCCGCCGGCACGCGCCGCGAAGGCACGGTGGGCGATGTCTCCGCCCGGGACGCGCATCGAGGTCTCGATCACCGGCGCGCCGTCCACCAGACGCTGGCGGACCGCCGTCTCGCGGCTCGGCACGTGCCAGCGGTCCTCCGCACCGATCCACCAGTCGAGCGACCAGCTGCCACCAGAGCTCACCAGTCCGCGGGCATCGACGACGCCGCGCGCCGGCGAGCTCAGGGTGCCGATCGACGTCCACGACCGATGGGTGATGTTGCGGTCGCCGCCTCCGGGGACGAACTCCGCGCTGTCGGGGTCGGTCTGGCGCTCGAACCAGTAGGGACCGAGCCAATCCGGCCGGATCACCGACCCAGACCCGGGACGGCGACGCCGGCAGGTGCGCGTTCCGCGACCGGCGACGAGGTCAGCGAGGCGATCCGCGACGCGATCAGAGAGGCGATCCGCGTGCTCATCGGGGCAACCCGCGGGTCTCCGAGGTCTGCGGACGGGTGAGCAGGCCGTGGTAGGCGTCGGCGGCGGGGAGGCCTTCGTAGAGCACCTTGTAGACATGCTGAGCGATGGGCATGTCGACGTCATAGCGCTCGGCGAGGTCGAGCACCACCGGCGCCGACTTCACCCCTTCGGCCACCATCGACATCTCGGCGACGATCTCCTCGATGGTCCGTCCCCGTCCCAGTTGCTCGCCCACGTGGCGGTTGCGGCTCTGGGGGCTGATGCACGTGGCGAGAAGGTCACCCAGGCCGGCGAGCCCCGAGAAGGTGAGCGGTTCGCCGCCCATCGCGGTGCCGAGGCGGCTCAGCTCGGCAAGACCTCGGGTGATAACCGCGGCGCGGGTGTTGTCGCCGGTTCCGAGGCCATCGGCCATGCCCGACGCTATGGCCATGACGTTCTTCAGCGCACCGGCGATCTCGCAGCCGATCACGTCGGCGTTCGTGTACACCCTCAACGAGTCGGTGACGAAGGCGGACCGGAGCTGGTCGGCGATCGTGCGGTCGCTCATGGCGAGCACGGTGGCCGCACCGCTGCCGGCCAGGATCTCGTTGGCGAGGTTCGGCCCGGTGAGCACGCCATAGGGGTGACCGGGCAGCACCTCGTTGACGATCTCGGTCATGCGCTTCTGGCTGCTCTGCTCGAGGCCCTTGGCCAAGCTGATGACCGGGACCCAGGCCCGCACCGACGGCTGGACCTTCTCGAGGGTGGCGCGGAAGCCGTGCGAGGGGACGCCCATGACCACGACGTCGGCGTGTTCGACCGCTTCGGCCAGGTCGGTGGTGGCCCGCAGGGCGGGCAGCAGGTCGTGGTCGGGCAGGTAGCGGGTGTTGCGGTGCTCGCCTTCGATGCCGGCCGCGACATCGGCATCGCGTGCCCACAGGACGGTCGGAACGTTGTGGGCGAGGAGGTTCGCGACGGTGGTTCCCCAGGACCCCGCACCAACGACAGCCGCGCGGATCTGCATGGCACAGACCCTACTTGGACGCCACGGGACGGCCCTCGGCCCGTTGGGTGACCTTCGGCCGCGTACGTGGGTGGGCTCGGCGGGTCGGGCGGCGCGACGGTGCGCTCAGCCTCCACATGTCTCATCGGGGTGGGCCAGCAGTAGGGTTCCCCCGATGCCGCCCGCCGCCGACCCCCGGGGTTCCGCCGTGCTGGTTCCGGTGAAGGCGTTCCACGATGCCAAGGCCCGCCTGGCTCCGGCACTGGAGCCTGCCGACCGGGCGCGCCTCGCCCGCGACATGGCCACCGTGGTGGTGCGCGCCGCCCGCCCGCTGCCGGTGTTCGTGGTGTGCGACGACCACGAGGTCGAGCGGTGGGCCCGCGAGGTCGGCGCCGAGGTCATCTGGCGCCCCGGGCTCGGTCTGAACGGCGCGGTCACCGACGGCGTCGCCGCGCTGGCCGATGCCGGGTTCAGCCGGGTGGTGGTGGCCCACGCCGACCTGCCTCACGCGCTCGACCTGGCGTGGACCACCGAGTTCGACGGCGTCACGTTGGTGCCCGACCGTCGTGACGACGGGACGAACGTGGCTGCGGTCCCCTCCGATGCCGGGTTCACCTTCGCCTATGGACCCGGATCGTTCCGGGCCCACTGCACCGAGGCCGAGCGACTCGGCCTCGCGTTGCGCATCGAGCGCGAGCCCCGCCTCGGGTGGGATGTCGACGTGCCCGACGATCTCGCCGTGCCGGTCTGGCTCGCCGGCGACGGCGCCTGACCGAACCCGCTCGCCCCGATCGATGACCGACCGGTGACCGAGCTGGCCGCGCAGTACGAAGAGGCGATCGTCGAGGCGCTCGCGGCGCGAGCCGACCCGATGCGAGCCGAGGCGATGGCGGCGTACCTGCGCGACCAGTTCGACTTCTTCGGGGTGCCGACGCCCCAACGGCGGGGGGCGATGCGAGCGGCCATCGCCGGACGTGCCCCGCTCAGCCGGTTCGACCTGCTCGACCTGGCGTCGCGCTGTTGGGTGCACGACGAGCGAGAGGTGCTGACGTGCGCCATCGAACTGCTCCGCATGCATGTGGGGCTGCTCGACTCGGACGATCTCGGCGCGGTGCGCACGCTGATCCAGACGAGGTCGTGGTGGGACTCCATCGATCCGATCGCGTCGCAGGTGGTCGGACCCATGGTGTTCGCCGACCGATCCCTGGCCACCGTGATGGACGCCTGGGTCGACGACGACGACTTCTGGATCGCCCGCACCGCCATCCTCCACCAGCTCACCTGGAAGGTCGACACCGACGCCGATCGCCTGTTCGCCTACTGCGAGCAACGGGCGGCCGACACCGAGTTCTTCCTCCGCAAGGCCATCGGCTGGGCCCTGCGCGAGTACGCCAAGACCGACGCCGACGCCGTGCGGACCTTCGTCGCGGACCACGACGACGTGCTGTCCGGCCTGTCGAAGCGCGAGGCGCTGAAGAACATCGGCTGACCATCGGGGTCAACCGGTGTCGAAGAGTCCGGGCTGGTCGACCGCATCAGGGCCGTCCGGGCGGAGCGGTGGATCGCCCGGTTCGTCGACGACGGCGGGTGGCGGGTCATCGGGGGTGTGCCACCTCCAGGTACCGGGACCGCCGCGGTAGGTGTGGCCGTGGTGGGTCTTGAGGTCGTGGTCGTGGTTGCAGAGCCGGGCGAGCTCGTCGAGCGAGGTCTCGTGGGTGATCGCCCATCCGTCGCGGTGGTCGATCTGGAGGTTCTGCGTGCGTCCACACCCGGGACGGATGCAGCACGGGTCGCGCGCTTCGATCGCTCGACGTTGCGCGGCGGTGACGTTGCGGCCGTAGTGCACGACCGAGCGGATGTCGTCGCCCTTCTTCACGATGAGGTCGATGACGGCATCGCTGAGCAGGGCGCGCGCCTCGTCGAGGCTGACGGGGCCCACTCCGGGGATCTCACAGATGTCCCCGGGCTCGAGCTTGCCGCGCACGAGCGGCGCGAAGTCGATGTTGAGCTTCACCGCGGTGGGCGGCGGCGAGGTTGGCGTGGCGGGGGCCTCGCACGTCGCGTCGCGCGGTGCGGGTGTCGGTGTAGATGTCGGCTCGGAGTCCGCCGCGTCTCCGCCGCCAGGTGAGGGATCTCGACCCGATGACTCGCCGGGCGGAGGTGCCGAAGGGGCGCGGTCGTCCGCTCGATCCGACGGCACGGGGGCCGGTGCTGGTGCCGGGTCGGGGGACGCGCCGCGAGCGAGCGCATCGAGGGCGTCGGCGAGATAGGCGTCGGGTGCTTCGCGGCGACCGGTACGGCGGGCGTGGTCGAACGCGGCCGTGCGATGGGGTTCGAGGCCGGCGAGGAGCCGGGCACCCGCCTCGGCTGTGGTGCGCAGATGCGCATGGAACGCGCCTTCTTCGTCGGTCCAGTGGCGCAGCGACCGGCGGGCGTGGATCCGTCGCGTGCGCGCCCCCGCATCTCGATCGGCCGAGAACTTGGCGCGCTTCGCCTTGCGTTCGAGCGTGCCCACGTCGTCGACCTTGGCCGAGGCGAGCAGGTCGTCCTCGGCCTCGGCGTTGACGCTGGCAGCATCGGTGATGGCGTCGGCCTGACGGGAGGAGAGGTCTCCCCGCCGCATCGCTTCGTCGGTGTTGGGAAGCCGCTTGGCCCGCTTCGCGGCCTTCATGGCCCGCTGCGCGTCACCTGGCTTGCTGCCGGTCTGCGCCGCGCCGTAATCGGCCGCCGAGCGGTAGCCGTCGGCCTTGTAGGCCTCGGTCTCGTCGATGCGGAGCAACGCCAGCGACTCGATCACACCGAGCACCGACTTCGCCCGAGCCGCGGACTTCATGATCCGCTTGGCGTCGGCCGGCGACACGCTGGCCGGGTCGAAGTCCCGGGCGAACTGCGACACCGACAGGTACAGCCCGTGGACCTCATCGGCCTCGCCACCCACCGTCTGCGGCATCGCTGCACCCCCTCGGTCACGGAACACGGCCCCGCCGTCGTCCACCAGGGACGCGCGGTTCAGGACCTCTTCGACTTGTTCCGCTCGAGTGGGAAGGGCCGCGAGGCGGCCTCGAACGTATGTTCGACTCTAGCCGCGGTCACCGACAAGAACCAACCGCCGGCCAGAGATGATCTCGCGACCGATCACCATCGGTGGGGTCACCGGGATTCCGCCCGGAGCGGCCCGGCGATCGCAGGTTCGATCGGAACTGTCCCGATCGGGTCCCGACATGGTCGATCCATAGGCGGCTGGCGGGCTCGCCGCCCGAGAGGAGGTCGTACCCCTCGTGATCAGTCGGCGAGCAGTTGTCGGTACAACTGCTCGTTGTCCTCGTCGAAGCACACGAACACCGTGCGGTCGATGAGGTCGGGATGCTCGGCGACCCAAGATCTGACCGCGCCGATCGCGACGTCGGCCGCCCGCGTCTTGGGGAACCCGTACACGCCGGTGCTGATGTTCGGGAACGAGACCGTGCGCGCGCCGTGCTCCGCGGCGAGATCGAGCGAGGACGTGTACGCCGAGGCGAGCAGGACGTCGTGGCGCTCGGGATCGGTACCGCTCCAGACCGGCCCGACCGTGTGGACCACCCACACCGCGGGCAGGCGACCAGCGGTGGTGATCACGGCGTCTCCCGTGGCACACCCTCCGGACGCCGCCACGATCGCCCGACACGCGTCGAGGATCTCGGGCCCGCCCGCACGATGGATCGCCCCGTCGACGCCACCCCCGCCCATCAGGGAGCTGTTCGCCGCGTTCACGATGAGGTCGACCTCGATCATCGTGATATCGCCCCGCTGCACCTCGAGCACGGTCATGCCGACAAGTCTGCCCTGAAGGCAAGACCCGACGACGGGTGCCGACGAAGGCGGACCCAGAAGGCTCACTCGAGTCTGCCGAGCAGATGGCAACAGTCGGCAAGCCCGAAGGGCTCGTGGACCTCCGCCATCTCGACGAGACCGGCGTCGCGTGCTGACCGGCCGCAATGGAGACGAGCCCCGAAGGGCTCGTGGACTCACGATGTCCCCCGAGTTCAACGCCTGGGTGCGGACGCCGCAATGGAGACGAGCCCCGAAGGGCTCGTGGACCCCGCACGCCTCGGTCTGGATCTCCGGCTACATGCCGCCGCAATGGAGACGAGCCCCGAAGGGCTCGTGGACATTGCGGCCGGCAGTTCAAACCGACCACGAAGACGCAGCCGCAATGGAGACGAGCCCCGAAGGGCTCGTGGACGTGCCCGTGGACGACGCTTCGAGGCCACCGTTGGACAGGCCGCAATGGAGACGAGCCCCGAAGGGCTCGTGGACCTCACCGCATCAGGCACAGCCGACCGTGCGCTCACCCCGCCGCAATGGAGACGAGCCCCGAAGGGCTCGTGGACGCGGCCAGCTCCTCCAGACCGGCAAGGTCACGATCAACGAGCCGCAATGGAGACGAGCCCCGAAGGGCTCGTGGACCCCCCGACCCCGTCCAGGACCCGACCACCGATGACGTGCCGCAATGGAGACGAGCCCCGAAGGGCTCGTGGACGCGAAGGTGGCGACGCCGCACACGACGACAGCCGCCCAGCCGCAATGGAGACGAGCCCCGAAGGGCTCGTGGACCCACGAAACGAGACCCTGACCATCCCGCAGCTGGCCCGCCGCAATGGAGACGAGCCCCGAAGGGCTCGTGGACCCCGACCCGACCACCGATGACGTGAAGCGGGGGAGCCCGCCGCAATGGAGACGAGCCCCGAAGGGCTCGTGGACTTCTTCCTTCGGGGGCTAGGGATTGTCGTGTCTGCCGGCCGCAATGGAGACGAGCCCCGAAGGGCTCGTGGACCCTCCGGTTACCTGTGGCCGTTCATGCTCGAAGAACTCGCCGCAATGGAGACGAGCCCCGAAGGGCTCGTGGACCGTTCCCCGAGGGCTACATCCCCCGCGACCTGACCAAGCCGCAATGGAGACGAGCCCCGAAGGGCTCGTGGACCCAGCAGAACGTGACGGCCCACAGCTGGCGGTGCCGGCCGCAATGGAGACGAGCCCCGAAGGGCTCGTGGACGTGCCGCAGGGTGTCGCCTGGGGCGCGGTGCAGTCGTCGCCGCAATGGAGACGAGCCCCGAAGGGCTCGTGGACCCGCCTGGAAACGGCGCGAGACCTGCGCCCTGATCGGGCCGCAATGGAGACGAGCCCCGAAGGGCTCGTGGACGGGTTTCCTCGTCGTCGGGGTCCACGCCGGCTTCGCGGCCGCAATGGAGACGAGCCCCGAAGGGCTCGTGGACCCGACCAGCTCGTCGCATCAGGGGAACGCCCCACGGCGGCCGCAATGGAGACGAGCCCCGAAGGGCTCGTGGACGGCCCGCAGTGGGAGCTGCTGGTCACGGATCCGGTCCCGCCGCAATGGAGACGAGCCCCGAAGGGCTCGTGGACGATCCCAGATGCCCGGCTCATCGTCGGCGGCCCTGGCGCCGCAATGGAGACGAGCCCCGAAGGGCTCGTGGACCCGAAACTGAACCGGTCAGCGGGCTCCGCCAGAGCCAGCCGCAATGGAGACGAGCCCCGAAGGGCTCGTGGACCGTCGTAGAGAACGGGGTCTGCCTCTGCGTTTTCCAGCCGCAATGGAGACGAGCCCCGAAGGGCTCGTGGACCAGCCCGTGCGTGGTCGGCAACGAGGTCTTTGTCGAGCCGCAATGGAGACGAGCCCCGAAGGGCTCGTGGACACCCCACCGGCGCATGGCTCGCCGGCGTCACCACGATCGCCGCAATGGAGACGAGCCCCGAAGGGCTCGTGGACTCCCCGACGACTTCGACGTGCCCGAGGTCGACGTGATGCCGCAATGGAGACGAGCCCCGAAGGGCTCGTGGACGCCGCGTCGAACTGGTCGGCCACCAGCACCCAGATCCGGCCGCAATGGAGACGAGCCCCGAAGGGCTCGTGGACCCATCGTCGAGCCAGCGTCCTCGCCGTCAATGACGCCGCAATGGAGACGAGCCCCGAAGGGCTCGTGGACGACCATGCCGAGCGCGTTGATCGCTCCACGCCACTCGTGCCGCAATGGAGACGAGCCCCGAAGGGCTCGTGGACGAGTTCACGACGTGGGTACCGGGCGACCCGCTGTCCCCGCCGCAATGGAGACGAGCCCCGAAGGGCTCGTGGACCAGCGAACACCTCACTGCGGCTCCGAGCCAAGGAAATCGCCGCAATGGAGACGAGCCCCGAAGGGCTCGTGGACGCCAATGCCCCCGCCGAAGATGCGTGACCGGCGAAGCATGCCGCAATGGAGACGAGCCCCGAAGGGCTCGTGGACCGGATCTCTCGGTCGGCCCAGTAGAGGAGGTGGCGGCCGCAATGGAGACGAGCCCCGAAGGGCTCGTGGACCGGCAAACGCGAACACCACGGCGTGATCGTCGCCGACGGGCCGCAATGGAGACGAGCCCCGAAGGGCTCGTGGACCGGCGAGGTCGTCCCGTGTGGCCGCATGTACTACACGATGCCGCAATGGAGACGAGCCCCGAAGGGCTCGTGGACTTGTTGTGGACGTCGGCGACCGGGCGGCCGTCGATCAGGCCGCAATGGAGACGAGCCCCGAAGGGCTCGTGGACCAGGTGGTGGCGGCACTCGGCGCGTCCCGTGCAGATGCCGCAATGGAGACGAGCCCCGAAGGGCTCGTGGACAGCGCGAACAGTGTCGTGAGCGCGGCGACCAGACCGCCGCAATGGAGACGAGCCCCGAAGGGCTCGTGGACATCGATCGTCTCGAGGATCTCGCCGACGACGGTGACGGCCGCAATGGAGACGAGCCCCGAAGGGCTCGTGGACCAGCTCGGCCTCGATCGGAGCGAGGTCCGGCAGGGCGGGCAGCGCCGCAATGGAGACGAGCCCCGAAGGGCTCGTGGACACTCGCAGCCGGTCGATGAACCACGCAAGGCGCTCAGCGCCGCAATGGAGACGAGCCCCGAAGGGCTCGTGGACCCTGTGCGGCCGCGTCCTGTGGCCCGAGGTGTCCGACGCCGCAATGGAGACGAGCCCCGAAGGGCTCGTGGACCGGCCATCTCGCATGCCCGGCCGTAGCCTTCCGCTCCGGTGCCGCAATGGAGACGAGCCCCGAAGGGCTCGTGGACTGCCGAGCTTGTCGGGGTCGAGGTCAACGAGCTTGAGGCCGCAATGGAGACGAGCCCCGAAGGGCTCGTGGACCCCAGCGTTGCGCTCCCGACTCGACCGACTTCTCCGCCGCAATGGAGACGAGCCCCGAAGGGCTCGTGGACTGCGACCTGATCGCCAGGCGCGCCAACGACCTGAACCGCCGCAATGGAGACGAGCCCCGAAGGGCTCGTGGACGTCCGGTCTCTGACGCCGACCGGTTGTCCTACGTGCAGCCGCAATGGAGACGAGCCCCGAAGGGCTCGTGGACCCGGTGTGTCTGGCCGCACAGCATCACGCCAAGTTCGGTGCCGCAATGGAGACGAGCCCCGAAGGGCTCGTGGACAACGCTGTTCGGGATGATCGACACCCGATGCTTGATGCCGCAATGGAGACGAGCCCCGAAGGGCTCGTGGACCCGTCATGCGTGAACCGGGCCTCGTCGAGGGCCTCACGGCCGCAATGGAGACGAGCCCCGAAGGGCTCGTGGACGACAACGGCCGGGTCGGACGGCTGCACTTCTGCGAAGCCGCAATGGAGACGAGCCCCGAAGGGCTCGTGGACGGACTACGGCGCCGGCGCTGACGGTTCGGTGCGGTTGACCGCCGCAATGGAGACGAGCCCCGAAGGGCTCGTGGACTCGGGAGCGCCGCCTCGATCTCCTCGACGCGCTTCCGGCCGCAATGGAGACGAGCCCCGAAGGGCTCGTGGACATCCCGTTCGCCTCGGTGATGTTGGCGCTGAACAGACCCTCGCCGCAATGGAGACGAGCCCCGAAGGGCTCGTGGACTAGTTAGCCCCACAAAGGACCGCCCCCATGGCCAAGACGCCGCAATGGAGACGAGCCCCGAAGGGCTCGTGGACACGATCCACGTCACGAGTGACAACCACTTCGGACACGCGCCGCAATGGAGACGAGCCCCGAAGGGCTCGTGGACTCTGGACCCAGTTGCCGTCGTTGTCGAGGTCGATCTCGCCGCAATGGAGACGAGCCCCGAAGGGCTCGTGGACCTACGACCGGGTCGTCCGGAACACGGAGAAGATCGAGCCGCAATGGAGACGAGCCCCGAAGGGCTCGTGGACCGTGAGCGGCACGGAACAGGGCGAGGTCAACGTCGACGCCGCAATGGAGACGAGCCCCGAAGGGCTCGTGGACACTTCCACGCGGTGGCCGGTGCGAATGGGCTGCTGCTGCCGCAATGGAGACGAGCCCCGAAGGGCTCGTGGACGCCGCTCGAACGTCAGCGCCCCGAACGGCATCTTCGTGCCGCAATGGAGACGAGCCCCGAAGGGCTCGTGGACCAGGGCCGTCACCTCGGCGGCGTCACCACGCTGCTCAAGCCGCAATGGAGACGAGCCCCGAAGGGCTCGTGGACGAGCGGTACTGGTTGAACCTCCAGGCCAAGGGTCACGGGCCGCAATGGAGACGAGCCCCGAAGGGCTCGTGGACCAGGAGCCTTCCTTCACCCTATCGCCCCCACAGATTGGCCGCAATGGAGACGAGCCCCGAAGGGCTCGTGGACCACCAACACCATCAACGCCCTCATGAGCAGCACCGACGCCGCAATGGAGACGAGCCCCGAAGGGCTCGTGGACTGTCGTTGCGAGACACGCCATCGTGGGCGAGCTCGAGCCGCAATGGAGACGAGCCCCGAAGGGCTCGTGGACGGTGAGCGCCTCGGCATGGAACGGCGACACGGTGGGGGCCGCAATGGAGACGAGCCCCGAAGGGCTCGTGGACC
>CAZALT010000085.1:0-14912 GCA_964485515.1 uncultured Rhabdothermincola sp. | reverse complement strand
CGTTCATCGAGCAGTACTTCGCCTACTGGGATGAACACCGATCTCTGCTCACGGCCCGCCACATGGCGATCATCGCGGGAGACGAGCGCCACCAGCAGGTCGCCAACGAGGCGTTTCGACCCTCTGCCGAAGCACTCCACCACTACATCGAGGCCGGTCAACGCGACGGGCGGATCGATCCGAAGCTGCACCCCGTCGCCCTCGGCGCGGTGCTGAACATCATGGTCGACCTCGCAGCGATGCAGGCGCCGGCCTTGAACAAGTACTGGGGAGCGGCCGACTCGGCTGATCTCGTCGCTGCGATCGCCTTTGTGTTCGATCGCACCCTCGGCGGCGACGACGACGAGCACGCTTCTGCCTGAGCCGTTCGGTGTGGTCGTCCTCACCCTCGGTCTCGGCGGCGTCGTCGGTGCACCCTCACCACCACGACGCCTCCCCTCCGGCGAGAATCGACGACCCGAACGGTGACCGCTGACCGCTTCCTCCCTGAGCGACGCGAGTCGATCAGCGCGATTCTGCCGCCTTGCGTTCGAGCTCCGCGGCGACCTCGGCGCGGTCGGGGTGATGGTCGACCGGGACAAGCCGGGGTGCGACCGTTGCGGCGGAAATGGTGACCGACGGGTCGCTGCGCAGGATCTGATCGACGACCTCGACCAGTTTGGTGACGTCCATCATCGCCCCGGTTATGTATCCCTTCTCGACCCAGCCCGGCACCAGCTCCATAGCGAGGTCCCCATCCCAGCCGTCGGCAAACTGTGTCATCGAGTCGCCTGCGCCGCCGGCGCACTCCCCCACCGTGAGGCAGGTGAAGCCCAGTTCCGGATGTTCGGCCCGCCACGCGTCGACCAGTTTGTTGAGCGCCGCCTTGCTGACCGCGTAGGTGGCGAGGCCGGGCCACACCGCCCCGGTCGAGCTGACCGAAGACAGGTAGATGGCGGTTCCCGATGACGCCTGGAGATGGGGCAGCGCCGCAGCGGTGATCGAGGCCGCACCGATCACGTTGGTGTCGAAGACCTGGCGCCAGGTCGCCACGTCGGTGTCGACCAGTTTGACCAGCGGACCGATGGCCGGGGCGTAGACGATGCCGTCGATGCCGCCCATGGCCTCGGCGGCCTGAGCAATGGCCTGCTCCGCCGACGCGTCGTCGGTGACGTCGCACACGATCGCCGTGGCATTGTCGCCGGCCTCGGCGACCGCATCTTCCAGCCGATCAGCTCGTCGCGCCATCAGTGCGACGCGGGCACCTCCTCGCGCGAGTCCGATGCCGATGCACCGTCCGAGTCCGCTCGACGCTCCGATGACAACTGCTCTCACGATGGCACTCCGTTCATGGATGGATGGGTGGGGTTGGAACGTCGCCAGCTGGGTGCGGGCGACGTCTTCGGCCTGGCGGCCGCACGGACGGGCTCGTCCTCTACCAAGTCACGAGTTCGAGTCGATCCAAAGTCCCTGCAGCCAGGGCTTCGGGTAGTAGCCAGCGATTCCGAGGTTCCGGAACGCGTTGAGCCCCCGAACGTCTTGATCAGCGACGATCGCCCACGGGACGTTGAACAACCAGATGTCGACCGCGTTGTCGTTGCGCTCCTTGACCAGCGAGTCGTACGCCTCTTTCCGAAAGGCACGGTCTTGGCTCCGGCGGCCGAGGTCGACCGCCGCCTGGGTGATCTCCGTCGAGAACTGGCCGCTGTTGATGAGGATCGGCGGGTCCATGAACATGTCGGCCCAGAAGATGTAGTTGCCGTCCGGGTCGGCCCACGCGTAGTTCCGCGAGATGACCGCCTGGAACTCGCCGCTCACCTGGCGACCGACGAGCGCTTCCTTCTTGATCGACTCGATGTTCGCTTCGATCCCGGCCTTCTCCCACATCGCGGCGAGAGACTGCATGACCTCGAGGTCATCGAGCGAGGCGACTCCGAGGAGGTCAAAGGAAAGCTTGTCCACCGGCGTTCCCGCGGCGACCATGTCCTGTTTGTAGAGGTCCAGCTCGGCGGCGGCCTTTGCCGGGTCGTACAGGGGGTAGTTCGTCTGGTCAGGGGCCAGGCCTCCCCACGAGTCGGTCTCCTCGAAGGGGGACGTGTCGACCGGGATGTCCTCCCCGGCGCCGAGTTGGTTGACGAGCTCGACCCGATCGGTCGCGTAGGCCAGGGCGCGGCGGGCGTGCTTGTTGTCAAACGGGGCGTGGCCAGTCTGGAGTTGTACGTAGTTCTGCTCCGACGTGTAGTCGGTCACCACCTGGAAGTCCGGTCGAAGGTTGGCGGTGACGCCCGGCCGCGTGTTCAAGATGAGGTCGACGTCGCCGGCTTCGAGCGCCTGTTGCCGCTGCACCGAATCGGGGATGGGCCTGAACTCGATCGACTCGAGGTAGGGGCCGTTCTTCTGGCCGAGAGGGACGCCCATGTCCTCACACAGGGTCACGACCCGGTCGGCGGGGTCGGGTCGGGAGCAGGGGCCGCCCCAGTACCCGTCGTACTTGGCCACCCGCAGGTAGCGATCCTTCTCCGCCTGTTCGAATCGGAACGCGCCCGTGCCCACGGGTTCGGTCGAGCCGAAGTCCGCCTTCTCCAACATCGACGGCGCCATCACGTAGCCGAATCCGGCCGCCAGGTAGGTGTCGAACGCCCCCCATTGCACGTTGACCGGAATCGTCAGCGTGTACTTGCCCGTCACGGTCACGGCACCGATCAGCTTCGAGGTGATGATCGAGCCCAGCGCATCGGGTGAGTTCTGCATCGCCAAGCTGTCGGCGACGGCCTGTGCGTCGACCTCGGTGCCGTCGTGGAACGTGATGCCTTGGCGCACCGTGACGGTCCACACGGTTGCGTTGTCGTTCGGCACGACGCTCTCGGCCAGCCACGGAACTGCTTCGCTCTTCGAGTTGTAGACCATCAGCGGCTCGAGGAACGACGAGCCGATGAAGTTCCCCTCGGCCGTCCAGATGTTCGTTGCCGGGTTCCAGCCCGGCGTCTCCGACTCCACGGCGATCGTCAGGTTGCCTCCGGCAACCGGCGTCCCCTCGGACACGACTGCGTTACCTGCACTCGGACTCGCCGCGACCTCGTCTGCCGTCGAGTCGCTGCCACTGCCCCCGCACGCGGAGACGACAAGTCCGACCGCGATGACCAGAGCCAGCGCCCTTCCTGGTGACCTACGGGCTACCCCGCTGTTTGACCGCATGCTTCCCCCTTGAGATCGGTGTGCCCTAACACCGTCGTCGCTCCGCCTAACTTTCTTAAGTTAAGTTGAGCAGGACGATGCAGATCGGTCCAAAAGCCCTAAAGGCCCTCCGGCGGAGTGCGCGACACCTGAGCACGGCGTCGGCTGGGCCGCAGGGCCGCGACGACTCTCGACGGGTTCCCGGCCGGGCGACCGCTCCTTGAAAGGGACAGCTCATGAACAACGCAGTGATCGTGTCGACGGCTCGCACCGCCGTCGGCACCTCGATGAAGGGTTCTCTGGTCGACGTCGACGCGTTCGATCTCGGCACGGCGGCCGTCGTGGAGGCAGTCCGGCGGGCACGGGTGGATCCGGCGGCGATCGACGACGTGATTCTCGGTGAAAGCCTGTACGGGGGTGGCGATATCGCCCGCTATGCCGCCATCCAAGCCGGCCTGATCAACGCTCCCGGCCTCGCTCAGAATCGCCACTGCGCATCCGGCTTGACCGCAGTCGCCACCGCCGCAGGCTCGATCAGGGCCGGCATGGACAAGGTCGTCGTGGCGGGCGGAACCAACTCGATGTCGACCAGACCCCATTCGCACCGGCGCCAGCCGGGGACAGACGACGTGGTGCCGTGGGCTTCTCCGAGCCATCCCGAGACGGCGATGGCGCCGGCCTTCGACATGTCGATCACGGTTGGCTGGAACGCGGCGCAGGCGGCGGACGTGTCCCGCGAAGACATGGATGCGTGGGCGCTGCGGTCACACCAGCGAGCCGTGGTGGCCATCGAGGCCGGCGCGTTCAAGGAGGAGATCTTCCCGATCGAGGTCCCTCGCCGCGACGGCACGACCTTCACGTTCCAGGTCGACGAGCACCCTCGGGCCAACACGACGATGGAGAAGCTCGCCGGCCTCGCCCCGCTTCACCCTGAGATCGACGGATTCAGCATCACGGCCGGCAACTCGTCCGGGGTCAACGATGCTGCGGCGGCGATGGTCATCGCGGACCTGGCCTTCGCCGAGAGCCAGGGCCTTACGCCTGTCGCTGAGGTGATCGGCTGGGCGTCGGTCGGGGTGGAACCGGAGCGGACGGGATTGGCTCCGACGCTCGCCATCCCGAAGGCGCTCGAACGCGTGGGCCTGTCCGTCCGCGATGTCGATCTATGGGAGATCAACGAGGCGTTCGCGTCGATGTGCTGCGCCACGACCAAGATCCTCGACATCGACGAGGCCATCGTGAACGTGCTGGGTAGCGGCTGCAGTCTCGGCCACCCGATCGCGGCGACGGGCGGGCGGATGGTCATCTCGTTGGTGCACGAGCTCATGCGTCGCGGCGGCGGTACTGGCGTTGCGGCCATGTGCGCGGGCGGCGGTATGTCGACCGCGGTCGTGATCGAGGTGCCCACCCCCTGATCGACAGCGCCTCCGCGACAGACGTGCTCGGTCGCCTGCGCAGGACCAAACCCCACTCGGTCGGGCCCAGCGCGAACCTGTTCGGGCGGGTGGACCGACCGACCGGGCTCGTGGAACCGAGAGTCTCGGTCCCACGATGCGCGCACACCCGCCGCCCCTGGGGGGATGCAGGGACGGCGGGGTCGCATGGCGTGGACCGCCGGCGCTAGCTTAACTAAACTAAGTTAAGTGTCAAGGTGGAGTTTTGTATGAGGCGCCCGCCGGTGATCAGGCGATGCGCCGATCTCGCCGCTCGAAGCGGCACCGCAGGCCCTGGGTTCGCAGCGGTCGATCAGTGGGTGCTTCGGAAGAAGTCGACGACGCCGCGGGCTGGGGGGAACGATCCGCTGACGCCCGCCGCGAAGTAGCCGACGTCGGTGGTCAGCGTTGCGCCGGTGATGGCAACCGCCGCGTCGCTGCAGAGGAAGGCGAGGGGGTAGGCCTGGTCGAGCGGCGTGGATGCCGCGACGCCGACCGCGTCTCGGTAGTCAGATCCGAACGGAAGCCACGTGTTTGCCTGGGCAAGCGGCGTGTCGGTCGGGCCGGGAAGGACCGCGTTGATCCTGATTCCTCGTGTGAGAAGCGCAAACGCCTCACTCGCGACGTAGGCGCTGAGCGCGAGCTTGCTCCACATGTAGGTGGCCTTGTCGTGATCGCTGGCCCACTGCGCTGCGGCGGAGAAGTCCTTGATCGCGAGGTACTCCTCGATCAGCTCGAGGTTCTGCTCCCAACCGAACCCGGCGGCAGAGGAGATCAGACCGATGGCTGATCCTCGTCCCAGCGAGCCGTTGTCGATCAAGAGGTCGATGAACTTCCGGTGACCGAGGAAGTTGATCCGCTCGATGCCCGGGGTTCCGTCGGCGACGCCAGCACAGCCGAACAGGGCATCGACTGGTCCGGCGACCGCTGCGGCCGCTTCGCCGATGGATGCTTCGTCGGAGAGGTCGACGGTCGCTGTCGCCACTCCGTCGATCGAGACCGGTACCCGATCGAGCACGGTGACGGTGCCGCCGCTGTCGCGCACGAGCTCGGCGACGGCGGCGCCCATGCCGGAGGCGCCGCCGACGACGACGGCGTGCTTGTTCTTGTAGGTGTAGGCATCGGGGGACGCCATGAATGATTCTCCTGGGGTTGGTTTGACTGAGGTGACTGGTGGCGCGGCGCAGATCGGAACGACCTGTGCTGGGTGACCCGCCGTGCGGTCCGATCAGCTCACGGTGAGGCCGTTGTCTACGACGTAGACCGCTCCGGTGATCGACGGGGCTTCGTCGGAGGCGAGAAACGCGAAGAGCGCGGCGACCTCGTCGGGCTCAGCGAGCCCGCGCATCCCCGCCATGCGGACCGCCAGCTCGAGGTCCATGTCGGAGGGGAACGAGGCCTCCGTCGCGATGTTCGTGTTCGTGCCCGCTGGGGCAATGGCGTTCACCCGCAGCGGTGTCTTCAGGTACTCGACGGCGAGCGAGCGGGTGAGCTGGATGATCCCGCCCTTGCTCATGCTGTAGGCGGCCGAATAGGGCACGCCTTGGATGCCCGAGTTTGAGGCGATGTTGACGATGTTCCCGGAGGTCTCGAGCAGGTGCGGGATCGCGGCCTGTGCGAGGAAGAACGGGGCGTCGAGGTTCACCGCCATGAGCCGGCGGTAGTCCGCGAGCGGGAACTCGGTCGTGTGTGCGGCGAGGTAGATGCCCGCGATGCTGCCGAGCACGTCGAGGCGGCCGAACTCTGCGACGGCACGGTCGACCGCCGCGGCGCACGCTTCGGGGTCGCTCAGATCAAGAGCCGCCGTCGCAACGGTCCCCTCGGCCAGCTTCGCCGTTTCCTCGAGTCGGGCAGGGTCGATATCGACGGCGAGGACAGCAGCTCCCTCACGCGCCAGCCGCAGGGCAACGGCTCGACCGATGCCAGATCCTGCACCGGTGGCGAGCACGACCTTGCCGTCGTAACGCCCGGCGCTCATGGGAGCTCCGCAGCGGTCGGCTGGTTCGCGAACCAGACGTTCTCTTCGACGAGGTGCTCGCTCTTCCAGCCCTCTGGTGTCCGAACGAGCTGATGGGTGTAGTAGCCGCCGCAGTAGCTCTGCTCGTCCATGCCCGGCAGCTGCATCGGGTTGTAGAACATCGCCCGGGCAGTTGCTCGATCGCCGTCGAGGTTTACCTCGATGTTCGAGATGTAGTGCATCGCCATGGGAATCGTCTCGAACGCCGCTTCGAACATCGCCGCGATGTCGTCGCGACTCCCAACCGGTATGCCCGCGGACGAGTAGTCCAAGACGGCGTCAGCGGTGAACACCGCCTTCCAGAGCTCCCAGTCGCGGGAGTCGACGCCTCGCGCGTAGCGAGCGAACAGCTCGCCGATCTCGATCTTGTCGTACACCTCTTGCATGTCCATGGACACCTCTCGTGTTGGCGGTTGAAAGTGGCAAACGGGTCCATCCGGGTGCCGGACGGTCGACCCTCGCTTGCCGGGTGATCAGATCAGGCCGATGCCGGCGGCCTCGTTGCGTTCGCGCCACTGCGCTCGTGGCATGCGGCTGGTGTCGACATCGGTGGCCCGGGACCGAAGCGCACCAACGGTCGCATCGGCCTTGGCGGTGCGGGCGAAGGGATCCCAGTCGAAGAATCGGCAGGCGTTCTGCCAGGTGATCTTGTCGATCTCGGCGTCACTGCAGCCGGCCCCTTGGAGCTCTTTCCACACGAACTCGGGTGAGGTGGGCCACGTGGTGTCGGTGTGCGGGTAGTCGCACTCCCACGCGATCAGGTCGATGCCGATCTCATCTCGCAGCTTCAGACCCGACGGGTCGGTGATGAAGCACGCCAGGATCTGCTCGCGGAACACGTCGGAGGGCAGTCGCCCTTCGCCGAAGCTGTTGTCGAGCCACGTCTGGTTCTGGAAGTGACGGTCGACGCGGTCGAGATAGAAGGGGATCCAGCCGATCGAACCCTCGGACAGCGCGACGCGCAGCTGCGGGAACTTGCGCAACGTCGGCCCGAACAGCAGATCGTGCGCGGTGAGCATGGTCACCTGTGACGGCACGACGATGAGGTGGTCCGGGCCGGCTTCGGGGGCCAGCGTGATCAGCGACCACGCCGCCCCGATGTGCAACGACAACACCATGTTGTTGTCGACGAGCGCAGCGAGCATCGGATCCCAGTGACCCGACAGCAGGCTGGGCAGGCCGAAGGCGTGCGGTGCTTCGAGGAAGCTGATCGACCGGCAACCCTTCTTGGCGATGCGATTGACCTCGGCGACGGCGAGATCGACGTCCCACAGGGGCACCACGCCCAGCGGGATGAACCGGTCGGGGTAGGTCCCGCACCACTCGTCGATGTGCCAGTCGTTGTAGGCCTGAAGCATGACGAGTGACAGCTGCTTGTCGGGGGCTTCGTTGAACGTTCGGGCGTTGAACCCGGCCATGGTCGGGAAGCACATCGACGCAAGCACGCCGTTGGCGTCCATGTCGCGCACGCGGGCGTGGATGTCGAAACATCCCGGCCGCATCTCCGACAACGTGGCGGGGTTGAACCCCCACTCGTCCGACGGCCACCCCACCGTGGCGGCCATGCCGAAGCTCGTCGAGGTCTGCTCCCCCTGGAACACCCACTCGTCGGCACCGTTGTCGTTGCGTACGACCTTGGGCGCCTGGTCCCGCCACTTGGCGGGAACGTGGCGCTCGAACATGTCAGGCGGCTCGACCATGTGGTCGTCGATGCTGACGAGGATCATGTCGTCCATGTCCATGGCTCTTCCCCTTCACTCCCCCAGCGTCACCCCGACGCTTTACATGCCGTGGCATTCTGCCACAGTGTGCAAAGCAATGCTAGGGTCCGGGTCGTGACCGACGTGGAGACGACGCTCGCCCAAGCCGTTGGAGCCCGCGTGCGGGCCCGCAGCACTCGCCGCATCCTCGATGCCGCCCGCCAGCTGATCGACGTCGACGGGGTCGACTCGTTCTCCATGCGTCGGCTGGCCGACAGCGCCGACGTCAGCGTGCGCACCATCTACAACCTGTTCGGCGACAAGCAGGGGCTCCTCGCCGCGCTCGTTCGCGACTCGTTCGACGCCATGGAGGTCGTGGTCGGCGAGCTCGGCGCCACCGACCCGATCGAGCGCATCTGGGAGGCCGTGACGGTGTCGGTCGAGGTCAACTGCCAGTACGTGCCTCGTGCCGTGGTGGCTGCCATCACCACCGATACACGGCTGCAGAGAGACGTGGCGTCGTACTGGCCGGGCCATGCCATGACCCTCGACGCCCTCGAGTCCGCGACTCGGTCGCGAGCCCTGCGGGCCGACATCGGGCCCGCCGCGCTCATGGAACAGGCCGGCATCGTCTTCATGCACCTCCTGTGGCGGTGGTCCCAGGGGGAGATCGACCAGGACGAACTCACGGCGGCGGCCCTCCACGCCTTCGACGTGTGCCTCCTCGCTGTCGCCACCCCAGCCACACGCACTCGGCTGCTCGCCCACGTCGACGGCCTCCAGTCGCGCCTGCCCGAGCCCATCACCCCGACCGAGGAGCTCACGTGATCGATGTCCTGCGACGATCCCGGAGAGAGCAGCCGACATGACCATCATCGACCTTGCTGGAAGACGCAGTCTCATCACGGGCTCAGGCCAAGGGATCGGCCGAGGCATCGCCTTGGCCCTCGCCGCGTCGGGTTCTGAGGTCGTCATCAACGACCTCGACGCTGAACGCGCGGACGCCGTCGTCGACGAGGTCGTCGCGGCTGGCGGTGTCGCCGTGGCGGCACCGTTCGATGTCACCGACTTCAGTGCCGTCGAGGCCGCGGCCGCCACGGTCGGCCACATCGATGTGCTGGTCAACAACGCCGGCAATGCGGGCGTCGACGGCTTCGGCGGTCGCGGGAGCTTCGCCGAATCGTCTCCTGCGGACTGGGAACCCTTCGTGCGGGTCAACCTCTACGGCGCGATGAACTGCAGCCGAGCCGTGCTGCCCTCCATGATCGAGAAGCGGTGGGGGCGACTGATCACGATCGTGTCCGACGCGGGACGCGCCGGTGACATCGGCGGAGCAGCGTACGGCGCTGCCAAGGCCGGGGCCGCTGGCCTCACCCGAACCCTGGCACTGGAGAACGGCCGCTACGGCATCACGGCGAACAACATCTCGCTCGGCACCATGCGCACGCCCGCGACCGAACCGCTGTGGTCCGATCCCGACAACGACTTCGCCAAGTCGATCCTGCGCAACTACGCCGTGCGCCGTCCCGGCTCTCCCGACGACGTGGCGAACCTGACCGCGTTCCTCGCCAGCGGGCTCAGTGACTGGATCACAGGCCAGACCTACCCGCTCAACGGCGGGTACTCGTTCGCACTGTGACCACGAGATCTCCGCTCGCCGACGTCCGGGTCCTCGACCTCTCGAGATTCGCGCCCGGAGGGTTCTGCACCCTGCTGCTCGCCGACCTCGGTGCCGACGTGGTCAAGATCGAGGACCCACGCTCGGGCGACGGACTGCGCGGCATGTATCGGGGCGGATTCGACGCCGCCCACATCGCGCTCAACCGAGGCAAGCGCTCGGTCGCCCTGGACCTCCGCGACGGCGGTGCCGCCGCGGTACTCGAACGCCTCGTCGCCTGGGCCGACGTCGTCATCGACTCGCACCGCCCGGGTCAGCTCGACCGGTTCGGCCTCGGCTACGCCGCCATGTCGGCCGCGAACCGGGCCATCGTGTGGTGCTCGATCACCGGCTTCGGCGATTTCGGACCCAATACCGATGAACCCGGCCACGACCTCACCTATCTCGGCTACTCGGGTTTGCTGAGCCGACTGTCAGACTCCGCGCCGACCCCACCCGGATCGGTGATCTCCCTTCCGCTGGCGGCCACCATGGCCTCGACCGGGATCCTGGCCGCGCTCCACGAGGTGCAGCGCACCGGCCAGGGCACCCATCTCGACGTGAACATGACCGACAGTGCGATGTGGGTCCGTTCCGAGGACGTCACCCGCGCCGCGAACGCGCCGGGACCCGCATGGGGCACCTTCGCGGCGCGCAACGTCTACCGCTGCGCCGACGGACGCCACGTGACCGTGACCGCCACCGAACCCAAGGCCTGGGCCGCCCTGTGTGACGCCTTCGGCGACGCCTCGCTCGCCGGTCACCGTCTCGGCGTCGATGAGGACGCCCCGGTGCGGTCCCGGCTCGAAGAGCTCTTCGCGACCAAGCCGGCGAGCGACTGGCTGGCCAGCCCGGGGCTGCCCGGCGGTGTCGGGCCCGTCAACGACGCAGCCGACCTGCTCACCGATCCGCAGGTCACTGACCGGGGGAGCCTGATCGACCTCGCCGGCTCGGACACCCAGGTCCTGGCCAACCCGGTCCGCTTCAACCAGGCCAGCGGTGCCCACGCCTCCAACGCCACGACGCCGCCACCCGATTTGGGCGCGCACACCGACGAGGTTCTGCACGAGGCCGGTTTCGTCCAAGTCGAAGTCGATGCCCTGCGCACCGCGGGCACCATCGCCTGACGAACGCGGCACGTTCTCACACTTTTCTTCAACACTGTTGCAAAGTTTCAACAGTGTTGGCAGTATCTCCCCAGGGGTTGTGGTGCCGCGTTCGGCGGCGCCACCCAATGAACGGGGGACGGTCACATGTGGCACGAGGAGCGCTTGCTCATCGACGGCGAGCTGGTCGACGCATCCGACGGGGGCACGTTCGAAACGGTCAACCCGGCCACCGGGGAGACACTCGGGGTTGCCGCGGATGCGACGGTGGCCGATGCCGAGCGGGCGATGGCCGCGGCGCGCCGAGCCTTCGACGAAACCGACTGGGCAACCGACGTTGACTTCCGCCTGCGGTGCGTGAGGCAGTTACACGAGGCGCTGCTGCGCCATCGCGACGACCTCGCGGCGCTCGTCGTGGCCGAGACCGGCGTGCCCGTCATGATGACGGCGGGACCCGCGCTCGACGCGCCGATCGAGGTGGTGGGCTGGCACGCCGATCTCCTCGAGAAATACGACTTCACCGAAGACCTCGGCGACGTGGAGTCGCGAGGAAGGCTCCACCACCGCTGGGTCGAGCGAGAGGCCGTCGGCGTCGCCGCGGCGATCGTGCCGTACAACTATCCGGTTCAGATCAGCTTGGCCAAGCTCGCCCCCGCTCTGGCGGCCGGTTGCACGGTCATCCTCAAGGGACCGCCCGAGGCCCCGTGGACCACCGCCGCGTTGGGCAAGTTGGTTGCCGAGGAGACCGACATCCCGGCCGGGGTGGTCAACGTGCTCTTCGGCGCTCGGGCCGAGATCGGCGCGGTGCTCACGACGGACCCGCGTGTCGATCTCGTGAGCTTCACGGGTTCGACCGCGACCGGCCGCCGCATCATGGCTGCGGCGGCTCCCACTGTGAAGAAGCTATTCCTCGAGCTGGGTGGGAAGTCCGCCCTGGTGGTGCTCGACGATGCGCCGCTCGACCTGGCCGCGATGCTGGCCGCGTTCACCATCACCTCCCACGCCGGACAGGGCTGCGCGATCACGTCTCGGCTGCTGGTGCCGCGGGCGATCTTCGGTGATGTCGTCGATCAGGTGAAGGCCGTGCTGGTCGGGATTGCCGGGGGTGACCCCACGCAGCCCGCCACGATGATGGGCCCGCTCGTCAGCCGGGAGCAGCGCGACAAGGTGCACGGCATGGTGACCGATGCCGTCGCCAACGGAGCGACGGTCGTGACCGGCGGGACGCTGTCCGAGGGTGCTGGCTGGTTCTACGAGCCCACCTTGCTCGTCGATGTGGACAACGCCGATCCCATCGCTCAGCACGAGGTCTTCGGTCCCGTGCTCGTCGCCATCCCCTACGACGGTGACGACGATGCGATCGCGATGGCCAACGACTCGATCTTCGGCCTGTCGGGATCCGTGCTGGGCACCGATCCCGAACGGTGCCGCTCCGTTGCCCGCCGTATGCGAACCGGCACCGTCAGCATCAACGGCGGCAGCTGGTACGCCCCTGACGCGCCGTTCGGCGGATACAAGCAGTCCGGCATCGGCCGTGAGATGGGCGTCGTGGGCTTCGAGGAGTACCTCGAAGCCAAGACCATCGCCGAGCCCGCACCCGCCTGAGCGCACCCACCGCCCACCCCAACTCCCCTCCCCTCCCTCAGCAGCCAGGAGCGACCGCCGTGAACCTCGCCGAGACCCCCGAGATCTATTACGACCCGTACGACTTCGAGATCGACACCGACCCGTACCCGCTGTGGCGGCGCATGCGCGACGAGTCGCCTCTGTACTGGAACGAGAAGTACGAGTTCTGGACGTTGAGCCGCTACGACGACGTCAAGGCCGCGCTGGTCGACTGGAAGACCTACAGCTCGGCTAAGGGAACGATCGTCGAGCTGATCAAGAGTGGAGCCACCATCCCACCCGGCTCGATCATCTTCGACGACCCGCCCCGCCACGACCTGCACCGCGGCCTGCTGTCACGGGTGTTCAGCCCCAAGAAGATGGCGGCCATCGAACCGCAGCTCCGAGCGTTCTGCTCGCGTGCCCTCGACCCGTTGGTCGGCAGCGACGGATTCGACTTCGTCGCCGACATCGGCGCGGACCTCCCCATGCGGGCCATCGGCATGCTGCTCGGCATCCCCGAGAGCGACCAGGAGACGATCCGAGACGAGATGGTCGACGGCCTCCGCCTGGACGAGGACGCACCGCAGGACATGAGCGAGCGTCTCGCCGACGCGACCCAGCAGTTCGAGGTGTTCGGCGACTACATCGACTGGCGGATGCAGAACCCGTCCGACGACCTCATGACCGAACTGCTCAACGCCGAGTACGACGACATCGACGGCGAGCACAAGAAGCTCACCCGCGACGAGATCCTCGGCTACATCGGCCTGCTGGCCGGGGCCGGCAACGAGACGACCGCCCGACTGATCGGCTGGACCGGCAAGGTGCTCGCCGAACACCCCGACCAACGCGCCGACATCGCCGCGGACCGGAGCCTCCTGGGCCCGGCCATCGAAGAGCTCCTCCGCTACGAACCGCCGTCACCGGTCCAGGCTCGCTACGTCATGAACGACGTCGAGTGGTACGGCACACCGATCCCGGCGGGCAGCACACTGGTCCTCTTGAACGCGTCGGCCAACCGCGACGAACGCCACTTCGACAACGGCGACGGCTTCGACATCCACCGGCCCGCCGACCAGCACCTGAGCTTCGGCTACGGCATCCACCATTGCCTCGGCGCCGCCCTGGCCCGCATCGAGGGCCGCATCGCGCTCGACGAGGTGCTGAACCGGTTCCCCGAATGGGACATCGACTGGGACAACGCCGTGCAGGCCCGGACTTCGACGGTGCGCGGGTGGGAGTCACTGCCGGTCACCATCCCCACCGGCTCGTCACCAGCCCGCCGCTCGGCGTGACTCGAGCTGCACCTGTCCGCGACCAACCGGCGTCTCGCTTCCCGATGGGAGGGACGAACCGAGCTACAACATCGGTGTGTCCCGACCCACGCTCTCGAGGAGCTGACGAGATGACCGGCGCAGTCGGATCGAACGGCCAACCGCAACCAGGCAAGCCGATCTCACGCACGCGGGCCCGGACCCGGCAACGAATCCTCGACGCAGCGGCCGACTTCGTCGAGGACCATGGACTCGACGACCTCTCGATGCGCCGCTTGTCCGACGAAGCCGACATCAGCGTGCGCACGATCTACAACACCTTCGCCGACAAGGACGCCATCATCACCGCCTTGGTGGTGCAGTCGTTCTCGGTCCTCGACGACGCAAAGGCCCGCAGTACCGCAACCGATCCGATCGAGCGGATCTGGGAGACGATCTCCATCTCGGTCGAAGCCAACCACGACGTACCCAAGCCCATCGTCGCCGCGGTCGTAGCCGAGGCAACCCGCTTCCGGTCGGTCGCGGATCGCTGGAGCGGAACCGACCTGATCCTCGAGGACATCGAAGCAGCCATGGCCGCTGGCTTGCTGCGCCGCGAGGTCCCCCCGTCGCGTCTCGTCCAGCTCGCGGGCACGGCCTTCGCCTACCGCCTCCGTCAGTGGGCCCAAGGTGAAATCGACGACGCCACGCTGCGTGCCGCCGTGCTCTACGCCTACGACATCTGCTTGCTCTCAGTGGCCCGTCCACGAGCCCGAGCCCGCCTCCTGGAACATCTCGCCGCTCTCGAGCAGCTCGTGCCCGAGCTCCTCCTCGATCTGCCCGGACAAGAGGAGACCCGATGACGTCGACCCAATGGGCCCGGGGCATCACGACGGGTGTCTCGTGAGCCGAATGCGCTTCTCGACGTCACTGCCCGGGGTGTTCCACTACCCGCCCGTGTCCAAAGCATGGGAGTCGGACATGC
>CAZALT010000084.1:0-15221 GCA_964485515.1 uncultured Rhabdothermincola sp. | reverse complement strand
CGACGCCGATCGCAAGCCGATGTGGGACGCGTTCGCCGCGAGCCTCCCCGAGGGGATCCCCTGGGAGGACCCCTTCGCCAACGCCGTGCCCGTCCCCGACGACGCGCCGGCCATCGACAAGCTCGTCACCTGGAACGGCCGCCGACCCTGAGCCGAACCGACCCTGAGCCGAACCGACCCTGAGCCGAACCGACCCTGAGCCGAACCGAGCCCGAAGCCCGAAGCCCGAAGCCCGAAGCCCGAAGCCGAGGTCGGCTCAGTACCGGTCGGGGACGTGGTGGTAGGAGCGGTCGGGCTCGGTGTAGCCGCCAGGCTTCTGGCGGTCCGGTAGCCGGACCACCTCCCGGGGCGTGGGCTCGTAGGGCACCTGGTCGAGCAGGTGACTGATGATGTTGAGCCGGGCTCGGCGCTTGTCGTTGGAGTCCGCGACGTACCACGGCGCCCACTCGCTGTCGGTGGCCGCCAGCATGTCGTCGCGGGCACGGGAGTAGTCGTACCACCGGCTGTAGGACCGCAGATCCATCGGCGACAGCTTCCAGGTCTTGCGGCCGTCGTCGATGCGGGCGGTCAGCCTGCGGGTCTGCTCGTCCTCGTCGATGTCGAGCCAGTACTTCACCAAGAGGATCCCGGAGTCGACCATGGCCTTCTCGACGGCGGGAACCATCCGGAGGAACCGCATGGCCTCGTCCTCGGTGCAGAACCCCATGACCCGCTCGACGCCGGCGCGGTTGTACCAGGAGCGGTCGAAGATGACGATCTCGCCGGCCGCGGGGAAGTGGGGCACGTAGCGCTGGACGTACATCTGGGACTTCTCGCGCTCGGTGGGCGCGGGCAGCGCCACGACGCGGAAGACCCGCGGGCTGACCCGTTCGGAGATCCGCTTGATCACTCCGCCCTTGCCGGCACCGTCACGACCCTCGAAGACCACGCACACCTTGGCGCCCGTGGCCACCACCCACTGCTGGAGGTGGACCAGCTCCACCTGGAGCTTGCCGAGCTCGGCCTCGTACTGCTTGCGCGGCAGCTTGGCCGGTCGTCCCCCCGTGGCGTCACCCGGGTCGCGCGTCGGGGACTTCGCCTGCTTGTGGCCTTTGCGGTGCTTGCTCACGACGTCTCCCCTCGTGCCGCCCCGATCCACCCTCGGTCGGCTGCCAACCCTGCCATCGCATGTCTAGCTTCCGAGCCGCTATCGCGACAGCGACCCCATCGGTGGCCGATCACGGAGTGCGTCCGCGGGCTTCGGGGTCGGGCGGGGACGGCCAGGGCGTCGCCCCCAGACGGCGATGCATGGCGGTGAGCTCGTCGCGGAGGTCGCCGAGGTCGAGGTCGAGGCGAGCACCCTCGACGAGGTATCCCTCGAAGATCCGCCAGCCGAGCGCCGACGCCACGATCTGGGCTCCGCGCAGCCGGGCCGAACATTCGTCGAGGCCGTAGTTGTCCATGATGACCTCGGCGAGGGCCAGCATCGGGTTGAACCCCGACGTCGACATCGCGTCGGGTTCCGTCACGGCGAAGTGGGTGAGCATGATGGTCCAACGGCCCATGACCGAGCTCCGTTCGAAGCTGACCTGCTCGATCGGCCGTTCGATGACCTCTTGGGCGAGCGCCTCGGTCAGGTCCTCGAACACGGCCGCGACGAGCTCGCGACGGTTGCCGATGTAGCGGGCGATGAGCGCGAGCTGCACGTCGGCCGCCGCGGCGACCTCCCGGAGGGTCACGACGGCGACCCCCCGGTGCGCGAACAGGTCCCCGGCGGCGTCGAGCACCGCTCGGCGGACCTCGTCGGGCCCTGCCGGCGACCCTCGGCGTCGCCGGGGTCCCGGCCTCCTCGGTTGCTGCTCAGCCGGGTGCTCGGTCATCGGTGCTCTCGCCGCACGGTAGCGGCACCCGACGAGGGTCCTCAGGTCCTCGACGACGCGGCGACAACCGGGCTCGAGCGACCGTGACATCACCCGATCCGGCCACGTCTCGCCCCTTACCATGTCGACGTTCGTCTACATCTTCCGAGGTTCGGCACGTGCAGAGCAGCAATCGGATGGGCGTTGGCATCGCCGTGGCGTTGGCCGCGGCACTCCTCGGCAGCAGCTGCGGGGGCGACACGACCACGCGGAGCGCGACCTCGACGCCGGTGGCGCGCGCTGCCGCCGAGCTCTGTGCCGACCTGGGGGACACCATCTCGATCCTCGACCGGTACGCCCGGGTCTTCACCGAGGAACCGGTGACCGTCGACCAGGTACGCACCGACGCGACGGCGCTCACGGCCAAGACCGCCGAGCTGAAGGCGTCCGCCGCCGACCTGGCCGACGCGATCACGGTGGCCAACGCCCCCGCCGAGGCGGGTTCGGGCGGAACGACGACCACGGTGCTGGCCACGAAGTCCGCACAGGACCACCTCGATGCCATCGACCGGGCCGAGCGTGCGTGGACCGCCGCCGAGGTGGGTGTGTCGGGCGAGACGGCGCTCCGCGACGCCAGCATCGAGCTTCAGAGCGCGGCGTTCGGGATCGAGCAGGCCTACGTCGCCCTGTTCGTCGACGCGGGCTGCCTCACCGAGAGCGCGAGCGCGTCGCAGGCCGTCGCCGACTACGTGCGGGGCCTCCAACAGGACCTCACCGATCTTGGCCACTACGGCGGCGCCATCGACGGCTTCTACGGTCCCGAGACCGTCGCCGCGGTGAAGTCGTTCCAGGCGTCGGCGTCGCTCCCCGAATCCGGCGTCGTCGACCCCGAGACCGAACGAGCCATGGCTGCCGCGCTCGCCGCCCAGGGCAACCAGCAGACGCTCAACACCGCGGCCCTCCAGGGCGCTCTGGCCGCCGACGGCGCGTACACCGGTCCCATCGACGGCCAGTGGAGCCAAGAGCTCGAAGACGCGCTGCTGGCCTACCAGCAGGCCGAGAGCCTGCCCCCCACCGGTGCGGTCGACCCCGCAACGCTCGCCGCGCTGCTCGACCGGGACGACGACACGTCCTCCTCGACGACGACGTCGATGGCGACGACGTCCACCTCGGCCGCGGGCGGCGCGTCCAGCACCACGACCAGCACGACGGCCTAGGCCCTCACGCCCGCCGGGCCGACCACCGGGGTCAGCTCGCCGGGCCGCCGAGGTCAGCTCGCCGGGCCGCCGGGATCAGGCCGACGCCGAGATCCGGCCGGATTCCGCATCCGGCCGGATTCGGCTCCACCTGCTGTCGGGCTACTGGGTGCAATCAGCCAAGCCCTCGAGGACGCCTTCCCACGCGGCGCGGCTCACCTCGGTGGAGTCCTCGGCGATGTTGCCGACACTGCGCTCGAGCACCGCCAGATCCTGGTGGAGCAGCGCGGTGTTGCCCTGGATGGCGTGCTCGTGCAGATCGGCGAGGTTGTTCTGGACGTCGGCGCGGTCCTCGGCGGTGAACAGCGCGTGCTTGTTCTCGAGGTCCTCGAGCTGATCGTTGATCTCCTTCAAGGCCGACTCGGCGTCTTCGGGCGTCGTGGCGTTGCGGAGGTCGCACACGGCCTCCCCGAGCTTCTTGCCGTCGCGCTCGGCCGAGTACTTCTGGCTGCACCCCGTGGCGAGGAGCGTCACCGCGGCGACCGCCGCGATCGAGGTGAGGATGAACTTGTTCTTGGTCATGGTGGTCCTTGGGCTCGTCGGAGGGGATGGTCAGGCGGTGGCGAGGGCGGAGGTGGCCTGGTCGCGGTCGCTGCGCAGCTTGAACGCGACGACGATCTCGGTGATCCCTCGGATGAGGGCACCGATGCCGACCCACAAGATGAGGAGCCACGCCGAGCGGCCCGGGTAGCCGATCGCCCAGATGCCGATGACCATCTGGATGATCCCCGACGCCAGGAGCAGACCCCACAGGTGAAGGGCATCGCGGTCGACGATGCTGAGGATGAGGTCGCCGAGGCCCTTGAACAGCAGGTACCAGCCGATGAGCAGGGCAAGGATGCCGAAGGTCTGGAACGGCTCCAGCAACGCGAGGAACCCGGTGACCACGAAGAGGCCGCCGAGCACACCGTGGAGCCACTTCCAGCTGTCGACGAACGCGATGGTGACGAGCTCGTTGATGCCCGCCGCGATGAGCACGAAGCCCATCAGGTAGCCGATGAGCGCCGCGGTGCCCGGGTCCCAGGCCAGCACGACGAAGGCGAGCACCACCCAGGCGATACCGGTGATGAGGAACAACCACCACGTCTTGGTCATGAGGCGGTTGGCCTCGACTGCCTCAGATTTCGTCATGGTCCCCATGTCGGTCCTCTCACCTTGTCGTGTTGGTCGTTGTCGGTTGCGTGTCGTGGCTCTGCGCCGCGCTGAAGGTGCTCATCCGATCGGATCCGGATCGTCCTGGAGGGGTCCTCCGGGCGACAGGCGACCGCGCTTGAGCGTCGAGCGCACCGTCCTCTCGGCCAGCACCAGCCGGTAGCGCTGGACGCGGGCACCGTCGGTCCGGCCGAGGCTCGCTTCGAGCAGTCTGTCGATCACCTCAGGGGCGACGGCCGGGAACTCGGCGACGAGCCGAGCGGTCACGGCCACCAGGCCCGCTTCAGGCGACGACACGCGGTCGGCCGTCATCTGTTATCCCCGATGAGTACACGCGTTCACATTACCCACGTCGAAACCGTCGGGCGTCGCCGCGGCGCGGGGCCGGTCCAGGCCGGTGGGATGAGGTGAGGTGAGGTGAGGTGGAGCCCGAAGTCGGATTCGAACCGACGACCTGCTGTTTACAAGACAGCTGCTCTAGCCAACTGAGCTATCCGGGCAACGCTACGAGCGGCCAGCTTATGTGGGCGACGCCCGCCGCCCCGAACCCGCGGGCCCTGTCGCCACGACCTCGGCCGACTGGGCCGGACGGCCTACTGACGAAACATCAACTAAGGCCGTTCGGACCCCGGGCCGATATACCCAGGACGCGGTTCGTCCACGACAACCGGAGCGCGCCACCGCCGATGAGTCCAACTGCTGGGACATCCGAGAGCGAATCCCCGGCCAGCCGGCTGGCTCCCCTGCCGCGCCGCACCCTCGAAGACGAGCTGACCGAAGGCCGCGGGCTCGCCGCGTCGCCCACCGCGACGGTGGCCGACCTGCTCGAGCGGGTCAACCAGCTGCTCTTCCAGCTCCAGGCCGACATCGACTCGCTGAAGGTCGACCAAGAGCGCGACAAGCGGCGCATCCAAGAAGATGCCGAGCAGCGCCAGCGCGACGCCGAGCGGGCCGTCGGGCTGCTCCAGCAGCTGCACGACTACGCGACCGAGATCGCCGAGCGCAAAGCGGCGACCGAGACCCTCAACAAGGGCCTCGCCACGCCCATGGCACTCGACCGTTCGGTCGACTTCGACCACCTCGTCGCCCGCACCGAGCAGGAGCTGCGCCTGGCCCGTGGCATCACCGGCGCGATCCGGCTGGGCGACATCGGCAAGCTGCTCAAGCAGGCCACGCTCCACGTCTCGGACATGTCCGACCAAGCCGAGCACGCACGCCAGAACCTCATCCGGGAGACGGAGAAGGAGCTCACCACCGAAGGCAAGGAAGCCCGGGCGAGCTACGAGATCGGCATGGGTGTGGTCATGCGCGACCTCCGGGTGCTCGACCTCGCCCTCCCGCCTTCGGGCCTTCCCTTCGACGACGACCGCTGGCAGCACTGGGACAACTGGGATCCGCTCTCCGGCGCCTCTCGGTGGATCCGCTTCGGGTCCTACTACCGGCCGCGCCTCGAGAAGATCCGCTTCCCTGCCCTCATCGAGCTCCCGGGAGCCAAGCCGCTCGCCTTCGAAGTGGCCACGGGCGACCGCGACGCCGCCGTCGGTGCCGTGCGGTCCATCCTCACTCGGGCCCTCGCCTCGACGAACGGAGGCGACGTCCAGCTCTCGTTCATCGACCCCGTCGCGCTCGGCGACTCCGCCGCGCCGTTCCTGCCCCTCCGCGAGTACCGCGACGACCTGGTCAGCGAGAGAGTCGCCACCGCGGAGACCGAGATCGAAGCCGAGCTCGCCGGGATCACCCAGCACATCCAGTCGGTCATCGGACAGCACCTGCGAGGCGGGTTCGAGTCGCTCGACGAGGCGAGCGAGCACGCCGGTGAGCTGCTCGAAGCCCACCGCATCCTCGCCGTGTTCGACTTCCCGAAGAACTTCACGCCCCGGGCCCACGAGATGCTCCAGAACATCGTGGAGAACGGGCCGCGGTGCGGGGTGTTCACGATCGCCACCACCGCGGTCGGCGCGGCCCGATCGGGGGGCTCGAAGTGGCGCAGGCTCCTCGCACCCTTCGATGTCATCCGGGGCACGCCCGAGGGGTACCTCTACGATGCCGGTCCGGCCGGCGAGTGGATGATCGACCTCGATCAGCTGCCGTCGACCACGCTCACCGACAGCTCGGGCAACGCGACGTCGCTCGGACGGATCATCGCCACCACCGGATCGACGGCCCGCCAGGGACGCCAGCGCGAGGTCGGGCAGGCCCGTTCCTTCGACCTGCTCACCCTGGCTCGGCGCACCCCCACTCGGGACGATCTTCCCGACCTGACCCGTGACGTCCGCTACGACGACGCGGCCACCTGGTGGGTCGGCGACACCACCCGTGGCATCGGTGTGCCCATCGGAAAGGGGGCGAACCGAGAGGTCGCCACGCTGTGGCTCGACTCCCGCACGAACCCGGGGGTGATCATCGGCGGCGAGGAGGGCTCGGGCGCGACCACCTTGCTCCACAACGTGATCACCGGCATGTCGATCCTGTACCCACCCGACGAGCTGTCGCTCTACCTGCTCGACTTCACACCCGGTGCGGGATCCTTCGCCAGCTATGCAGAGGAGTCGCTCCCCCACGCGAAGGTCGTGGCCGTCGACACCGACCGCGACTTCGGTGTGTCGGTCCTCGATTCGCTGGTGCGCGAGATGACCCGCAGAGCGATGATCCTCGCCCCCCACGGCGGCGAACGCACGGGCATCGACGGCTACCGGGCGGAGACCGGCGAGAGCCTGGCCCGCATCGTCGCGGTGATCGACGGCGCCGACCAGCTCTTCGGCGCCGACGACCGCGTGACCGAGCACGCCACCCAGGCGCTCGACACGTTGGCGAGGCAGGGCCCCTCCTACGGGATCCACCTGGTGATGGCCACCCACGACATGGCGCTGCTCCAGCGCCTCGGACGCCACACCACCGATCAGATCTCGGTGCGCCTGGCCTTCGCCTGCCCCGAGAGCGAGTCGCGGCACATCCTCGGCGGCGACGGCGGGGCCAGCGCGCTCGAAGGCCCCGGCGACGCGCTCACCCGCACGCTCGCCGAAACCGAGCCGGCTCGACCGCTGCGCACCAGCACGCTCGCCGCCCGCGACCGAGATGTGCTCCTCCGCGAGCTGCGCGCCCGAGCCACCCGCGAAGGGCGCGGTGCGCGCCCGTTCGTCTTCGAAGGCGCCGCGCCGGCCCGCATCGAGGACGGATCGGTCCTCGTGCTCGCCACGAACGCCGGCAGCCAACACCCCCGCCTCCAGCCCCGCCTCTGGCTCGGCGAGCCGGTCACCCTCGGACCCGCCGTCGAGGTGACGTTCCGTCGGACCGCCGGGTCCAACCTCCTCGTCGTCGGCTCATCCCAGACGGCGGCCAACGGGCTCGTGTTCGCGACCGTCGCCACCGCCGCGCTGAGCCACGGGGACGAGATCACCATCAACGTCGTCGACTTCACCCCGCTCGAGACGGGCTTCACCGAAGCGTGCACCGCGCTCGCCGCCCACTTCCCGGTCACGGTCAACCGTCGCCATGCCCTGCTCGAGAACCTCGATCGGATCCGCCGCACCATCGAGGAACGGGTCCGGGCCGACGACTTCGGCGCCCGGCCCGTGATCCTGGTGCTGAACGCCATCGGCACCGCCGAGGAGCTCGATCTCGCCACCGCCGGCCGCGACCACGACGACTCGAAGGACCCGGTGCAGGTCCTCGAGCAGATCTCCCGGGACGGACCCCCCGTCGGCGTGCACGTCGTCGTGTCGTGCGACGGCGCCCGCACCATCACCGACCGGCTGAGCCGCGCCACCCTGCGCAACTTCGCGTTCCGTACTGCGCTGCCGCTGCCGTCGGGCGACTCGCTCACGATCATCGACAGCGCCGCGGCATCGACGCTGCGCGACCACCAGGCGCTGCTCTACGACGAGACCGCTGGTCAGCTCACCAAGTTCCGCCCCTACGTCTTGCCCCCGACCAGCGCGATCGAGCGCATCGCACGGGCCGCGGTCGGTCGTGAGGAGCCCCGCCGGGCCAGCACACCGCCCGAGGGCGACCCGCCTCAGCCCGCCGTCGCCGTGGTGGAGTCCACCGACGACGAGAGCCTCGAGCACTCGTCGAACACGACATCGGCCAGCTCGTCCTTGTCGGCGCCGTCGGCCACCTCGGCGCTGGCACCGAACGCCAGGTAGGTCGCGATCGGCGGGAGCTGGTCCCGCGGCACCGAGAACCGCAGCGTGGCGCCTTCGACGGTGGGAGCCACCGCGACCGATGTGCGCACCTCCTTGCCGGTGTCCCACGACACGGCGATGAGCTCCCACGGCCCGAGCGCCTCGCGCTGGGCCCGGAACTCGTAGGCGGTGGATTGGAACGGCTCGCCCTGCGACAGCACGAACTGCGCGTTGGGCACCGTGTCGATGGGGCCAGCCGTGTTGAACTCGACGTCGAGCATGTCGCCGTCGACCGTGGCGCTCACCTCGACGAGATCGATCCCGGCGGGTTCGGACAACGTGCCCTGCTCGACGGTCATGCCCGCGACATCGCCGATGTCGCCGATCGGATCGACGCAGGAGTCGCCGTCCGACGACGGGATCTGAGCGACGGGGTCGACGGTCACGACGCTGGTCGACGACCCGGCCCCACCGTCGTCTCCGCTGCACGCCATCGTGAGCGATCCGATGACGATGGCGACCACGGCAGCGATCGATGCGGTCGTGCGGTTCATGTGGTCGAGCGGTTCATGTGGTTTGGATCCTCCGACGGGCGATCTCGTAGCAGGCCAACGCTCCCGCGGCCGACACGTTGAGCGACGCGAGGTTGCCACGCATCGGGATCGACGCCACCGCGTCGCACCGTTCACGCACCAGGCGGGACAGCCCCGCGCCCTCGGCGCCCATCACGAGGCACACGGGCTCGTCGGCGAGGGCCAGGTCGAACAGCGGGGTGTCGCCTTCGGCATCGAGACCGACGACCCACACCCCCTTGCTCTGCAGCTCCTTGATCGCGGCGGGGAGCCCGCCGACCAGCACCATCGGGAGGTGCTCGACCGCGCCGGCCGCCGTCTTGGTGACCGTCGGGGTGATGTGCACGGCGCGATGGCGGGGCAAGACGATGCCCGTGACGCCCGCGCACTCGGCCGAACGCAGCAACGCGCCGAGGTTGCCCGGATCGGTGACCCCGTCGAGCGCCAGGAGGAACGGGGCCACCCGGGCGCCGGTGCGGCCGTCGCGGGCATCGGTCACCAGGCTGTCGAGGTCGGACTCGTCGAGGGGACGAGCGAACGCGACCACGCCCTGATGCGACTCGGTGCGGGCCTCAGCTTCGAGCGCCTTGCGGCTGACCTCGCGAACGGTGACGCCGAGCTGGGATCCGAGCTCCACGATGTCCTGCAACACCTCGGCATCGTCCTGGTCGGCCACGACGAGGACCTCGCGCACCTTGCGCTTGCCGGCCAGCAGCAGCTCGCGGACGGCCTGGCGGCCTTCGACCTGATCGCCGCCGAGACCACGGTCGGCGCTCCGCCGCTTCGGCCCGCCACCACCCGAGCGGGGTCCTGGCTGCGGGCCGGCACCGCGCGCACCCTTGCTCGCCGGGCCCGGCTTGGCCTGGGCCGACGGACGAGGGCCAGACCGACCGGCACCTGGACGACCGGCACCCGCACGACCGGCACCGGAACCTGAACGACCTCCACCCGGGCGCGAGTCGCGCGATCCCGGGGGCGTCCCCGAGCGCTTGGACCCTCCCGGCTTGCCTCCACCGCGCCGTGCCGGGCTCATCGGGCCACCACCAGCGCGACAGCCCAGGCCGCGATGCCATCACCGCGACCGAGCGCACCCAAGCCTTCGGCACGGTTGCCCTTGACGGTGACAGGGGCACCGACCGCGGCGGTCAGGTTGTCCTGCATCGACGAGCGGGCGGGCGCGATCTTCGGGGCCTCGCAGACCAAGGAGCAGTCCACGTTGGCCGGCTCCCAGCCCTCGCCCCGCACCAGCCGACCCACCTCGGCCAACAAGAGGAGCGAGTCCGCACCGGACCAGGCAGGGTCGGTGTCGGGGAAGTGCTGGCCGATGTCGCCGAGACCGGCGGCACCGAGCAGGGCGTCGGCGCACGCGTGCGCGACCACGTCGGCGTCGCTGTGGCCGACCAGCCCGGCGATGCCCTCGAAGGCGACGCCACCGAGCACGAGCACCCGGTCGGGGTCGTCGCTGAAGGCGTGGATGTCGAAGCCCTGGCCGACCCGCAGCCCGGTGGTGGTGGTCACGGGCACGACGTTAGGGCACGTGCGCCGGCATCGAGTGGTCGGGAACCGACGACTCGTCCGACGACTCGTCCGACGATTCGCCACACCGGCCCCTCACCGTCCGCCTGTCCCGTCTGCAGGCACCCGCTGAGCCACGACGAACCGCTCGGCCGCGGCGAGGTCGTCAGGATGGGTGATCTTGAGGTTCTGCACCGAGCCGGCGATCACGGCCACGGTCCCACCCAGCGCCTCGACGAGCGCGGCGTCGTCGGTGGCGTCGGTGCCCGCGGCGTGGGCGCGGCGCAGCACCCCGGCGCGAAACGCCTGCGGGGTCTGCACCGCGACCAGCTCCTCACGCGGGAGGGTCTCGACCACCAGGCCGTCGCGGACCCGCTTGATCGTGTCGGTGACGCCAAGCGCGGGAACCGCACCGTCGACACCGGCGCCGATGGCGGAGACGACCGCGTCGAACAGCGCAGATCCGGCCAAAGGTCGGGCCGCGTCATGGACCACGACCACCGGCGCACCGCGGGGTACGACGGCCAAACCGGCCCGAACCGACTCGGACCGCGTCGCCCCGCCGACGACCACCCGGTCGACACCGGGCTCGTCGTCGTCGGCCCGGTCATCGGCCACGACCAGCACGATCCCGTCGCTGACGCGACGTGCGGCCGCTACCGACCAGTCGAGGACGCGGCGACCGGCCAGGGTCTCGTACTGCTTCGGCGTCGCTCCTCCGAAGCGGCGGCCCGAACCGGCGGCCAACAGGATGGTCCACACCTCGTAGTCCGCCATGACCGCGTCGCAACCCTCTCAGTCGGTGGCGCCGCCGACCAGACCGGCCGCGGTGCTGGGGTTCCCGGCGAGGACCTCGTCGAGTCGCGCCTCCACCTCTGGCTGCTCCTCCTTCAAGGCGAGGATGAGCTCGGACACGAGGATCTGACGGGCGGTGCCGAGCAGCTTCTTCTCCCCGGCCGACACCCCCTTGACCTGGTCGCGGACCGCGAGGTTGCGGACGACCTCGGCCACCTCGTAGACGTCTCCGGACTTCAGCTTCTCCTCGTGGTTCTTGAAGCGACGTGACCAGTTCGACGGTTCACGGGTGACCTCTCGCCGCAGGAGCTCGAAGACGTCTTCGACCTCGTCCAGGCTCACGACCGGGCGGAGCCCCACGGTGTCGGCTCGATCGGCCCGCACGTTGAGCGACAGCTCGCCGATGACCGGTTTGAGCACGAGGTACTCGGAGGTCTCGCCGAACGCTTCCCGCGCCTCGCGACCCACGACGATTGCACCGCCGTGGTGCGGGTAGACCACTTCGTCTCCGACGTCGAACGACATGGCGCTCCTGCACGGCGCTGGGGAAGGCGTGCAGGTGCAGGCTACGGAGGTGGGACAGCGGTCACAAATAGGTCGCGCCGGCGAAGTCGTTCGGGATCCGGCGCGCCCGCACCGGGCCAATTGGCACTAGCATCGCCCGCCGTGACCGACGACTCACTCCTTGTCGAAGTTGAACTGTTCAGCGGGCTCGGCCCCGACGACCTGGCTGCAGTGATCGAATCGGCCGAGGACCGCGTCTTCCAGCGGGGCGATGTGATCTTCACCGAGGGCGACGAGTCCACCGAGCTGTTCGTGGTCACCTCTGGCCGGGTGGCCATCGCCAACAAGTCGATCGACGGGCGCGAGTCGGTCATCGCGCTCATGGAGCGGGGCGACCTGTTCGGTGAGATGCCGTTGTTCGACGGTCTCACCCGTTCTGCCGAAGCCCGGGCCCTCGAGCCGTCAGATGTGATGGCCATCCCCTACGCCCTGCTTCGAGGACTGTACGAGGCGCAGCCCACCCTGCTGTGGAGCGTCGTCGCGCTGCTCGCCGGGCGCCTCCGCGCCACCGACGAGGCCCTCGCCGACTCCGTGTTCCTCGACGTCACGGGCCGCACCGCCAAGCGGCTCCTCGAGCTGTCCAACGACGCCGACGAGTTCTCGCTGCCGATCACCCAAGAGGAGCTCGCCGGCATGGTCGGCGCCTCCCGCGAGCGGGTGAACAAGGCCATCGCCTCGTTCGTGCGCCTCGGCTGGATCGAGCAGGGCGATCGGCGCTACCGCATCACCAACCGCGAGCAGCTCAGCCGCCGAGCGCGCTGAACCCCTGCCGACCTTGCGTCGCCCGGCCCCCGGCGGCGTGGTCGACCCACGCATGAAGCGCCGGGCACATCGTCGTCACGGCTCGTCGAAGAAGGCGAACACCCGACGCCAAGCATCGGCCGCGTCGTCGGCCCGGTGGGCCTGGCGCGACGCGTCGTGCACGAAGCCGTGCTCGGCCCCCTCGTAGCGCACGACCTGCACACCCGCCGCTTCCAGCTCCGCCACGTCCTCCGGAGGAGTGAACGTGTCGGCGGTGCCGACGATCGCCATGGTCGGGCAGGCCTCGGGACGCCGCAGCGCGTCGAGCGGCTCACCGTGGCCAGGGCCCGCCCAGTGCGGTGGAACCTTGACCATGCCGTAGAAGGCGGCGGCCCGATGGAAGCGACCCGTGCCCGCCGCCTTGAGCGTGTACATCCCACCCATGCAGAACCCGATGATGTCGACCTGCGTCGACCCCAGGAGGTCGGCCGCGGCGATGGCATCGCCCAGCATCGTGTCGTCCTGGAGGATGCCGACGTTCTCGAGCCGCCACGACAGCTTGGCGTCGAGGTGGTCGGGCCACGGCTCGATCGCGGCGACCGCCCGGTCGTGGCCATCGGCCAGGTCGGCCACCAGGTCGTCGAAGAGGGGGCGCAGGCCCATGATGTCGGGGATCACGACCAGACCGCGGTCGGCACGAACCTGCGACCTCGACGGTCTGGCGATCTCGGCGGGGTGGCCCGAAGGCAGGGTGACACGCATGGCGTCGTTCTAGCGCTGTGGCCCCAGACGCGGCAACGGCGCCCCCCACAGCTGCAGGGAGCGCCGTCGTCGTGCGTCAGCGTGCGTCAGCGTGCGTCGAAGTGGATCGATCAGCCGGCGTAGGTCGGTGTGGCCGTCACCGCGGCGGCGCCCGCCGTGGTGGACGTGGTGCTGCCGGGGGCTTCGGTGGTGGACGTGGTCGACGTCGTGGTCGTGGTCGGCGCTTGGGCGATGACCTGGAAGACCTCGACGGAGTAGTTGAAGTTCGGGCTCGCTGCGGGGGTGCTCTGGGGCTGGGTCCCTGTCTCCTGGCACGAGGCGAACACCGTGTACTCGCCTTCGACATCGAGACCGGTCACCTCGAAGCTCCAGTTGCCATCGGTGTCCGGGATGACCAGGGTGTCGACGATCAGATCGCCATCGGGATCCTCGACCTCGAGATCGACGATCGAGGTGTCGCTCGGCTCGGCCGAGGTCAACAGGGCGGGCTCGCAGGTGCTGTCGGCATCGGCCGCGTTGGTGACGACGACCGATCCACCCACCTCGACCTCGTCCGGGGTCACGATGACCGTGCCCGGAAGGCGACCGGCCGAGACCGGCGCCGCGAACAGACCGAGCGACGCGACCGTGGCCACGCCGACGATGATTGACTTCTTCATGTGATCTCTGCCTTCACATTGGGGATGAGACGAGGCCTCAGCCGGCAACCCCGCGGGTGGCGACAACCAGCGTCATGCCCGCCGCGCGGTCGAGAGCTCGACCGGCGCGAAGATTAGCGTCCGGACGCGAGGGGGGGAAGAACCTCTGTTCTCTCGCCGCGCCCGACCGGTCGCGCCCGACATCGATCGGATCGGGCGCGAGGTCAGCTGTAGCGGTCGAGGATGCTCGACTCGGCCAGCCGGGCGAGGCCCTCCTTGACCGCCTTGGCCCGGGTCTCACCCACGCCCTCGACGTCGTCGAGGTCGTCGATGGTGGCCCGCATGATCTTCGACAGGCTCCCGAACCGCTCGACGATGTGGTCGACCACCGATTCCGGTAGCCGCGGGATGCGGGCGAGCAACCGGTGCCCCTTGGGCTGCAGCGGTGCATCGAGATCGGCCACGCCTTCGGGCAGGTGCAAGACGCCCGCCACCTTCTTGAGGTCGACGAGGTCCTCGGTGTCGAGATCGGCGAAGGTCTCCAACGCCTCTTCGAGGTGCCAGTCGGTGTCCTCGTGGAAGTAGTCGACCAGCACGAGCCGACGCTCGTCCTCGACGCCGGCGAGCACCTCGTTGAGCTGAAGGCGAACCAGACGGCCGTCGTCGCCCAGCTCGACGATGGAGTCCTCGAGCTCGTAGGCGATGCGCAGCACCATCTCGGTGCGCTGCAACAAGATGACCACGTCGCGGATGGTGACGGCATCTTCCACTTCGAGCGCCGACAGCTCGGTGGCCACCTCGTCGAGGCGCAGGCGGTAGCGCTCGAGGGTCTGCAAGGCCTGGTTGGCCCGGTCGAGCAGCCGCGGGATCGGGACGAGCTGGTGCTTCTGGTCGCCGGCGTAGACGGCGATGATCTGCATGTCCTCCGACACGGAGATGACCGGCACGGCGATGGACCGGGCGACACGCTCGGCGGTGCGGTGCCGGGTTCCGGTCTCCGAGGTGGGGATGTTGGAGTCGGGCACCAGGTGGACGTTGGCCCGGGCGATGCGACTCGCATCGGGCGACACGATGATGGCGCCGTCCATCTTGGCCAGCTCGGAGAGTCGCTGCGGGCTGTACGCCGCGTCGAGCAGGAAGCCGCCCGAGCAGATGTTGAGCACCTCGGGACCGTCGCTCACCACGATGAGCGCGCCCATGCCCGACTGGAGGATGCGGTCGAGGCCTTCGCGCAGCGGTTTGCCCGGCGCGACGGTGCCGAGTG
>CAZALT010000083.1:0-15289 GCA_964485515.1 uncultured Rhabdothermincola sp. | reverse complement strand
CAATTTGGACCAAACCACGGCCGTGCAGTCACCCCTGGTGGGCACTGCGGCGCCAAAGGTGGTGGAGCGTGCCATGCTGGGGGCCCACCGGCCACCGACCTGGGGCGATGTGGCGGACACGATCACCACCCACAGGAGCCTCATGGGAACCCACTGCGTTGGAGCGTCGGTACCGAAGCGAATGGTCGCGCTGGCTGGACTCGCGTCGGTGCTGCTCGCCGTGCTGGTCGCCAGCCCGACGGTGGCCCGCGCCGACGACCCGCCCGCGGTCGGCACGGTCACCCGGTTCACCGATGATGTGCTCGAGACTCCGTTGGGGATCGCCGCGGGGCCCGACGGCAACATGTGGTTCGCCGCGGTCGACGCGATCCAGCGCATCACGCCGACCGGGGAGGTGACGACCTTCCCCGTGGCCGACGCCGGGCCGTTCATGATCACCGCTGGGCCGGACGGCAACCTGTGGTTCACCGCCTACGACAACAAGATCGGTCGGATCACCCCGGCCGGTGTCGTCACCCTGTTCCCGGTCTTCTCGAACGGCGACGGCCAACAGAACCAGCTGTGGGACATCGTGGCCGGCCCCGACGGCAACCTCTGGTTCACCGCGCCGAACCGCGGCGTGCTCGGACGCATCACCACGAGCGGCGTGGTCACGACGTTCTCGTCGAGTCGCATGGTCGGCACGCACGCGCTCACCGTCGGCCGCGACGGCAACCTCTGGTTCTCCTACCGGCGGCCGCAGGAACCCGACGGAACGACGGGCATCGGATCGATGACGACGCAGGGTGCGTTCTCGTTCCTCGACGAGGCGCACCTCCGCAGCCAGGGCGTGGTGGGGGCATTGGCGCTCACCCTCGGGCCCGACGGGAACCTCTGGGCGGCGGACTTCTTCGGCATCTCCCGGATCAGCGCTTCAGGGGTCGTGGCGAAGTTCCCCTTCGGCGACAACAAGGCGCCGTGGGACATCACGACCGGGCCAGACGGCAACATCTGGTTCGTTCCTCTGGACTCGAGCCAGGTCGTGCGCATGACGCCAGCAGGCTCCATGACCAGGTTCCCTGCGACGGATGACGACACCATGTCGAGCTCCTCGGTGAACGGGATCGCGCCGGGGCCTGATGGCACGATCTGGTTCACGAACAGCGGGTCACCGGAATCCAGCGGCGAGCGAGTCGGCATGATCTCCAGTGTCGTGTCGGGTTCGTTGCCGACCTGCAGCGAGCCGCCGTTCTCCGATGTGTCGACCTCCCATGTGTTCTGCGGGCAGATCGCGTGGATGGTCGACGAGGGGATCGCGACGGGGTTCTCCGATGGCACGTTCCGTCCGGCCTCGGTGGTGAGTCGTCAGGCGGCGGTGGCGTTCTTGTACCGGTTGGCCGGTTCGCCCGACGGTGAGGAGCCGGTGTGTTCGCAGGCGCCGTTCAGCGATGTGCCGGTGGGGCACAGGTTCTGCGGGGAGATCGCGTGGGCGGCGGCCGAGGGGATCGCGTTCGGTCATCTCGATGGGTCGTTCCGTCCGTCGGTGCCGGTGGCGCGTCAGGCGTCTGCCGCGTTCTTGTATCGGTTCGAGGGCAGGCCCGATGGGGTACGTCCGGCGTGTGCGGCGGCACCGTTCAGTGACGTCCCGAAGGCGCATGCGTTCTGCGGGGAGATCGCGTGGGCGGCGCGGTCGGGGATCACGAACGGGTTCGGTGACGGGTCGTTCCGTCCGACGATCTCGGTGAGCCGTCAGGCCATGGCCACCTTCCTCTACCGCCTCGACAACACCCAGATCTGACGAACCGGGACCAGCGGTCCTCGGCGGCCCCCATCCGAACGAGGAACCGGCGACCGCCCACGGGTTGAGGCACGTAGCTCTGGATCCGGGTGCACGCACCGAAGACGACCCCGTTCCTCTGCCCGCCACAGTCGGTTCACGACCGTGGGGGCGGCGTCGGATGGTGGTTGGGTTTCGCTGGCCGTGTCCGTGTCCGTGTCGACGCGGCAGCCGCGTGCACGGGGCGGCAAAGGCGCGCCCTCACGGGACCGCACCCAGGCGCCGCGGGCCCCACGAACCGGTGTCGCCGGGACCGTCGTGGTCACGGGACTGACCGCCGCGTCGTCAGCGCCGCTGCGGGCGTGCCCAGGCCACCAACCGCAGGGAAGCGCAGCGGTGCGCAGGACGGCGCACAGAACCGTTTCGTGGAGGTTGCCGCCGCCCCGTAGCCTTGACCTCGTGACCGACCGCTTCTACGTGACCACGCCGATCTACTACGTGAACGACGTGCCGCACATCGGCCACGCGTACACGACGGTCACCGCCGATGCGCTGGCCCGGTGGCATCGCTTGCTGGGCCAGGACGTGTTCTTCCTCACCGGCACCGACGAGCATGGGCTCAAGGTGCAGCGTTCGGCCGAGGCCAACGGCCTCACCCCGCTGGAGCAGGCCACCAACACCAGCGCCCGGTTCCGTGACACGTGGGAGATGCTCGACATCTCCTACGACGACTTCATCCGCACCACCGAGCCCCGCCACCACGTCGCGGTGCAGGCATTGCTCCAGCGCATCTACGACAATGGCTTCATCCGCAAGGACACCTACGCCGGCTGGTACTGCGTGTCGTGCGAGGCGTACTACGCCGAGGACGACCTGGCCGAGGGGAACTGCCCCATCCACAACAAGCCGGTCGAGTGGTTCGAGGAGGACAACTACTTCTTCGAGCTGTCCAAGTTCGAACAGCCCCTGCTCGACCACTACGAGGCCCACCCTGGCTTCGTGCAGCCCGACGGCAAGCGCAACGAGGCCCTGGGCTTGATCAAGCAGGGGCTCGACGACGTCTCGATCTCGCGCACCTCCATCACGTGGGGCGTGCCGGTGCCGTGGGACGAGGACCACGTCTTCTACGTCTGGTACGACGCGCTCATCAACTACGCGACCGCCATCGGCTTCGGTGCCGAACCGGAGCGGTTCGAGCAGTGGTGGCCGGCGGCGCACCACCTCATCGGCAAGGACATCTTGCGCTTCCACTGCGTGTACTGGCCCGCCATGCTGCTGGCCGCGGGCATCGCCGCGCCCCACAAGATCGCCGTGCACGGCTTCTTGCTCGTGGGCGGCGAGAAGATGAGCAAGACGTCGCTCAACCAGATCTTCCCCGCCGACCTCGTGGAGGTCTTCGGCGTCGACGGGTTCCGCTACCACTTCCTGCGCGACCAGTCCTTCGGTCCCGACGGCGACTTCTCCTACGAGGGCATGGTCACCCGATACAACACCGACCTGGCCAACAACCTCGGCAACCTGCTGTCCCGGCTCGCCACGGTGGTGGGCAAGAAGTGCGACGGCATCGGTCCCGCCCCGTCGCCCGACAGCCCCCTCGCCGCCATCGCCGCGGAGGCGTATGCCGAAGCTGCCGAGCAGTGGGACGCCATCGCACCGTCCCGCGCCCTGGAAGCCACCTGGCGCCTCGTGCGCGAGACCAATGGCTACCTCGAGGACAACGAGCCATGGAAGATGGATCCTGGTCCCGAGCTCGACACCGTCATGGGCGACGCCCTCGAGGTGCTGCGCATCGTGGCGGTCCTCGCCAGCCCCGCCATCCCCACCATCAGCCAGGCGCTGTGGGAGCGCATCGGCCTCGGCGGATCGGTTGCCGATCAGCGTCTGCCCGACGCGGCGGCCTGGGGTGGCTATCCGGGCGGCCTGCCGGTGGTGAAGGGCGACGCCCTCTTCCCCCGCGTTCAGGGCTGAGCGGGCCGGCCCGATGACCGACACGACGCCCGGCCCGGCTCCCGATCCTGGTGGAGTGGTCTGGACTGACGCCCACTGCCACCTCGACCCCGGGCCCGACGCAGCCGAAGCAGTTGCGGCCGCTCGGGCCGTCGGGGTCACCCGTCTCGTCAACGTGGGCTGCGATGTCGCGGGTAGCCGGGCAGCCATCGACGTGGCGACCCAGTTCGACGGCGTGTGGGCGACGGCGGGCGTGCATCCCCACGACGCCGACGGTGGCGTCGAGGGCCTCGAAGCGTTGCTCGCCGAGCCGAAGATCGTCGCCGTGGGGGAATGCGGCCTCGACTACCACTACGACCACTCGCCCCGCGACCTGCAACGCACCGTGTTCGCCGAGCAGATCCGCCTCGCCTTCGACCACGACCTGGCGCTGGTGATCCACACACGCGAAGCATGGGAGGACACCTTCGCCATCTTCGAGAGCGAGGGCGTGCCACCCCGATCGGTCTTCCACTCCTTCACCGGTGGGCCGGCCGAGGCCGAACGCGGCCTGGCCCTCGGCGTGAACATCTCCTTCAGCGGGATCGTCACGTTCAAGACGGCTCCCGAGCTGCGCGACGCGGCCTTCATCTGCCCGCTTGACCGACTTCTGATCGAAACAGACGCGCCCTACCTCGCCCCCGTGCCCTACCGGGGCAAGCGCAACCAGCCCGCCTGGGTCACCCATGTCGGCGCGCTGATCGCCGAGGTGCGCGGACTGCCGGTCGAGGCCATCGCCGCGGCCACCGTGGCCAATGCCGATCGCCTGTTCCGGCTCCCACCCACGACGGGTGAACTGGCGTAGGGAAGCGGTTCTTCGCTCGTCGGGCGTCGCTCGTTCGATGCTTTGCCGGCTGAGCGACGCACGATGTGTGAAGGGGGGTGGCCGGGGCTCGCGGGTCGTCCGGCGCGCGCTGATACGACACGCTTCGGGGCTCATGTGGCATCCACATGACGTTCGTCACAACGGCATGACGAAAGTTGCGATCCCGTTACGGACCCCCCTAGGTTGCCTTGGCCGTCGGGCGGAGAAGTTTGCCAGGCCGACGCGCTCATCCCCTGTATGAACGCACCCACACCAACGCAGTCCAAGCGTCGCCAGCTGTTCGGAATCCTCGCCGGAGCCGTCCTGCTCCCCGCCCTCGTGGCCCTCGCCGTTCCCGACGGCGACTCGGAAGGCACCGAGATCGCCACCGTCCCGATCGCGGCCCAGAGCGCACCGGTGGAGACCGCGCCGTCGTCCACCTCGACGACCGAAGAGCCCGCCACCACCACGACCGAGGCCCCCGAGCCCATCGTGTCGGTGTCGACGACCGCGACCACCGAGCAGGCCACCACCACCACGACTGCCGCGGTCCCCGCGAAGCCTGCGGCCTACGTGGCTCCCCCCACCACGACGACCACCTCGGCGCCCTACGTCGCTCCCACCCCGCCACCGCCGCCTCCGGTCGATGCGGGCAGCGCCGCCTTCCTGGCCTGCGTGCGCCAGCGTGAGTCGCGCGGCAACTACCAGGTGGTGTCGTCGAACGGCGTGTACCACGGCGCCTACCAGTTCTCGCAGAGCACCTGGAACGCCACCGCGCAGCACGCGGGCCGCCCCGACCTCGTCGGCGTCGCACCCAGCCAGGCATCCCCCTCCGACCAGGACGCCCTGGCACTCGCCCTCTACAACTGGCAGGGCAAGTCGCCGTGGGGCGGACACTGCTGATCGTTCCGACAAGGCTCACCGTTCAGCACCAAGACGTCTGACGGGCCCCGAAGCGACCAGAATCAACCGGTGACCCTGGGACGTGGCGACATCGCCGAGCTGTTGGCGCGGCACGGGCTGCACCCCAGCCGGGCGCTCGGCCAGAACTTCGTGGCCGACCCCAACACGGTGCGCCGCATCGTGGATCTGGCCGGCGTGCAACCAGGTGACCCGGTCGTCGAGATCGGACCCGGACTGGGATCGCTCACCTTGGCGCTATGCGAAGCCGGTGCCGAGGTCACCGCGGTCGAAGTCGATCGTCACCTCATCCCCGTCCTCGAAGAGGTCACGGCAGCGACCCGCGCCCGCATCGTCCAAGCCGATGCGACGTCGGTCGACTGGCCGGCGCTGCTCGCGGGCCACGACGCGTGGTCGATGGTGGCCAACCTGCCGTACAACGTCGGCACACCGCTCGTGCTCGACCTGCTCGACGACGTCCCTGCCATCACCTCCATGCTCGTGATGGTCCAGCGGGAGGTGGGGGAGCGCTTCGCCGCTCCACCGGGTGACAAGGCCTACGGGATCCCGTCGGTGAAGGTGGCCTACCACGGCCATGCCGAGGTGGTCGGCCGTGTCCCGCCCACGGTGTTCATCCCCCAGCCGAAGGTGGACTCTGTGCTGGTGCGCATCGTCCGGGCCGAGCAGCCGGCGGTCGACGCTGATCCCGAGGCGCTGTTCGGCCTGGTGCGCACGGCGTTCGGCCAGCGGCGCAAGATGCTGCGTCGGTCGCTGACCGGGGTGGTCGCTCCCGAGGCGTTCGAGGTCGCCGGGGTCGATCCGCAGTCGCGCCCCGAGCAGCTCGACATCGAAGCCTGGGGCCGCCTGACCCACGCGACGACCTGACCCACGCGACGACCTGGCCGAGCGATGACCTGACCGAGCGATGACCTGACCAGATCTACCTCGTTCATGCCGAACCGGCAGGCCAAGTCCGTCGTATGCGACGGGTTCTCCCAGCCAGTTCGCGAGTGGTGGGCGAGCGGTGGCCAGTTCGCTAGCGTCGGCGAGCGTGCCCCCGACCTCTGCGACCGTCTTGCTCAGCGCCCCGGCCAAGCTCACCGTGTCGCTCCGCGTCACCGGCGTGCGCGACGACGGCTACCACCTCATCGACGCCGAGATGGTGAGCCTCGACCTGGCCGACACGCTCGAGGTCGACCCGTCGGGCGATCGCCTCGAGGTCGTGGGCCAGCGGGGTCTACCCATCGACGTGGGTGACGACAACCTGGTCAGCCAGGCACTCGCCGCGGCCGGACGGACCGCCGATGTCCTGCTCCGCAAGCAGATCCCGGCGGGTGCCGGACTGGGCGGCGGATCTTCGGACGCCGCCGCGATCTTGCGCTGGGCGGGCATCGACGATCTCGCCCTCGCAGCCGGCATCGGCGCCGACGTCGCCTTCTGCCTGCACGGGGGCCGAGCTCGCGTGTCGGGGATCGGCGAGCTCGTCGAGCCGCTGCCGTTCGAGCCCCGAACCTTCACCCTGGCCACGCCGCCGTTCGGCTGCTCGACCGTGGCGGTGTACCGGGAGTGGGACCGGATGGGCGGCCCCGTCGGCGACAACGGCAACGACCTCGAACCCGCCGCGCTGGCCGTCGAGCCGCGCCTGGGTGACCACCGCGACCGCCTTGGCGCCGCGACGGGTCAGCGCCCCCGCCTGGCCGGGAGCGGATCGACGTGGTTCGTCGAAGGCTCCTATCCCGGGGCGGGGCGCGTGGTGGCCGTCACCGTGCCCGGCACCTGACAGGTGGCCGGGTAGGCAACAACTCCGGCTCGGGGAGCCGGTGAGGACAAGAAAAGTGCGGAGCGGGGGCGTGCGGAGAGCGCCACCCCTGGTCTCAACGAGACAGAGGAGCGCCCGCGATCACTTGCCTGCAGCGCGGCGCTGGAAGCGAGTCCGCTTCAGCATCTTCTTGTGCTTCTTCTTGCGCATGCGCTTGCGGCGCTTCTTGATCAGTGAACCCATGACGGCGGGCAACCTAGCAGCGTGCTCCGTCGACCTCCCAAACGGGCCGTGCCCGCGGTGCCGAGCGGCCTCCTCGGAGGCTTCGCCGTTGCGCCCGCTGCCGCCGTGGTCAGGTGCTGTCGTGGTACGCGCCCGCCGCGCGGAGGAGCTCCGGGAGGAGGGATCGAACCTCCAACATCCGGCTCCAAAGGCCGGCGTTCTGCCAATTGAACTATCCCGGAACGGACGCTGAACGCCTCGTGTCGCCGCGATGAGCGAATCGACCGAGTCGTTCGTCCTGGGTTCCTAGACCATAGCGGTCGCTCCGGCTAGACCTGTCGGGTATGCCGACGCTCTCCGCCATCGTGCTCGCTGCCGGCGAAGGCACCCGCATGCGATCGACGCGCCCCAAGCCACTGCACCTCCTGTGCGGCAGGGCGATGCTGCTCTACGTGCTCGATTCGCTGGGCGCGGTCACGCCCGAGCACGTGGTGGTGGTCGTCGGCCACGGCGCCGAGCGGGTCACCAAGAAGCTCCAAGAGGAAGCTCCCGAGATCCCCCTCGACTTCGTCGAGCAGCACGTGCAGCGGGGCACGGGCGACGCCACGAGCGTGGGGCTCACCGGGCTCCCCGACGACGACTTCGACGACGGCGAGGTCCTCGTCCTCCCGGGTGACACCCCGTTGCTGCGACCCGACACCATCGCGGCGCTCGTGCAGCGCCATCGCGATGCAGACGCCGGCTGCACCGTCCTTACCGCCAAGGTCGCCGACCCCACCGGCTACGGCCGGGTCGTGCGCGGCAAGGAGGACAAGGTGGCCCGCATCGTCGAGCAGTCCGACGCCACCGACGACGAGAAGGCGATCGAGGAGATCAACACCTCGATCTACTGCTTCCGGCGCAGCCTGCTCGCGCCGGCGCTGCGCCGGTTGAGCCCGGAGAACGCGCAAGGCGAGTACTACCTCACCGACGTCGTGGAGGTGCTCGCCGACGCGGGCTACCCCGTCCTGTCCGTCGTGGTCGACGACCCAGCCGAGACCCAAGGCGTCAACGACCGCCTCCAGCTCGCCGCCGCCGAGCGCGAGCTGCGCCGGCGCACCAACGAAGGCTGGTTGCGGCGAGGCGTCACGATGCTCGACCCGGACAACACCTACGTCGACGCCACCGTCGAGCTCGCCGACGACGTCACGCTGTTCCCTGGGACGATGCTCCAGGGTCGAACCGTCGTCGGAGCCGGATCCGAGATCGGTCCGAACGCCCGGCTCGTCGACTGCGTCGTCGGTGCACGCGCCACCGTCGAGAGCTCGGTGGCGCGCGACGCGGAGGTGGGCGACGATGCGCACGTCGGGCCCTTCGCCGTGCTCGAGGCGGGCTCGGCCATCGCTGCTGGTCAGCGCACCGGCGCGTTCTACACTGCGACCGCCGACTGAGCCGGGTCGGTAGACCGGCTCACCACCAAACGGACCACGAAAGGCCCGGCATGCAGGAAGTGTCCCCGACGAAGCGCCTGTACCTGGTGTCTGGTCGCGCCAACCCCACCCTTTCGGAGGAGATCGCGAAGGCGCTCGACGTCGAGCTCGGCGACGCCGGACCGGCCGAGTTCGCCAACGGCGAGCTCCACTGCAAGTTCACCGAGTCGATCCGCGGCACCGACGTGTTCATCGTCCAGAGCCACAGCGCGTTCGACGACGGGTCGCTGAACGACTCGATCATGGAGCAGCTCATCATGGTCGACGCCGCCAAGCGGGCGTCGGCCAAGCGCATCACCGTGGTCTGCCCGTTCTACGGCTACGGCCGCCAGGACCGGAAGTCCGAGGGCCGTGAGCCCATCACAGCGAAGCTGATCGCCAACATGTTCAGCGTTGCCGGCGCCACGCGCATCATCAGCGTCGACCTGCACTCGGGTCAGATCCAAGGCTTCTTCGACGGCCCCGTCGACCACCTCACGGCCATGCCGGTGCTCGTCGACTACATGGCAGGCCTCGGCGACGATCTCGTCATCGTGTCGCCGGATGCCGGTCGGGTGAAGGTGGCCGAACGCTACGCGCAGCAGCTCGGCGCCGACCTCGCCATCGTGCACAAGCGCCGCATCAAGGGAGCGAAGAACGAAGTCGAAGCGCGCGACGTGGTGGGCGACGTCGACGGTCGGGTGTGCGTGCTGATCGACGACATGATCGACACGGCCGGCACGATCGTCGCCGCCGCCGATCAGCTCATCGATCACGGTGCCTCCGAGGTCTACGCCGCGTGCACGCACGGCGTGTTCAGCGGCCCGGCCATCGACCGGCTGAAGAACTCGGTCATCACGAAGGTGGTCGTCACCAACACGTTGCCGTTCCCTGCCGACAAGCAGCTCGACAAGATCGAGGTGCTTTCGGTGGCGGGCATCATCGCCGACGCCATCGACGCCGTGTTCGAGGACACCTCGGTCAGCGAGATCTTCGACGGGGCCAACCAGAGCTGAGGCATCGCCGTCAGCCCGCCTTTGTGTCGTGGCCGGGTGACTCGGTAGCATGGCGGGCCGTTCGTCCTCGGCATCCGCCAGTCCAGGAGACCACCGATGGAAATCACGCTCACCGCTGAAGCCGGCCGTCCCGCCGGCTCTCGCCGTTCCGGTCGCCTGCGCGCCGACGGCCAGGTCCCCGGTGTCGTCTACGGCCTGGGGAGCGATCCCGTTTCGGTCACCGTCTCGTGGCCCGAGCTGCGCAAGGCGCTCGTCACCGAGGCCGGCCTCAACGCGTTGATCACCCTCGACTACGACGGTCACCAGGACCTCACCGTGGTCAAGGAGCTCCAGCGCCACCCGGTACGTCGCAACGTGCTGCACGTCGACTTCCTCCGCGTCGACCGCGACGCGGCCATCGAGATCGAGGTCCCGATCGTCACCACCGGTGAAGCCAAGGACGTCGAGAGCGCCAAGGGCCTGGCCGAGCAGCACCTGCACTCGCTCACCGTCAAGGCCAAGCCGGGTTCGATCCCGACCCAGTTCGAGGTCGACATCACTGCCCTGCAGATCGGTGAGAACATCACCGTGGCCGACATCGACCTTCCCGACGGCGTCACCACCGACGTCGACCTCGAGTCGCCCGTCGTCTCCGGTGTGGCCACGCGCTTCACCGAGGCCGAAGGAGCTGAGGCCGGCGAGGGTGAAGACGGCGAGGGCGGCGACGCGGCCGAGTCCGGCGAGGGCGAGGGCGACGGCGACGGCGACTGATCTCCTCGTCGTCGGCCTGGGCAACCCCGGAGCCGAGTACGAGGGTTCGCGTCACAACGTCGGGTTCGATGTCGTCGACGAGCTGGCGCGCCGCTACGGCGGCCATCTGAAGCTCGCCAAGAAGGACCGCGCCCTGGTCGACACGGTGTCGATCGGCGGTTGCCGTGTGGTGCTGGCCGCGCCGGTGACCTACATGAACGAGTCGGGCCAGTCGGTCCGTCCACTGGTGAAGCGCCTCGACGTCGACGATCTGCACCGACTCGTCGTCGTGCACGACGAGCTCGATCTGCCCAGCGGTCGGCTCCGGGTCAAGGTGGGCGGCGGACTCGCCGGCCACAACGGACTGCGCTCGATCAAGGCCCATCTGCACGACGACGACTTCGTCCGCGTGCGCATCGGGGTGGGCAAGCCCCCCTCGAAGGAGCAGGGCGCCCACCACGTCCTCAAGAAGGTGGGCAAGGCCGACCGTGCCCTGCTCGACCAGGTGGTGAGCGCGGCCGCCGACGCCGTCGAGGTCATCCTCCGCGACGGAGCAGTCGAAGCGATGGATCGCTACAACGGCTGGACCCCACCCGAGACCTGAGCCCGGAGCGGCTTGCGGTCAGCCACCCCCGCCAACGGTGGCGGATCGCGGCCGACCGAGCGAGGTCTCAGAACGGGTCGGGGACCGGATCGTCCTCGGTGGCCGCGGTGCGTGCCGCGGTCTCCCCGGTGACCGTGGTCGTCCGGTGGGTGCGGTCGAGCTCGGTGTCCAAAGCCAGGTCGAGGGTGTCGTCGAGGTTGACCTCGGGGTCGTCTGCCTTGCGCGGCGCCCGCACGATGACGAACAGGGCGCCGATCACCAGCACGAGCGCGCCAGAGAGCAGGGCCCAGCGGCTGCCGACCATGAAGGCCTCACGGGCTGCGCTCAAGAGCCCCAAACCTGCTTCGCCCATCTGCCCGGCGACGACGAACGCGGAGGCCGGGGCCTCTTTCGCCACCTCGGCCATCTCGGGCGGCAGCCCCGCGACGCCCTCGGTGATGCTGTTGCCGTATCCGGTGTTGAAGGCGCTGCCGATCACGGCGATGCCGAAGGCCGCACCGAGCTCGCGGGCCGTGTCGTTCACCGCCGATGCCACGCCCTGCTTGGCCGGGGGGAGCGAACCGACGATGGCGTCGGTTGCCGGCGTCATAGCCAGCGCCATGCCGATGCCGGTGAAGAAGAGGCCGAACAGGAAGTGCCAGTAGTTCGAGCTCACGTCCATGAGGGCGATGATCAAGAACCCGAACGCGGTGATCGATAGGCCGAGCGCCCCGATGAGTCGTTGCCCGTACCTCTGGGCCAGCGTGGCCGCGTAGGCCGAGACCGGCATGATCACGATGGCCATGGGTAGCAGCGACAGCGCAGCCTTCAGCGTGCCGAAGCCCAAGATGAGCTGCAGGAACTGCAGGGCCACGATGAAGAAACCGAACATGGCGAAGAACTGGAAGAACAGCGATGCCGAGCCCGTGGCGAAGCCGCGGAGCTTGAAGAAGCGGAAGTCGAGGAGCGGCTTGTCGATGCGCAGCGACCACAGGATCCACGCGGTGATGGCGACGATGCCGACGGTCAGGGCCGCCACGGTGAGCGCATCGCTCCAGCCGCGTTCGGGGCCTTCGATGATGCCCGTGACCAGGGCGCCGATGCCGACGAGCGACAGGGCGGCGCCGACGAAGTCGAGGTTGGCGTGGGCTGGGTCCTTGGTGTTGGGCACGACGAACCAGGCGACCGCGAAGCTGATGACGGCGAACGTGGCGCTGAAGACGAACAGCGAGCGCCAGCTGAACCACTCGAGGAGGAGACCCGCGGCGAGCACGCCGAGGTTGGCACCTGCCCCGGCGACACCAGCCCAGATGCCGACGGCCTTCGCCCGGCTCTCGGGGGGATAGACGCTGGTGATGGTGGCGAGCGTCGACGGCATGACCAGCGCGGCGCCGACGCCCATGAGCGCTCGGGCCGCGATGAGCTGGGTCGTGGAGTCCGAGAGGGCCGCGCCGGCGGCGGCGACAGCGAGCACACCGATGCCGCCTATGAGCGTCCAGCGCCGACCCCAGCGGTCGCTGACCGCGCCCATGGGGAGGAGCAGTGCGGCGAGCACGACGGTGTAGGCATCGATGATCCACTGCATGTCGGTGCGCGACGCGCCGAGGTCGACGGTGACGTCGGGGATGGCGAGGTTGAGCATCGACACGCCGGCCACGACGAGCATGAGCGCGAGGCACACGGCGACGAGCACGAGGGTTCGTCGCCGGGGGTCTTCGATGATCGTCGGCGGCGCGTCGGGCTCGCTCATGGGGACCTCTTCGTGGGGAAGGGAGTCCGCGCCGAGCGCGCAGCCTCCGATGCCAGGGCACCTTCGCAGCCCCAGCGCACAGGGCGCACGTCCTATTCCCAGTTTCTGGTCGCAGCCCCAGCCAGCCCGCGGCTCGGCTCGGCTCAGCTCGGTTCAGGTCTGACGGGTCAAGGTGCCGGTGAGTCGGAGAGATCCCCGTGCCTGCCCGGGAGGCTGGCCGGGGTCTTGTCCAGGCGTCTGCTCGGTGTCCGCCATCGAGAGCTCTGAGACCAGCGTTGCGTCTCGCACGACGTAACGGCGGTCGACGGAGCCGACTCGTTCCGCGGTGCGGGTTCCCGCCACCGTCGTCGAGTTGAGGATCAGCTCGCGGTCGTCGACGAGTCCTTCGGAGACCTCGACGACACCGGACCCTTGCGCGACAACCAGCTCGACCGAGCCGTCGCCGAGCGACCGGACGAATCCCGTCTCGTCGTGGATGAGGTTCCCGGTGTCGGGGGTCGTCGTCGTGGAGCGGTAGGCGAGCGCGGCCCGTCCGGGCACGGGGACCAAGCTCAGCGTCTCGACGTAGGTGAAGGGCTCGATGTTCGGATGGTTGCCCTGCCCGGTGCCGATCCACCTGCCGACGAAGGCGGCGAGCGGCGCCAGCTCGGGAGCGAGCGGGGCCGCTCGCTCCGGCGGCGGTGTCGCGGCGACGGGCGTGACGGCGGGCGCGGACCCGTCGATCTGCACGGCGCGGTCCTCCTCGGTGCCGAGCAGGTGGATCCAGCGCTGCTCCTTTTGGCCCGGGCGTCGTTCGAGCTGCTCGACGAGCGGCATGGCACGGCGGGCCAGGTTGTCGAGAGCGGTGTCGACCTCCTCGACCGAGCTGAACGCGTGGAGGCGATCGCTGCGCGAGCGCAGCTCCCCGGGAGTCTGCGCGCCACGCAGGAGCAGCAGGGTGATCACCGCTCGTTCGCCCGAGTCGAGAGCAAGGGCCTCGTCGAGCACCTGGCGGTACTTCTCGGTGCGTGCGCCGTGGCTGGCGTGCACCGTCCGGGCGAACTTTGCGTCGCGCAGCTCGCGGATGGCGAGGTCGACCTGGGCCTCGGTGATCGACATGATCGGGTCGCGGCCTGTCGTCTGGTTGCAGGCCGACACGACCGCCTTCGGCGTGAGCGGGTAGGTGGCCGGCACGGTCCGCTCCTTCTCCAGCAGCGCTCCGATCACCCGACACGCGAACGGCGAGAGCTCGACCATCGGCTCAACCTAGCCAGACTGAACCTGGCCAGACCGAACCCGGCCCAGACTGAACCTGGCCAGACCGAACCCGGCCGGCCCGGGACGCTGCCGTGCTCGGACAGCGGTGGTAGGGCGGACCGCTCCGGCGCGTGCGGTGGGTCGCCGCGCCCCGCTAGGTTCGCCCGCTGGGTCCGGATCTGCCGACGGGGCAGGCCGGTGTTCGACGAAAGCAGGGATTCGATGGTCACGAGAGCCCAAGGGCGCGTGCTGGCAGCCGGATGCGCGGGGGCGATGCTGCTCACCGCCCTCGCCGGGTGCTCGTCGTCCGACGACGAGACCACGGCCACGACCACAACGAGCTCCGCGGTCGACGACGTCTCTGCCGCGGGCAAGGACTGCGTGGCGTTCGCCGACGAGCTTCCTGGCGGCGCTCCCGAGGTGCCGATCGAAGCGGGACCGCCGCCGACCGAGCTGGTCGTCGAGGACCTGAAGGTGGGCGAGGGGCCGGCCGTGCCCGCCGGTGCCACCGTGACGGTCGACTACATCGGCGTGGCGTGCTCGACGGGCATGATCTTCGACGACTCCTACTCGCGGGGTCAGCAGGCGACGTTCGGTCTCGACCAGGTCATCTCGGGCTGGAGCGAGGGCCTCGTCGGCATGCAGGCGGGAGGCCAACGCCTGCTCGTCATCCCGCCGGAACTGGGATATGGGTCGCAGGGAGCGGGTGCGGACATCAAGCCGGGTGAGACCCTCTACTTCGTGGTCACGCTCGACTCGTTCGAATAGGACGGCAGGCTCGAAGCGGGAACCCGACCCGGCGCGCGCCATCATGGGCGGCGATGTCGCCGATCCAACCTCCCGCGTCGCTCTCACCCTCTTCACCCCTGACGGGGCTCCCGGCGCTGCTCCGTGACGAGCCCGCGCTGGCCCAGGTGCTCGGTCGCTCGTCGGCCGTGCTCGCCATCCCCGAGCCGGCCCGGGCCGTCGCCCTCGCCGCGTTGGCCGTCACGTCCACCCGCGAGCCGCTCGTCGTGGCTGTGCCCACGACGAGCGACGCCGAGCGGTTGCAGCGCGACCTCGCGGCCTTCCTCGGAGAGGACGCCGTCGAGACCTTCCC
>CAZALT010000082.1:0-15326 GCA_964485515.1 uncultured Rhabdothermincola sp. | reverse complement strand
CCCAGTGGTCGAGCAGCCAGGGGATGTCCTGGTCGATGAACTGGAACGCGTTCGCGGCGGCGTTGTCGATCATGGAGATGGCCCCTCTGCTCGTGGCTGGCTTGGACCGGACCCCCGCTCGTCGAGCTGTCGATGCCGGTGCCGCGGTGCCCCGGAGGTGCGCCGCACGGGTGGGAAGACTAGAACGTGTTCCAGATCGCTGCCACCGTCGGGGAGCGAGCCGATGCGGCACGGTCATGCTCAGCACCGGGCACCGGTAGCATCGCCGCAGCCGACCCCTTGTATCCGAAGCGCTGCGTACCCGAAGGAGCCACCAATGGCCGATGCACCCACCATCGAGGCTGACGTCGACAGCACCGAGACCGCCCCCATCGTCGATGGCGAGATCGTCGACGCCGCCGGTTCGGCCGAGGCCGAGCTCCTCGAAGCTGACCTGCTCGTCGAGGACGTGTCGATCGACGGCATGTGCGGCGTGTACTGAGGTGACGAACAGCTCCGCCGGAACGCCGGTTCCCGCGGCTGAAGCGCTCCTGTCGCACGACGTGCTCGACCTGCCCTGGGCGGTCGCCCCCCAGGTGTCGGTGCGACCCGAGCAGTTCGGGGCGCTGCTCTACCACTTCGGCACTCGCCGGCTCTCGTTCCTCAAGGATCCGCGCCTGCTGGCCGTCGTCCAGTCGCTCGACACGGCGCCCACCGCCCGGGACGCGTGCCTCGACGCCGGGGTCGACACCGCAGACCTGCCCGCCTTCGCCCAGGCGCTGAAGCGCTTGGCCGACACCGACATGGTGCGCCCCCGCTCGGCCAGCCCCGCGAGCACCGTGCGCCCTGTCATCGAGGTCGTCTGATGGCTGTCGCCACCCCGCTCGTCGACCACTTCGCCGCTGGGCTCGACGCTCCCATCTGCCTCACCTGGGAGCTCACCTACGCCTGCAACCTCGCGTGCTCGCACTGCTTGTCCAGCTCCGGCCGGCGCGACCCCCGCGAGCTGAGCACGGCCGAGGCCAAGGCGGTCATCGACGAGCTCCAGGCCATGCAGGTCTTCTACGTCAACATCGGCGGCGGCGAACCGACCATCCGGTCTGACTTCTGGGAGCTCGTCGACTACGCGACCGCCCACCAGGTTGGCGTGAAGTTCTCGACCAACGGCAGTCGCATCGACGCCGAGGTGGCCGAGCGCCTCGCCGGGAGCGATTACGTCGACGTGCAGATCTCGCTCGACGGCGCCACCGCCGACGTCAACGACGCGGTGCGGGGCGACGGGTCCTACGACACCGCCATCGCCGCGATGGAACATCTCGCCGCCGCCGGCTTCGAGGGTTTCAAGATCTCGGTCGTCTGCACGCGACAGAACGTCGGCCAGCTCGACGCCTTCAAGGCCATCGCCGACCGCTACCGGGCGCAGCTGCGCATCACCCGCCTGCGTCCGTCGGGTCGCGGCGCCGACGTGTGGGACGAGCTCCATCCCACCAACGACCAGCAGCGCGAGATCTACCAGTGGCTCCTCGCCAACGGCGAAGAGGTGCTCACCGGCGACTCGTTCTTCCACCTCGCGGGCTACGGCGATCCGCTGCCGGGTCTCAACTTGTGCGGCGCCGGTCGCGTGGTGTGCCTCATCGATCCGGTCGGCGATGTCTACGCCTGCCCGTTCACCATCCACGACGAGTTTCTCGCCGGCAACGTGCGCGACGGCGGCGGGTTCACCTCCGTGTGGCGAACCTCGGAGCTGTTCACCTCGCTGCGCGAACCCCAGTCCGGCGGCGCGTGCGAGTCGTGCTCGGCGTGGGACGCGTGCCGGGGTGGGTGCATGGCGGCCAAGTTCTTCACGGGGCTCCCGCTCGACGGACCCGACCCCGAATGCGTGAAGGGCCACGGCTTGCCGCTGGTCGAAGCCGTGGTGCCGGGGACGTCGCCCCGTCCGGGCGCCGACCACTCCCGATCCACGCTCGGATCGCCGTTGGTCGCGGTCGGCCCAAACGATCGTTCAACTGGGATCTCGCGGGGCTCCGGCGGTAGCGTGCCGGTGGTCCTCTCTCGTCGCCGCCCCGACCGGGCCTGCGACGAGTCGCCGCTCGCCGGCGTCAACATCCCTAGCTAGGAGCTCCCGTGAACCCGTGGTTCGAAACCGTCGCCGAGGCGCAGCGGCGCGCCAAGCGCCGACTGCCGAAGTCGGTGTACGCCGCCCTCCTCGCCGGTGCCGAGAAGGGGGTCACCTACGCCGACAACCTCGCGGCGTGGGACGAGCTCGGCTTCGCGCCCCGCGTCGCCAACAAGCCCGCCGAGCGGGCACAGAACACCGAGATCATGGGTCAGCCCATCTCGCTACCGGTGATCATCTCGCCCACCGGCGTGCAGGCGGTGCACCCCGACGGCGAGGTCGCCGTGGCCCGGGCCGCCGCCAACCGCGGTGTGGCCATGGGGCTCAGCTCGTTTGCCAGCAAACCGATCGAGCAGGTCGTCGAGGCCAACCCGCAGACGTTCTTCCAGGTGTACTGGTGCGGCACCAAGGAGCACATGGCGGCGCGCCTCAAGCACGCCAAGTCCGTTGGTGCCGCCGGGCTCATCGTCACCCTCGACTGGTCGTTCTCCTACGGGCGCGACTGGGGCAGCCCGTTCATCCCCGAGACGATCAACGCCGAGGCGGTCAAGCACTACGCCCCCGAGATCCTCGTCAAGCCCCGCTACCTCGCCGACTGGGCCAAGACCAAGAAGCTGCCCGACCTCAAGGTCCCCAACATGGTCCTGCCCGGTGAGCCGGTTCCCACCTTCTTCCAGGCGTACGGCGAGTGGATGCAGACCCCGCCGCCCACGTGGGACGACCTCGCCTGGCTCAAGCAGGAGTGGGACGGCCCCCTCATGATCAAGGGCATCATGCGTGTCGACGAGGCCAAGCGCGCCGTAGACATCGGCGCCGATGCCATCTCGGTGTCGAACCACGGGGGCAACAACCTCGACACCACTCCGGCCGCGATCCGTGCGCTGCCGGCGGTGTCGGCTGCCGTCGGTCACCAGATCGACGTGGTCATGGACAGCGGCATCCGCCGCGGCAGCGACGTGGTCAAGGCGCTCGCGCTCGGCGCCAAGGCCGTCATGATCGGCCGCGCCTACCTGTGGGGCCTCGCGGCGAACGGGCAGCCCGGCGTCGAGAACGTGCTCGACCTGATGCGCAACGGCATCGACGCCACCCTGCTCGGCCTGGGCAAGTCGTCCATCGCCGAGCTCAGCCCGGCCGACCTCATCGTGCCCGCCGGCTTCGAGCGCCAGCTCGGTGTCGACTGAGGCAGCTGGTCGACCGGCCCGGCTCGACGAACGGCGCTGGCCCCAGGTCGCACCCGTCGCGGCCGCGACGCTGCTCGTCGTCCCGCTGGGCTCGACGGAGCAGCACGGCCCGCATCTGCCCTTCGGCACCGACACGATCATCGCCGCCGCCCTCGCCGATCGGCTGGCGGCGGCGCGGGGCGATGTCGTGGTCGCTCCGGCGCTGCCCTTTGGCTCGTCGGGTGAGCACGCCGGCTTCGACGGCACGCTGTCGATCGGCGGTCCCGCCCTGGAGCTGGTCCTCGTCGAGCTCGTGCGCAGCGCCGATGCCTTCGCCGGGGTCGTGTTCGTGTGCGGGCACGGCGGCAACGCCGAGGCCCTGCGCATGGCCGCTGCCACGCTCGCGGGCGAGGGGCGCGACGTGCTCGTGTGGCATCCGTCCGCGGCGGGCGGTGACGCCCACGCGGGACGCAAGGAGACCTCGATGCTCCTCTCGCTCGTGCCCCACCTCGTCGACGTCGATCGCGCCGAGTCGGGCGACACCCGACCCCTTGCCGAGATCCTCCCGCGGCTGCGGGAGGGCGGTGTGATCTCTGTTGCGTCGAACGGCGTGCTCGGCGACCCGACGGGCGCATCGGCCGGCGAAGGGGACCAGTTGCTCAACCGGTTGGCGGCTGATCTCGTGCGCGCCGTGCAAGCATGGCGGCCATGACCCGTGTAGCGGTGGTGACCGGAGCGGGCCGAGGCATCGGAGCGGCAACCGCCGTCGCCCTGGCCGAAGACGGGTGGCGGCTGGTGCTCGTCGACCGCGGCGAGGACGATCCGTCGCTCGACTACGCGCTCGCCACCCGGGCCGACCTCGATGCCGTGGTCGAGGCGTGCGGGTCCGACGCCGCGCTGGGTGTCGTCGCCGACGTGCGAGACCAGTCCGCGCTCGACCGAGCAGTCGCCCTCGCCGTGTCCACCTTCGGCGGTCTCGACGCCGCCATCGCCGCGGCCGGCTGCGTGAAGGGGGGCGCCAGCGTCTGGGATGTCGATGACGACGCCTGGGGCACCATGCTCGACGTCAACCTCGGTGGTGTGCGCCGCCTCGCACAGGCCGCGGTGCCAGCGCTGCTCGCCCGTCCGGCCCCACGCCACGGCCGGTTCGTCGCCGTGTCCTCGATGGGTGGGTCGGTCGGGCTGCCGTTGCTCGGCGCCTACGTCGCGGCCAAGCACGGGGTCAACGGGTTGGTGCGTTCCCTCGCCGCCGAGCTGGGACCCGAGGGCATCACCGCCAACGCCGTGGCCCCGGGATCGACCACCGGAGCCATGCTCGATGCCAGCGCCGTGGTGTACGGCCTGTCCGACACCACCGAGCTGCTCGCCCAGCACCTCCTGCCCCGACCGCTCGACCCCGTCGAGGTCGCCGCCGCCATCGCATGGCTGTGTGGCCCGAGCGCCAGCGGCGTCACCGGCGCCGTGCTGCCGGTCGACGCCGGCGCGACCTCCCGCTGAGCGGACAGCTCGTGTCGCCCACACGCGCCCGCGGCGACGGCCCTCCCGACGTGGAACGCACCGTTGCGGACGGCTGGCGTGTCGAGCTCGCGTCCGATGCCCGGCGCATCGACGACGGTCGCACCGTCATCGGGGGTGCCCCGCTCCGCGTGCTGCGGCTGACCGAACCCGGCGCCCGCTTCGTCGACCGGCTCGCCGCGCCGGGGGGGCTCGAACCGGCGACGGTGGGGGAGCGGGCACTGGCCGGCCGCCTCGTCGACGCCGGTCTGGCCGTGCTCCGCCCTGGCGGGCCGGTCCCGTTCGGACCCGATGACCTCACGGTGGTCATTCCCGTGCGCGACGACCTCAGTGGTCTCCTCCGCACGCTTCCCACCGTCGGTCGATGCGGTGAGGTGATCGTCGTCGACGACGGATCCTCGGATCCGATCACGCGGACCCACCTCGGTGTCGCGGCCACGTCGCTCGATGCGGAGATCCGTTTCGTTCGCTCCGAGGTGTCGTTCGGACCCAGTGGTGCTCGCCAGCTCGGCATCGAGGCGCTCGACCTCGATGTGGGCGATGGGGGAGCGGCCGGAACCCGCCCGGCGTTGGTGGCCTTCGTCGATGCCGACGTGGAGCTCCGTGCCGACTGGCTGACGTCGCTCATCGCCCACTTCGCCGACGAGCAGGTCGCTGCTGTCGCCCCACGGATCCGGAGCCGAGCCGGCAGCGCGCCGCCCGTGCTCGCCGCGTACGAGGACGCTCGCTCATCGCTCGACCTCGGACCCGACGCCGCCATCGTGCGTCCGGGAACCCGGGTCTCGTATGTGCCCACGACGGCGCTCGTCGTCCGGCGCGCGGCCCTCGACGACATCGGCGGCTTCGACACCACTCGGTCGGTGGGCGAGGACGTCGACCTCGTGTGGCGACTCCACGACGCCGGCTGGAGCGTGCGCTTCGACCCGTCCGTCGAGGCGACCCACCCCGCCCGGCCGACCGTCGGCGCCTGGCTGCGGCAGCGCTACCGCTACGGCACGTCGGCCGCGGAGCTGGCCCGGCGCCACGGCGACGCCGTCGCTCCGCTCGCCATCGGCGGATGGAGCGCGGCGGCATGGGCTTCGGTGCTGCTCGGCCATCCCGTCGTCGGTGCCGTCATCGGCGCCGGTACCACCGCCGCGCTGGTCCCCAAGCTGTCCGCCGTCGATCGACCGGTCGCCACCGCGCTCGACCTGGCCGGCTCCGGCAACCTCCGGGCCGGACGCGCCGCCGCCCGCGCCGTGTGGCGCCCGTGGTGGCCTGTCGCCGTCGCCCTCGCGGTCGTGCACCCCCGGTCTCGTCCCGCCGTGCTCACCTCCGCGGTGGTGCCGGCGTGGCTCGAGCACCGCGAGCGCCGCCCCACTCTGGGGCTCGCGCCGTGGCTCGCGCTGTGCCTGGCCGACGACATCGCCTACGGCACCGGCGTGTGGGCCGGCTGCATCCGGGCACGATCGGCCCGAGCCCTGCTGCCGAGGTTCGCCAACGGCCGCATCGAAACCCCGCAAGCACCTGGCTGAGCGCGGCCCGACCCCGGCCGAAGCCGGGGTCGGGTGCGATGCGTCTACGTCGAGGCCAGGCCTCGTGAGCGATCAGTGCTCGTGGCGGATGAGGCCCCGGAGGTTCTTGCCGTCGCGCATGTCCTGGTAGCCCTGGTTGATGTCGTCGAGCTTGTACTCGGTGGTCACCAGCTCGTCGAGCTTGAGCTTGCCCTCGTCGTAGAGGCGCAGCAGGCGCGGGATGTCGAAGCGCGGGTTGGCGTTGCCGAAGATGGTGCCGACCAGCTCTTTGCGCATCATGGCGAACTCGAACAGGTTGAGCTTCACATCTTCCTGGAGGATGGGAGCGACGGCCACGACGACCCCGCGGCCGCCCTTGGTGACCAGGCTCATCATCGGGCCGATGAGATCGCCGGTGGCGAGACCCACGCACAGCAGCGCTTTGTCGGCGCCGGCGCCCCAGGTGAGGTCGTTGACGAGGGCCTGGGCCTCTTCGATCGTCGCCGCCCCATGGGTGGCTCCGAAGGTGTCGATGGCGGCCTGGCGCTTCCACTCGACCGGGTCGACCGCGATGACGTGGCGGGCGCCGGCCATGGCCGCGCCCTGCACGGCGTTGATGCCGATGCCGCCGACACCGATGACCACGACGGTCTCGCCCACCTTGACGTCGGCGGCGTAGGTGGAGGCACCCCAACCCGTGGTGACGCCGCAACCGACGAGGGCGGCCTTGTCGAGCGGGATCCAGTCGTCGATCTTCACGCAGCTCGACTCGTGCACCACCGTGTAGGGCTCGAAGGTGCCGGTGCAGGTCATCGTGCCGAGGTCGCGGCCATCCTTGGCGTGGTGGCGCGTGGTCTGGTCGCTGATCTGCTTGCCCGACAGGAGGTACATGCCGTAGTCGCACACGTGCGACATGCCGCGGGCGCAGGAGGGGCACTTGCCGCAGGCAGGGACGAACGAGAGCACGATGTGGTCGCCGACCTTGAGGTCCTCGACGCCGGGTCCGACCTCGACGATCTCGCCCGCACCCTCGTGGCCACCGATGACGGGGATCTGCTGCCAACCCATCATCTCGGCGATGGCCGGGTCGAGGACCATGTCGCCGGTGACGACGTGCTCGTCGGAGTGGCACAGACCGGATGCGGCCAGCTTGACCTTCACCTCGTGGGCCTTCGGATCGTCGAGCGTGATGTCCTCGACGCTCCAGTCGGCTCCGACTTCCCAGAGAATTGCGGCTCGAGTCTGCACTGGTGGGTCCCCCTGGGTGCGTGGTGTTCGGTGAATCGACCGGCGGTTCCGGGGAACCAGCCGGGTACGAGAATTTGTAACGTGTTCTCGCGCAGCGTACCCGAGCGGTGGCCCCGCCCCCTCCGTCACCGGTGGTGCCGGGTGGGTGTTGCTCCTCGTTCTCTACCGAGGTTCCGAAACCCCAACGCGCGTTGGTGTCGGGAATGGAACGTGTTCTAGTGTCGCGACGTTTCCACCATCGACCTAGGGGGATGTATGGCCGAGTCCAAGGTGCTCAGCGCTCCGCTGATCATCGAGTATCCGTTCAAGCGGACGACCGGACCTGTGATCGGCGCGTTCCTGACGGGACTGCGCGAGGGGATCATCGTCGGCTCCCGGGCCGAGGACGGCCGGGTCATCTGCCCGCCCGCCGAGTTCGACCCGGTGAGCGGCAACGACCTCACCGAGATCGTCGAGGTCGGGCCCGAGGGCGAGGTGACCACCGCATCGTGGGTCAGCGCCCCCCATGAGAAGCACCCCCTCGACCAGCCCTTCGCCTGGGCGCTCATCAAGGTCGACGGCGCCGACACCACCATCCTCGGCGCGGTCGCCGCCGACTCGGCCGACGCCGTCACGTCTGGTGTGCGGGTCGAGCCGGTCTGGGTCGAGGAGCGCGCCGGTCACATCAACGACATCGCCCATTGGGCGCTCGTGAGCGGAGGCGAGGCCTGATGCCCGAGATCTCCCTTCCCGAGTCGCTGCGCGACGTCGAGGCGGTCCGCAGCGTCCGCACGCCCGCTCAGCTCGACTACACCTTCACCCCGGGTGAGGCGCTGTCGCGGTTCCTCGTCGCCACGGAGGACCGCAAGCTCATCGGCGAGCGTGCTCCCGGCGGTCGGGTGTACATCCCGCCGCGGGGCGCCGATCCCGAGCTGGGCGTTCCCACCACCGAACAGGTCGAGGTCGAGCACACCGGCACGCTCGTGTCGTACTGCATGGTCAACGTGGCGTTCTACGGTTCCCAGATGGAGCTGCCGTACACGTCGGGTTGGATCCTGCTCGACGGTGCCGACATGCCGATCATGCACCTCATCCAGGAGATCCCGGCCAGCGAGGTCCGCATCGGACTCCGGGTCGAGGCGGTCTGGGAAGACGACGACGCCGACGCCCCTCCTGGGCTCGGTGCCATCAAGTGGTTCCGGCCCAACGGCGAGCCCGACGACGTGGACGTCCGCATCGGCGGCGAGCACCACGGCACCGGACTCGGCAGCTGGGTGGGCGGCGTGGCCCCCACCGAAGCGCTCGTCCGCAACGCCCGAACCGGTGAAGGAGGAGAGGCCTGATGCGCGACATCGCCGTCATCAGCTTTGCGCAGACCCCGTCGAAGCGGTCGGTGACCGACAAGAACGAGGTCGAGATGTTGATGCCTGCCACCCAGCAGGTGCTCAACCAGGTCGACATGACCGTCGACGACATCGGCTTCACGTGCTCGGGTTCCACCGACTACCTCGCCGGTGTGGGCTTCAGCTTCGTGTCGACGCTCGACGCCGTCGGCCCGTGGCCTCCCATCCAGGAGAGCCACGTCGAGATGGACGGCGCCTGGGCGCTCTACGAGGCCTGGGTCAAGCTCCAGCTCGGCGAGATCGACTCCGCGCTCATCTACTGCTACTCGAAGTCGTCGCCGGGTGATCTCCCCATGGTGCTCACCCGCCAGCTCGACCCCATCACGGTCGCCCCGCTGTGGCCGGACACGGTCAGCCTCAACGCCCTGCAAGCGCAGGCGCTGCTCGACTCGGGGAAGTACACCGAGGAGCAGTTCGCGGAGGTCGCGGCCCGCAGCCGCCGCTCCGCGCTCGACAACCCGAACGCCCAGCTCAAGTGGGACCGTCCGGCCTCGGAGATCCTCGACGAGGACTACCTCGTGTCGCCGCTGCGCACGTCGTTGTGCCCGCCGATCACCGACGCGGCGGCCGCCATCGTGCTCGCCGCCGGTGACGTGGCCCGCTCCAAGGTCGAGCGTCCGGCGTGGATCCGCGGCATCGACCACCGGGTCGAGCCCATCCACCTCGGGCTGCGCGACCTCACGGTCAGCGAGTCGAGCCGCATCGCCGCCGAGAAGGCGGGCGTGGCCGACGGACCGGTCGACGTGGCTGAGCTCCACGCGCCGTTCGCCCACCAGGAGCTCATCCTGGCCGACTCCATCGGGCTCGGCGACGGCGTGACCATCAACCCGTCGGGTGGAGCGCTGAGCGCCAACCCGCTGATGACCGCCGGTCTCATCCGCATCGGCGAGGTCGCCAACCGGATCTCGGCCGGTGAGGCCGATCGTGGCGTGGCGCATGCCACCAGCGGGCCGTGCCTCCAGCAGAACCTGGTCGCCGTCCTGGAAGGAGACAGCTGATGGGTAAGGAACGCGTAGCGGTCGTCGGCATCGGCCAGACCGAGCACAAGGCAACCCGCGGTGACGTCTCCATGGCAGGACTGGTGCGCGAGGCCGCCCAGCGGGCGCTCGACGATGCCCAGCTGAGCTGGACCGACATCGACGCCGTGGTCATCGGCAAGGCCCCCGACTTCTTCGAGGGCGTGATGATGCCGGAGCTGTTCCTGGCCGATGCCCTGGGTGCCACGGGCAAGCCCATGTTCCGGGTGCACACCGCGGGTTCGGTGGGCGGCTCGACGGCCATCGTGGCGGCGCAGCTCATCCAGGCCGGCATCCACGAGCGCGTGCTCACGGTGGCCTTCGAGAAGCAGTCGGAGTCCGAGGCCATGTGGGCGCTCTCGCTGCCGATCCCGTTCACCCCGCCGCTGCACGCCGGTGCCGGGGGCTACTTCGCGCCGCACATCCGGTCGTACATGCGCCGAGCCAAGGCTCCCGATCACATCGGCATGCTCGTGGCGCTCAAGGACCGGCTCAACGGTCTGAAGAACCCGTACGCCCACCTGCACGAGCACGACATCACGTTCGACTCCATCAAGGAGTCGATCATGTTGTGGGACCCCATCCGCTACGCCGAGACCTGCCCCAGCTCCGACGGCGCCTGCGCGCTGGTGCTCGGCAGCGAGAAGGTGGGCGATGCGGCGGCGGCCGAGGGCCGTCAGCCGGCGTGGATCCAGGGCACCGCCATGCGATCCGAGCCGACGCTCGCCGTCGAGCGTGACACCGTGCTGCCCCTCGGCGGTGCGCTGTGCGCGGCCGACGTCTACAAGCAAGCGGGCATCACCGACCCCCGCAAGGACGTCGACGCCGTCGAGATGTACGTGCCGTTCAGCTGGTTCGAGCCGATGTGGCTCGAGAACCTGGGCTTCGCCGAGCCCGGCGAGGGCTGGAAGCTCGTCGAGGAGGGGGTCACCGCTCTGGATGGCGACCTGCCGATCAACATGTCTGGTGGTGTGCTGTGCACGAACCCGATCGGGGCGTCGGGCATGCTGCGCTTCGCCGAGATCGCCATGCAGGTGCGGGGCACGGCCGGTGAGCACCAGGTCGACGGCGTCCGCCGCGGCGTGGGTCATGCCTACGGCGGCGGCAGCCAGTTCTTCGCCATGTGGGTCGTGGGCCAGGACAAGCCGTAGCGCCGTCGGGCTCCACCAACTGAGCTTCTGGCGTAGATCCGACTCGATGTTCGAGTCGGATCTACGCAATTTGGGCCAGACGTCGTACGTCGCTCGGCACCGAACTGGCTGGACAGATACGCCAAATGGGCCGGGTCTTCCCAGCCAGTTCGGCATTTGGCGGTAGGACTCGGGCGGGCCTACTCGTCGTCGGTGCCGCGGTACTTCAGCGATGCGGTCTCGCCCGTGGCGACGAGGGTGTAGGTCGCCTCGCCCGGAGCCGGTGGCACGAACACGAGCTGATCGGTCGTGACCGGTTCGGCGTAGAACTGGCTGTACCACTTGCGGAACTTCATGACCGGGCCGTCGGTGTCGGCGAGCGCGGGGCGCACCAGGTGGGCCTTGTGCTCCCAGATGGGCCCGTCCTCCTGCACCTGCTTGTCGACCTCGGCCACGAAGGCGTCACCGACGCTCGAGGTCGTGGCCGCGTCGCCGAGCTGGGCGACCGTGAAGGTGAAGTGCAGCTCGCACGTGTCCGCATCGATCGGCGTGGCACAGCCCATGAGGAACGTGTCGACGATGCCGCTGAACTTCGTGATGGCGAAGCCCGGACCGAAGTTCCGCACGTCGATGCGGCCCTCGACCACGCCGCGGGGCGTCGGGAACTTCTGCGACGACAGCATCGTGGTGCGGGGTCCGTCGATGGTGTACTCCTCGACCTCGGGGACCACCTCGGTCTGGTGCACGTACCGGAAGTGGGCCGGGTCGGCACCGTTCTCGGCCAGTTCCTGGCAGGCGGCCTGCACGGTGTACTGGCGGGTCTGCACGGCCGAGAACCCGGTCTCGGCGTTGAACTCGGGGACGATCGGGATCTCCCACATCGGCGCCACCTCGGCGTCCGGGTGGTACCAGGCCATCACGAGCCCGTTGCGCTCGATCGTGGGGTAGGTGCGCAGCTTGGCCTTGCGGTTGACCCGCTCGCTGTAGGGGATGCAGGTGTTTCCCCCCTCCTCGTCGAAGCGCCAGCCGTGGAACGGGCACTCCAGCTCGTTCTCGACGACGAACCCGCCGTGGCCCAGGTGAGCGCCCAGGTGGGGGCAGAACGCGTCCTGCAGGTGGAAGCCGCCGTCGTGGTCACGCCACAGCACGAGGTGCTCGCCGAAGTAGTACTTGGGGACGGCGGTGCCGGGCTCGACCTCGCTCGGCCAGGCCACCTGGAACCAGCCGAAGGGGACGGGGAACGGGTAGCGGTGCATCGGAGACTCCTGTCGACGGTGTGGTCGGTGGGCTTCGTCGGTCGGGGGTGGCGTGGAGTGGACGGTGGTGGCAGGGCGCGGGCGCCAGAGGTGGGTGGGTCAGGCGTCGAGCTTGAGGACTCGGGCCGCGTTGCCGCGGAGGAACTTGGGCCACACGTCGTCGTTGAAGGCGACGCTGGGCATGTCGCCCCAGATGCGGTCGTAGGTGAGGCCGGCGGGGAAGTAGCCGGCGTAGATGACCTTGTCGGCTCCCCGCGTGTTGGCGTACTTCACGATCGACGGCGGGTAGTGCTTCGGGGCGAATGCCGAGGTTGAGTAGTGCAGCCCCGGCCACTTCAACATGAGCTTGACGGCGAGGTCGGTCCACGGCTCGGCGCCGTGGCGCATGACGAAGGTGAGCTCGGGGAAGTCGTACATGACCTCGTCGATGAGCTCGACCTTCTGGCAGGCCATCGGCACGCGAGGCCCGGGGATGCCGGCGCACGAGAAGATGGGCAGGTCGAGCTCCACGCACTTGGCGTAGACGGGGTAGTAGAGCTTGTCGTTGATCGGCACCTGCACGCCGGCGGGGAAGGACGTGACGGCCTTGATGCCGAACGTGTCGTGCATCGCCGAGATGTGGCGCACGGCCTCGACGGTGTTGGTCGGGTCGACCACCGTCGACGCGATGAAGCGGTCGGGGAAGTGCTTGAGCGCCCGCTGCCCTTCCTCGCGATCGGGCATCACGGTGATCATCGCCTGGTCGACGCCGAAGCGATCCATGTTGTCGACCACGACCGGCACCGGATCGACGTTGTCGTCGAGCTCCGGCGGGATGTCCTTGAACATGTACTGCGCCGGGAACTTGAAGTCTTCGAGGCTCTCCTTGTCGCGCAGCTTGGGGTCGAGGAAGCGGTAGACCTCACGACGGTCGGCCTTGGGGAAGCCGACCATGGTGTCGATCTTTGCGACGGCCTCGATGATCGCGGCCGTGTCGGGTCCAGGCGCAGTCGACGTGCTCATGCGGCCAGTTTAGAACAGGTTCTAGTTTTTGGCCATCGCTACCCGCCGGCCGGTCGACCTGTCGATCTGTCGGCCCCGTGGGAGGGTTCGGCCGGTGACCGCGGCGCCGTCGACTCCGCCGTCGATCCGGGGGAACTCGTGGCGGCGCCAGGTTCGGTGACGACGGCCGCGAGGCTCGACAGGGCGATGCCACGCCTGGACTCCCGGATCACGTTCGCGTCGAGCCCGTTGGTGAGGTAGGCGAACGACAGGCCCGTGGCGGGATCGGCCCACGCGATCTGTCCACCGGCGCCGCCGTGGCCGAACGCCCGGGCCGAGCACTGCCTGCCGAACCCCCGCAGAGCGGCGTCGGGGGCCTCGCCGGCGACGACGAGACCCAGCGACCGGTTCGACGCGACACCGTGCACGGGGTGGGGCAAGGTGGTCCGCACGACGCCGGTGCCGTCAGCGAGCACCCGGGGATCCCACAGGTCATCGGGATCGTGGAGGAACGCCTGGTAGAGGCGGACGAGGTCGCCTGCGGTCGAGACGGCCCCTGCCCCCGGGATCCCGAGCGCAAGCGCGGCCGGGTCGTTGAACGAGAGCAGGACCTCGTTGGTGACCTCCCCGACGAGGTCGCTGAAGTCCAGCCCCGCGATGCCGGTGACCGCCTCGAGCTCGGCCGAGCTCGGTGGCTCGCCGACGCCCACGAGCGTGTTCACATCGACGGACTGCTCGGGCGGTACGCCGAGGCGGAGGTGCTGAAGGCGCAGCGGGCCGATGATGCGTTCGTGCACGAACGACGCGAGGTCGTGGCCGCTCGCCCGGTGGACGATCTCGCCCAGCACCCAGTGCGCCGACGTCGGGTGGTACTCGAAGCGACTCCCGGGGTCCCAGTTCGTGCGCCACCGGGCGAAGGCCTCGAGACGGTCGTCGCGGGTGACGACGCGACGCGGGTTGAGGGGTGCGTGCGGGAACCCGGCGGTGTGGATGAGCAGCTGCTCGATCGTGATGTCCTGCTTGCCGTTGGTGGCGAACTCGGCGATGACCGCGGCGACCGGTTGCGTGACGTCGAGCAGGCCGTCGCCGATCAGCAGCCAGATCGACGCGGCCACCAGCGCTTTGGTGCACGAGAAGATCACGTAGCGGCTGTCAGGTTCGGCATCGCCGAACGTGTGCTCGGCGATCACTTCGCCGTTCAGCGCAACCGCGAGCTGGCAGGACGGGAGCAGTCCGTCGTCGACCTCGCGGCGGGCGCGCCGCACGAGTGCCTCGACCGCGTCAGCGTCGATCCGAACGTCGGCCATGGACCATGACGGTACCGGTGCCGCCGTGGCTCGGTGGCGTGGCCGCGTGCGTGTCGCCGCACGATGGACGTAGGTGGGTGGGTAGCCATGCGACGGGTTGTCGCGGTCGGGTGATGGCACTCGCCGGTAGGTTGGTGTCGTGCAGCGCCTGTCCGGGCTCGACGCCGGGTTCCTCTACATGGAGACCCCCACCGTCCGCATGCACACGCTCAAGGTCGCGGTGCTCGATCCACCACCGGGCGGCCCACCCGACTTCGAGGCCATCAAGGTCGCCATCGGCGAGCACCTCGACCGGCTCCCTCCCTTGCGGCGTCGGGTGGTCGACGTCCCGGCGCGGTTGCATCACCCGATGTGGGTCGAGGACCCGGAGTTCGACCTCGGCTACCACATCCATCGGGTCATCCTCCCGGCGCCCGGCACGCGCGCCCAGCTCGACCGCGCCATCGGCGAGATCGCGGGCCGCCCGCTCGACCGCTCCCGACCCCTCTGGCAGATGCACGTCTTCGAGGGCCTCGAGGGTGGACGGATCGCCGTGCTCATCACGGTGCACCATGCGCTCGCCGACGGTGTCGCGGCCACGGCGCTGCTGGCCAACGTGATGTCCACCCTGCCGGGCGGACCCCGGGCCGAGGAGCTCACCGGAGCCGAGCTCCCGGGTGCGGATCTGGCGGGTGCGGATCTGCCGGGCGCGGATCTGCCGGGCGCGGATCTGCCGGGCGCGGATCTCGCGACGGTCAGGGCCC
>CAZALT010000081.1:0-15643 GCA_964485515.1 uncultured Rhabdothermincola sp. | reverse complement strand
GCTTGACGAGCAGCGCCCCCGACACGTTGAAGCGCTCGGTCATCTGGGTGTTCATCGCGGCGTCGAGGTTCATGCCCTCGCGGGTGATGGCCTGGAGCTTCCTGCCGACGCGCTTGGCCGGGATGATGAAGATGGGCAGCAGCACGAGCGCGATGAGCGTGAGCTGCCAGTCGAGGAGCACCATGGCGACCAGGGTCGTGGCGAGCACCACGAAGTTGGACACGACCGAGCCGAGCGTGGTCGTGACGGCCCGCTGGGCGCCGATGACATCGTTGTTGAGCCGGCTGATGAGCGAACCGGTCTGGGTGCGGGTGAAGAACCCGAGCGGCATGCGTTGCACGTGGTCGAACAGCCGGACCCGGAGGTCGTAGATGAGGCCCTCGCCGATCTTGGCCGAATACCAGCGCTCGCCGAACGAGAGGAACGCGTCGCCGAGCGCGGCGCCCACCACGAGCAGGGCGAGGATCGTCAGCTGGTGCTTGTCGCCCTGGGGGATGGCATCGTCGATGATCTGGCGGAACAGCAACGGCGGTACGAGGGCGAGCACGGCGGCTCCGACGATGATGACCACGAACGCGATGATCTGGCGCCGGTAGGGACGGGCGAACTCGCCCACCCGCCGCACGAGCCCCCGCCCCACGGTCTTGCCGGCGATGGCCTTCGGGTCGGATCCGTAAAGCATGTGAGGAGCCATCCGCATGGGCTCAGGCTAACTCCGGTAATCCCGTAATCATCGAGTCGGAGCTGGCTCGCCGCTTCCCCGAACTGCGGAGCTTCATCGGCGGATGGACCCGTGAGAAACGCCAGCTCGGAGCGCTCGACGTTGCGGGTCCACGCAGCGCCCCGCAGAGTGGAGGCCGGGCGCGAAACCGCCCCGGCGCTGGAGCACCGGGGCGGAGGTGGCGGAGAGTGAGGGATTCGAACCCTCGGTGACCCAAGGGCCACAACGGCTTTCGAGGCCGCCCCATTCGTCCGCTCTGGCAACTCTCCGCCGACGACCATAGCCGTACCCGACTCTGCCCAAAAAGCTGATCCCGCAGCAACGGTCCACCGCCGTCGTCTGCGTGTTCGTCACCGGGGGCCTGCGTCGGTACGCGAACGACGGTGAAGGGCAGAGCGGCTCGACGTCAACCGCGGAGGCGGCTGAAGAAGCCTGTCAACAGGGCGGCACTCTCGTCGGCCCGGATGCCCGGGACGACCTCGAGCTCGTGGTTGAGCCTCGGGTCGGCACCCAGGTTGTAGAGCGAGCCGAGGGCACCGGCCTTCAGGTCGGGGGCGCCGAACACCACGCGGCGCACCCGGCTGTTGAGCAGCGCCCCGGCGCACATGGGGCACGGTTCGAGCGTGACGACGACGGTGGCGTCCTCGAGGCGCCATGAGGGTGCGCCGCCTTCGCCGGATCGAGCGGCAGCGTCGCGTAGGGCCAGCACCTCGGCGTGGGCGGTCGGGTCGCCGGTGAGCTCGCGCTCGTTGTGGCGGCGGGCGACGACCTGCCCGTCGACGATGACGACGGCGCCGATGGGGACGTCGTCGTGGTCGATGGCGGCCCGCGCCTCGTCGAGCGCCAGCTGCATGGCGTCGTCCCAACCCCCAATGGACGGTGAGGCGGTCATCTCGTCTCTTCCTCCTCGGTCGGCGTCGCGCCAGCAGACGCGGCGGTGGGCCGAGCAGGAGCCCGGCCCACCGATCTGGCGGAGAGGGTGGGATTCGAACCCACGGTGAGTTTCCCCACACACGCTTTCCAAGCGTGCCGATTCGGCCGCTCTCGCACCCCTCCAGGGGACTCCCCTGTGGGGAGCACGGTCGATGAGGCTATCGTGTCTGTCGGCCCGCTCTCACATGTGGTGGTCGGGTCCTGTGCAATCGAAGCCTGGGAACCGAGTCAGGGCCGGAAGGCAGCAGCTCTCAACAGTGCCTTCGATGTGCCGCAGGTAGCCTGACCATCACATGGGGGAGCGGGCTCTGTCGTTCCCAGGGGAGCGTTCTGGCGTAGATGTTGCGCGGTTTCCGACGAGCATCGACGCAATTCCGGTAGGGAGACCGGGTCCGACCCGGACGGTAGAGTCCGCACGTGGCCTACCAGTCCCTCTACCGACGGTACCGACCCCAACGCTTCTCCGAGGTCCGCGGGCAAGAGCACCTCGTCCGCGCCCTCCAGAACGCGGTGCGCGAGGACCGCATCGGCCACGCCTACCTGCTGAGCGGGCCCCGGGGTACGGGTAAGACCTCCACGGCTCGCATCTTGGCCAAGGTCCTCAACTGCGAGGACGTCGTCGACGGCGAGCCGTGCAGCGTGTGCGCGTCGTGCGTCTCCATCGAGCGGGGCACGTCGTTCGACGTCCACGAGCTCGACGCCGCGTCCAACAACGGCGTCGAGGCCATCCGCGACCTCATCAACAAGGCGGCGCTCGGCACCCCGGGTCGCACGAAGGTGTACATCCTCGACGAGGTCCACATGCTGTCGACGCCCGCGTCGAACGCGCTGCTGAAGACCCTCGAGGAGCCACCGGACCACGTCGTGTTCGTGCTCGCCACCACCGATCCGCAGAAGGTGCTTCCCACCATCCGAAGCCGGTGCCAGCACTTCGAGGTCCACCTCCTCCCCGCCAAGGACCTCGAGGACCTCGTCGACTTCATCGTCGGCGACGCGGGCCTCGAGCTCAGCGCCGCCGCACGGACCTATGTGCTGCGCATCGGCGGCGGTTCAGCCCGCGACACCCTCTCCGCGCTCGACCAGGTCGTGGCCGGTGGAGGAGTCCCCGACGACGGCGATGTCCTCGACGAGCTGGTCGAGGCCATCTGCGAACGCGACACCGGGCGGGCGCTCACCGCCGTCGAAACCGCGATGGCCTCGGGTCGCAGCCCCCGTCTCCTCGGCGAGTCGCTCATCGGTCGGCTCCGCGACGTGTTCCTCGCCGCGGTCGGCGTCTCGCTCGACCGTCTCAGCGACGTCGACCAGGTGCGGACCGCGGGCCATGCCGAGCGCCTCGGCGCCGCCGGTTCCACCCGGGCGCTCGAGGTCCTGGGCGAGGCGTTCGTCGGGATCCAGGACGCACCCGACCAGCGCATCCCGCTCGAGACAGCCCTGGTCCGCCTCACCCGAACCGACGCCGACCTGTCGCTGGCCGCCTTGCTCGATCGGATCGCGCGGCTCGAGCGCGGCATCGCCGACGGAACCATCGCCGCGGCCGCTCCTGCTACGGGAGTCGTGTCCGCATCGGCTCCTGTGCCGACCGGCCCCGCATCCACACCGGCGTCCGATCCTGCCGCGGGTGCGACCGCCCCGTCTGCATCCGCACCCCCACCGCCCGCCGCCACTCGGCCCGACGCCACTCGGCCCGACGCGGGACCGGCCGCAGCTGCGCCGTCCGTCGCGACCCCGTCTGCATCATCTGGCTCGCGGCCCGCCGACCTGGCGCGTCAGGTCCTGGCCGATCGCAAGGGCCCCGAGGGCGCGGCGAAGAAGACCCCGGCGCCCACGCCTCGACCGACGGCCGAGGTCCCCGGTCCGGGGTCAGCGGCACCGGCGGCCGCTCCCGTCGGGCCCGCGGCTCCACCTGCACCCGCGTCGCCGACTCTTGCTGCCGCGGCACCCACAGCCTCGGCTCCACCAGAGGCAACGACGGCTGCATCGGTCAGCGCACCAGCCGCTCCGGCCGGTGCTCCCGGTCCATCGGATGGCTCCGTGCCAGACATCGAAACGTTGGCCGTGGCGTGGCCCGAGATCTCTGCCGCGCTCTCCAATCGGGCCCGGACCCGATCTCAAGCGGGCACGTGGGCCGCGATCGACGATGGCGTGGCTCTCCTCGCTCTGCCGAACCCGATCTACGTGACCAAGTGCGAGGAAGTCCGCAGCGACATCGAAGCAGCACTGCATCAGCGCTTCGGTGTCGCCGTGCCCGTCCGATTCGTGGTCGACGCGGCCCTGCAGAAGTCTCGGGCCGAGAGCGACCCCATCGTCTCGGGTCCCGCCCCGGATCTCGAGCCCGAAGAGGCCATCGATCCGGCCGAGCTGGTCGATGCCACCGGCGTGGCCTCGACGACCGTCGATCGCATATCCGAGGTGTTCCCTGGAGCACAGCTCATCGAGGAGGAAGCACCATGACCACATCCAACGATTCCCCTGGATCGGCCGACGCCGAGGACGAGAGCCGGGGTGACGGTGCCCAGGCGCTCGCCCCCGACATCGTGGGAGGTGCCGAAGGCATCTTGGGCGGTGCGGGCGGCGGCTTCGACCTCGGCAGCATGTTGTCGTCAGCCATGGAGATGCAGTCGCAGATGGCCGCGGCGCAGGCCGAGGCCACCTCCGTGGTCGTCGAGGGCCATGCCGGCGGTGGTGTCGTGCGCATCGAGGTAACCGGCGGGTTCGAGTTCCGCTCGGTCAGCATCGATCCCTCGGCCGTCGACCCTGACGACGTCGAGCTCCTCCAGGACCTCGTCCTCGCCGCGCTGCACGATGCCATGAGCCAGGTCGACGCGCTCCAACGGCAGTCGTTGGGTGGCATCGGCGATCTCCTCGGCGGCGGCGGGCTCGGCGAGCTCGGCGGCATGCTCGGGCTGTCGCCCGACACCGCCGACCTCCTGCTCGGCGACGACGCGGGCGACGACGCGCACGACGGTCCGGCCGAGGGGTCCTGAACGCGTGGCCGTCTACGCCGCCGCGGTCCAAGACCTCATCGACGAGCTCGGCCGCCTGCCCGGTATCGGACCGAAGTCGGCGCAACGCATCGCCTTCCACCTCCTGAAGGTGCCGAAGCAAGACGCCGAGCGCCTGGCCGCCGCCATCGTCACGGCGAAGGCGAAGGTCTCGTTCTGCCCCCGGTGCTTCAACATCGCCGAGGGGGCCGAGTGCGGGATCTGCACGGATCCGCGTCGCGACACCTCGGTCATCTGCGTGGTCGAGGAGTCCCGCGACATCGTCGCCGTGGAGAAGACCGGCGAGTTCCGCGGTCGCTACCACGTCCTCCAGGGGGCGATCAGCCCCATCGAGGGCATCGGCCCCGACCAGTTGCGGGTCAAGGAGCTGCTGGGTCGGCTCGACGACGAGGCGGTCCAGGAGATCATCCTGTGCACCAACCCCAACATCGAGGGTGAAGCCACCGCGATGTACCTGGCGCGCCTCATCAACCCCTTGGGCATCACGGTCACCCGGATCGCCAGCGGTCTTCCCGTGGGTGGTGACCTCGAGTACGCCGACGAGCTCACCCTCGGCCGGGCGCTCGAGGGCCGCCGGGCCGTCGACGCCGACTGACAGACAGCGACCGACGGACTGACTGACCGACTGACTGACCGACTGACCGACTGACCGACTGACCGACTGACTGACAGAGGGCGGAGAGGCGGCGAGGTGGTGCACGACACGGCACAGCGGCGGCGGCTCCTCAACCGAGTCGGGTGCGCCCTCTTGGTCCTCGGCGTGCTGGGGGCGACCGTGGGGGCCTTCCTGCCATGGGTGTACTCGGGAGCCGCGGCGCGCAACAGCTTCGCTGTGGTGAGAGCCGCCCGCCGGCTGGGGGTCGTCGACTCCGATCTGCTGCGCGGACTGCTCGCGCTCTGGTACTTCGTCCCCCTGTTCGCCGCAGCGACCGTGTTCCTCCTGGCCATCGGTTGGTCGCGGGCTGGCGGTGCGGTCGCCACGGTTCTCGGCGCGGTGGTGCTGTTCGTCGGGCTCATGGTCGCAGCCTCATCGGCCGATCTGGGAGGAGGACCCGCGGTAGCGTCTGGGGCAGGAGCCATGGCGGCTCTCGGTGGGCTGTTGCTCATGTGGACGGCGGGGCCGCGACGATCAGGAGAGAGCACGTGAGCGAAGACGGCATGCCTGGCTCTGGTAGAGCGTGGAGCACCGATCCGGGTGGGACTCCGCCACAGACGTGGGCGCAGGGCCCGGTCACCCCCACCCCCACCCCGACCCCGCCGACGCATCAGCCGCCTCCGCCTCCGCCTCCGCCTCCCGCGGCCGCGTCGCCGTCGATCTGGGCGCCCCCGACCGGGGCGATCGGCGCACCTCCACCTCCACCTCCACCTCCACCTCCCGTCGATCCGCTCCAGGTGTACGGCGCACCCGAGCCATCCGGCCGTACGTCGCGCCTCGGCGTCATCGCCGTGGCCGGCGTGGCCGTGGTGGGCGTGCTGCTCGCCGGCTTGTTCGCCGTGACGTCTCTGACCGCGGCCGACGGGGCCGACAGCCCCGAAGGCGCGGTAGAGCACCTCTTCGACGCGCTCAACGACGAGGATGCCATCGGCGCGCTCGAGTCCCTCGCCCCCGGTGAGCGCGGGATGCTCGTCGACCCGTTGCGCGACATCCAGGCCGAGCTCACCCGCCTCAACGTCACGAGCGACTTCGACCTGGACAACGTTCCCGGCGTGGACCTCGAGACGTCCGACCTGCACTTCCAGGTGGTGAAGCTCGCCGACGACATCGCCCGCGTCGAGGTCATCGGGGGAACGCTGACAGCCACGACGGTGCCTGCTGAAGCACCGGCCGGCTCGCTCGTGACCGACCAGATGGCCGAAGACGGGTCGAACCTGGCCGACATCGAACCCGACGCGGAGACGATCGACTTCGCCGACGACCCGCTCGACCTGGTCGCGATCGAGCGCAACGGGTCGTGGCATGTGAGCCTGGCCTACTCGATCGCCGAGGCAGCCCGAGCTGACTCGGGCGGGTCCTTCGCCAAGATCGGCCAAGGACCGGCACCGGTCGGCAGCGATTCGCCCGAGGCCGCGGTGCGCGACATGGCCGATGCCCTGACCAAGCTCTCCAGCGGTGGGGATGAGGCGATCGAGCACCTCGTCACGCTGCTCCCGCCCGATGAGCTCGGGGTGGTCTACGACTACCTGCCGGTGTGGATGAGCGGTGGTGGCTACGAGGAGGACGACCGTGGCTACGAGCGCGGCTACGAGCGCTCCACCACTGTCGAGATCACCGACCTCGAGCTGAGCTCGCAAGGCGGTGGGTCCCCCCGTCGGGTGCGGGTCGACAGCTTCTCGCTCCACGTCGAGTCGACCTCGACCTACACCAGCTACGAGGGCGAGCGCTCCACCTCGACCGACACCAGCGACGTCTCCTTCGACGGCGAGTGCTTCACGACCGACTACTCGTACGACACCAGTGACTCGTCGACCAGCGACTCGTCGTACGACGATGGGTCCCGGACCGAAGAGCTCTGCAAGGGCGACGTCGACGGGTACGGCGACGTCTTCTCGTCGGGGCTCACCAACATCGCCACCTGGTCGCCGACGTTCACCGTCGTCGAGGTGGACGGGCGCTGGTACGTGAGCCCGGTGCGCTCCGTGCTCGATTCCACGGTGGAGGCCCTGAGGGCCATGTCGCCCGACGACATCGGCAAGCTCGTCGACGAGTGGTCCGACGGCTTCGGTGCGGGCCGGCGCTTCGAGAGCGTGGGCGAAGCGATCATCGACGAGGAGGCGACGACGCCGACGACGTTCTACCCCCGGGGTGACGACACCACCACCGGCACCTTCGACCCGTACCACGACGACGACTTCGACCGGTGGAACGAGATGTATGAGAAGTGCGGCGCGCTGGTCGACGACCTCCCGTACGACTCGAGCGACGAGGTGTGGGACGCGGCCTACGAGGCGTACGACCGATGCCTCGACGAGGCACTCGGTCTGGACACGATCACGCCGCCCACCACGGTCGTGGGTGAGTCGGGCAACTGACCCACCCCGGGTCGCTCCACAGTCGAAGAGGTTGACGTCGCGGACGGCGCGGCGAAGGACGCGGCGGACGAACGAGACGAGGGCCCGGCCAAGCGGCCGGGCCCTCGTCGGTTCTCGTGGCTCGAGTCGGACGTCGCGGGCCCTCCTCGACCGGGTCGATCAGATCGAGCGGATGAGGATGGCGTCGCCCTGGCCGCCACCGCCGCACAGCGCGGCGGCACCGAGCCCGCCGCCCCGACGCTGGAGCTCGAGCGCGAGGTGCAGCGCGATACGGGTGCCCGACATGCCGAGGGGGTGACCGAGCGCGATGGCGCCGCCGTTGACGTTGACGATCTCGTCGCTGATGCCGAGGTCGTCGATGGAGGCGATGCCGACGGCGGCGAAGGCCTCGTTGAGCTCGAACAGGTCGACGTCACCGACGGCGAGGCCGGCGGTGTCGAGGGCGGCCTTGATGGCCCGGCTCGGCTGGGTGAGCAGCGAGGTGTCGGGACCGGCGACCTGGCCGTAGCCGACGATCTCGGCGATGGGGGACAACCCGAGCTCTGCGGCCTTGGCTGCCGACATCACGACGACGGCTGCGGCGCCGTCCGAGATCTGCGATGCGTTCCCGGCGGTGATGTTGCCGGCCTTGTCGAAGGCGGGGCGGAGAGCACCGAGGGACTCTTCGGTGGTGCTGCCGCGCACACCCTCGTCCTCGGTGACGACGATGGGGTCGCCCTTGCGCTGCGGGATGGACACCGGCGTGATCTCGTTGTCGAACAGGCCGTCCTTCTGCGCTTTGGCCGCCCGCTGGTGCGATGCGGCGGCGACGCGATCCTGGGCTTCGCGGCTGATGCTGGCCGACTGGGCGTACTTCTCGGTGCCGGCGCCCATGGCGCACTGGTCGAAGGCGCAGAAGAGGGCGTCGTACATCATCGAGTCGACGACGCTCTTGTCGCCGATGCGGTAGCCCTCGCGGGCACCGGGGAGGAGGTACGGCGCCTGGGTCATCGATTCCATGCCACCGGCCACCACGATGTCGGCCTCGCCCGCCTGGATGGTGAGGTGGGCGAGGTGGATGGTGTTGAGCCCCGAGAGGCACACCTTGTTGATGAGCGACGACGGCACCGACATGGAGATGCCCGCTCCCACGGCTGCCTGGCGGGCGGGCAGCTGGCCGACGCCGGCTTGGAGCACCTCGCCGAGGAAGACGTAGTCGACCTGTTCCGGGGTGATCCCGGAGCGCTCGAGAGCCGCCTTGATGGCGATGGAGCCGAGGTCGGGAGCGGACAGCGACGCGAACGCCCCGGACAGCTTCCCGATGGGCGTGCGTGCCCCGTTGACGATGACGGAACCGGTCATGGCAGTGCTCCCCGGAGGTGGTCGATGTTCGAGCGTCCTGCTCGGACATTCGAGTGGTTTCTGCCCGGTAGGTTACGGAGTCGCCGCGGGGAACCGCCACCCGACCGTCGTCACCGACCACCCGCCGGTGGGAAGATCAGAAGGTGCTGCCGGCCCGGGTGTTCGGGGTGGCACGGGGATCGGGGCGTCGGGTCGGCGTGGACCCACCCGAGGCGGTGGTCGCCGCACGGCTGACGGCCGCCTGGACGAGCCGGGAGGCGCGGTCGGCGGGCGTCTCGTCTTCGGGTTCGGTCTGGGGTGGGTCGGTGTCGGGAGCCGAGGCCCGGCCGGGGTGAGGGCGCACGTCGATGCTGGACACCGACCGTTCCGGTGGAACGTCCGTGTCGCGGGGCGGGGTGGCCCCGGCGTCGGTGGCGTCGTCGAGGGGTTCGTCGCGGAGCAGGGCGTCGATGCTTCCGCGGATGTCGGTGAGGCGCTCGATGAGCTGGTGCTCGGCGAGGGTGAGGTCGTCGGCGCGGCGCTTGGCGCGGGCGAGCGAGTCGCGGGTGCGACGCACCGAGTCCCGCTCGACGGAGGCCCGCTGCTGCTGGGCTCGCGCCTCGGCCTGGGCGATGATCGACGAAGCCTGCTCCTCGGAGCGAAGCAGGAGGCGCTTGACGCGATCTCGGTCGCGCTCGGCCTGCTCGCGGAGCTGGGCGGCGTGGTGGTCGGCGCTGGCGCGCACGCGGGCGGCGTCGTTCTCGGCTTCGGCGAGCACCGACGCGGCCGCACGATGGGCCGCATCGAGGATCTCGGCGACCTCCTTGGCGATCTCGCCCGGCTTGGATCCCGTAGGTGACGATCGCTCGGCGCCGAGGGGAGTCACGCCCGGGAGCAGGTTCTGCATGGCGTAGCGGAACGACGCAGCTGCCTCGACGAGGAAGGCATCGACGTCGTGGCGGTCGTACCCGTTCGGCGACGTGGCGAACCGACGACGCTCGATGTCGTCTGGTGTCAGCGCCACGCCGTCCTCCACCTGTCGACTCCGACAGCTCTGCGTGAGGAGTTCTCACGCTGCGTGGCGGTGTCTGGGTACTCCGACCTAGCGTACGCCACACCCCTGCTGCTGTGAAGCGGTGATTCCCGCCCCCCGAACGACCCGATTCGGCCTGATCGGCACCGGCTTTCGTCGTGATCTGTCGGCCTTCTGACGAGATGGTGGCGGGGCTGGTCGGTGGGGTGACCGGCGGGTAGCTTCACGGCCCATGCAGGAGATCCTCGACGCCATCGACGCGCATGCCTCTTCGGAGGACTTCGCGGCCCTTTCACTGCCCGAATCCTTCCGCGCCGCGGTGGTGCTCGAATCCGAGCAGGACATGTTCGAAGGTCTCGAATCGGCCGACAAGGACCCCCGCAGGTCGCTGCACGTCCAGGACGTCGCACTGCCGGAGATCGCGCCTGACGAGGTGGTCATCGCCGTGATGGCGAGCTCGATCAACTTCAACACGGTGTGGACCTCGATCTTCGAGCCGCTGCCCACGTTCGGGTTCCTCAAGCGCCTCGGCAAGGAGAGCGAGTGGGGCGCCCGCCACGACCAGCCCTTCCACGTCGTCGGCTCCGACGCGTCGGGCGTGGTCTTGCGCGTCGGCTCGGCCGTGCGCACGTGGAAGCCGGGCGACCGCATCGTCGTGCACTGCAACTACGTCGACGACCAGGACCCCGCTGCTCACAACGACTCGATGCTCGCGAGCAACCAGCGCATCTGGGGCTTCGAGACCAACTACGGCGGCCTGGCCGACCTGTCGGTCGTGAAGGCCAACCAGCTCATGCCCAAGCCCGAGCACCTCACCTGGGAGGAGGCCGCGGTCAACGCGTTGTGCAACTCCACGAGCTACCGCATGCTCGTCTCCAAGAACGCCGCCGCGATGCAACAAGGTGATGCCGTGCTCGTGTGGGGCGCGTCGGGTGGCCTCGGCGGCTACGCCGTCCAGTACGTGCTCAACGGCGGCGGCACCCCGGTCGGGGTGGTCTCGTCCGAGGACAAGGTCGCGATCTTGAACAGGTTGGGGGTCGAGCACGTCATCAACCGCAAGGAAGCCGGCTACAAGTTCTGGGCCGATGAGCACACGCAGGACGAGAAGGAGTGGCGCCGACTCGGCAAGGACATCCGGGCCCTCATCGGGCGCGACCCCGAGATCGTGTTCGAGCACCCGGGACGGCAGACCTTCGGCGCGTCGGTGTTCGCCGCGGCGCGCGGCGGCACGATCGTCACCTGTGCGGCAACCAGCGGCTACATGATCGAGTACGACAACCGCCACCTCTGGATGAAGCTCAAGCGCATCGTCAGCTCGCACTTCGCCAACTACGCCGAGGCCTGGGCCGCCAACCAGCTCATCTGCGAGGGCAAGATCCAGCCCATCCTCTCGGCGGTCCACCCCCTCGACCAGGTCGGCGAGGCGGCGTACCAGGTCCACAAGAACCTGCATGAGGGCAAGATCGCCGTGTTGGCCCTCGCCCCTGAGGAAGGCCTCGGCATCGACGATCCGGAGCTGCGCGAGAAGGTCGGCGAGGAAAAGATCACCGCCTTCCGCTCAGCCTGACTTCACCTAATTGGCGGAGGACTCGGCTCATCTGGCGGACCGCTCCGCCAATCTGGTGAGGGGCTTCGTCAAGCGTCGTCTCCGGTCGTAAGGTTCCTGGCATGAGTCCGGTGCAGGCACAGAACCCCTTCGACGACGCAGACAAGATCGAGACGACGGCCGAGTCCGCCCAGGTCGATCCACTGCTCACCGAGATCGACCACGTCGCCATCGCGGTCCACGATCTCGGTGCGGCCATCGACTACTACCGCGAGACGTTCGGAGCGGTCGTCGACCACCGCGAGATCGTCGAGAGCGACGGCGTCGAGGAAGCGCTCCTCAAGGTGGCCGAGAGCTACATCCAGCTGCTGACGCCCACCAACGACGACTCGCCCGTCGCCAAGTACCTGGCCAAGAAGGGTGAGGGCCTGCACCACATCGGCTACCGCGTCGCCGACTGCGGTGTCGCGCTCGATGCGGTCATCGCCAACGGCCATCGCGCCATCGACGAGGCGCCCCGCCCCGGCTCGCGCGGCACCACCGTCGCCTTCCTCCACCCCAAGACCGCGTTCGGCACCCTGATCGAGCTCGTCCAGGAGTAGCCCGACCGGCCCCTGCCACCCGCCCTGAGCGGTAGGGTCGCCCGCCATGGGCAAGGCACCGTCGACCGCAGCCAAGGTTCGGACCGGGAACGGGAAGCCCGACGCCGCCCGAGGTCTCAAGTCGGCCAAGGACTCGAAGTCGGTCAAGGACTCGAAGTCGGCGAAGCCGACCAAGTCGGCAAAGGAATCCAAGCCCGCCAAGTCGGCAAAGGAATCCAAGCCCGCCAAGTCGGCAAAGGAATCCAAGTCGGTCAAGGAGTCCAAGCCAGCCAAGTCGGTCAAGGAATCCAAGTCGGTCAAGCCGGCCGGTTCGGTGAAGGGACTGGGGCCGGGCAAGGGCAAGGGCAGCGGCCGGGTCGAGGCCGCCGCCCACCAGGCGCAGTCGGGCTACCCGCCCCCGGCCGAGCTCGTCGACCTGGCCGATCCGGCCGGCCGGCCCACGCGCCAGGAACGACGCGACGCCGGAGTGCTCCTGCGAGACACCGTTCCTCTGGCGTCGCACGCCGACTGGACGCCGGCACCCGACCGCACCTCACCGATCGAGCTGCTGGAGATCCAGGCGGCCACGCGGGTCTCCGAGCTCGTCCCCATCCGGTACGGCCGGATGATGGCATCGCCGTTCCCGTACTACCGAGGGACGCCCATCGTGATGGCGTCCGACCTGGCCCGGACCCCTCAGACCGGCGTGCACGCGCAGATCTGCGGCGACGCTCACCTCATGAATTTCGGACTGTTCGCCACGCCGGAGCGCAACCTGATCTTCGATGTCAACGACTTCGACGAGACCCTGCCCGGACCGTGGGAGTGGGACATCAAACGTCTCGCCGCGAGCGTCGTCGTCGCCGCCTTGGAGAACGCGATGTCCAAGGAGGACGCGTACGAGACCGCTCGCCGGACCGTCGAGGCCTACGCGAGGTGGATGGGGACCTACGCCGAGATGTCCACGCTCGACCTCTGGTACTCGAAGGTCGACATGGCGGCGATCGACGGTGTCCTCGCCGCGTCCGGACGAATCCTCGACGACAGCGTCCGCCACCAGGTCGACAGCGCGATGACGAAGGCGACGCATCGCACCAACGCCGAGACGCTGCCCAAGCTGACCGAGGTCGTCGACGGCCGCCGACGACTCCTCGACAACCCTCCGCTCATCAACCACCTCCCGCGCGACGACCACGACTTCTCGTTCCTCCACGCGTTCCAGCTCTACCGGGAGAGCTTGCGCCCGTCGTTGCGTGTCGTGCTCGATCGCTTCGCCGTGGCCGACGTCGCCCGCAAGGTCGTCGGGGTGGGCAGCGTCGGAACCCGCTGCTACGTCGTGCTCATGCTCGGCATCGACGGCAACGACCCGTTGTTCCTCCAGGTCAAGGAAGCCGAGGCCTCGGTGCTCGAACGGCACCTGCCACGGAGCGAGTACGGCAACGCCGGCCAGCGCGTCGTGGTCGGCCAGCGCATCATGCAGGCCGCGAGCGACATGTTCCTCGGTTGGACCGTCGGTCCCGAAGGCCGCCACTTCTACATCCGCCAGCTGCGCGACATGAAGGGTTCGGCCCGGGCCGACCGCCTGACCGACGTGGAGTCCCTCTCGAACTACGGAGCGCTGTGCGCGTGGACGCTCGCCCGCGGCCATGCCGTGTCGGGCGACCACGTGGTGATCGCCGGCTACCTCGGAGACGGTGGCGAGTTCTCCGATGCGGTCGGTCGATTCGCGGTGTCCTACGCCGAGCAGAACGAACGGGACTACGACCACTTCGTGGGGGCGATCAACAACGGCCGGCTGTTCGCCACCCCCGGGTACTGACGGTCGGCAGGCCTCTCGTCGATGTCGACTCCGCTCCCCCTCGAATTCGTGACGTCGGCGACGACGGTCGCCGATCTCCCCGACACGGTCGCGGAGATCGCGGTGGTCGGGCGGTCGAACGTCGGCAAGTCATCGCTGCTCAACGCTCTCGCCAACCGCACCAACTTGGCGCGCGTCTCGAAGACGCCTGGGCGCACGCAGCTGCTCAACCTGTTCCGCATGGGCCGCGACGATTCCGGCCCCACGGTGATGGACCTGCCCGGCTACGGCTTCGCCAACGCCCCCAAGAAGGTCCGCGACGCGTGGGGACCGATGATCGAGGGCTATCTCCTCGATCGGGAGAACCTCGAGATGGTCCTCGTGCTCGTCGACGGCGAGGTGGGACCCACCAAGCTCGATGTGCAGATGCTCGACTGGCTCCGATCGGAGGTCATCTCGCACACCGTGATCGCGACGAAGCACGACAAGGTGAAGTCGGCCAAGCGGGAACGCCGCAAGCGCGACCTCGCCGCGGGCTGCGAGCTCGAGCCGCGAGACATCGTCTGGGTCAGCGCCAGCAAGGGCGTGGGCATCGACCGCCTGCGTGGCCTCATCCGCGGCTACCTCGCCTGACCCTGCCGGCGGCCGCTCCCTCACACCGGTGCGCCGACCCGCGGTGGTGGGTCGAGACGGGCTTCACCGGCCCGGTTCGGGATCATGTGACAGGCTGCGGCGATGTCCGGGATCGACGTCCATCTGGTCGATGGCACCTACGAGCTGTTCCGGCACCACTTCGGGGCACCGTCGCACGTGACGGCGGCCGGCCAGGAGGTGGCTGCGGTCCGCGGCGTCGTCGGGTCGATGCTCATGATGCTCGAACAGGGCGCGACCCACGTCGGCATCGCGACCGATCACGTCATCGAGTCGTTCCGCAACGACCTGTGGCCCGGCTACAAAGACGGTTCCGGTGTCGAGTCGGAGCTGCTCAGCCAGTTCCCGATCCTCGAAGAGGTCCTCGAAGCGGCGGGGTTCGTGGTGTGGGCCATGGTCGACACCGAGGCCGACGACGCGATGGGCGCGGCGGCCAAGCAGGCAGCAGCCGACGATCGGGTTCGGCAGGTCATCATCTGCACGCCGGACAAGGACCTGGGCCAGTGCGTCGTCGACGACCTCGTCGTCCAGCAGGACCGGCGCAAGGGCATCACGATCGGTCGACAGGGCGTGATCGACAAGTTCGGTGTTCCGCCCGAGTCGATCCCCGACTACCTCGCGCTGGTCGGCGACTCGGCGGATGGCTTCCCGGGCCTGCCCGGTTGGGGTGCGAAGTCGGCGTCGACGGTGCTGGCCCGCTACGGACACCTCGAGGACATCCCGCCGCTGTCCGACGACTGGGACGAGATCTCGGTGCGCGGCGCGGGCAAGCTCGCCGCGACGCTGCAGAGCCAGTTCGACGAGGCCGTCCTCTTCCGGGTCATCGCCACGATCCGTGACGACGCCATCGTGCTGTCCGACGTCGACGACCTGCGGTGGACCGGACCCCGAGCGACGTTCGCCGAGCTGGCGGCGGCGATCGACGCGCCGGGACTGGTCGCCCGAGCCGAGCGCCTCGCCGCCGGTCGAGCCTGATCGCCGGATCGCCGGATCGCCGGATCGCCGGATCGCCGGATCGCCGGATCGCC
>CAZALT010000080.1:0-15870 GCA_964485515.1 uncultured Rhabdothermincola sp. | reverse complement strand
GAACATCAGCTTCCCAAGCTGAGAACGCGAGTTCGACTCTCGTCACCCGCTCCACGAGAAGTCCCTGTTTCCGCTGGTCAGAGGGTACGAATCAGCTTCTGTGTGCCATCGGCGCTGGAGGGCATGGCGCCTCCATGGCACATGGGCCGCGTCCAGACGTGCCATTTCGGCTGCTCAGCAGGCGCTCCAACGACCAGCCCCGCCAGCGAACCCGCAGGTCACGACGTTGAGCGCCTCACCAGCGTCGATCGCCGGGCACGTGTACATCAGCCTCTATCGCTGATTATCGGTGGCCACCTACTGTCCGGCCTTGGCGCCGTTGTCGTAATCAGTGTCGAGTTGGACGACGTAGTCCGGGTTGCAGGCGAAGCCGTCGCCTGCGTCGTAGATCGCTTTGTCGTTCTCCTGTGTGGGGAACGCCCGGACGAACGTGTTGTCCTGGATCTGCAGCGAGATGAAGCAGTCCGAGGTTTTGTTGTTGCCCGGGTCCGATGTTCCTTGGAGTCCGCCGCCGGTCCACTCGTGGATCTCGGAGAGGGCCTTGTCGAGGTTGACGCGGGTGACGTCGGATCCGAGGGACTTCACGGCGGTGGCCCACAGCAGCCAGGACGAGAAGGCGAAGACGCCGATCTGTTGGGGCGCCACTCCGGGGTCGGAGGCTTCGAGCGCGTCGAGGTAGATGGTCAGCGCCGGGTTCTGGTCGGCTTCTTCGAAGGGCCAGGTGGCGAGGTTGATGTAGGAGCCGTCGGCGAGGCCGTCAGCCTGTTCGAGGTAGTCGGGCTGGTAGAAGTTGCTCTCGAGCAGGGTGACCGAGGGCTCGTAGCCCTGCTGCCGCATCGCCTTCTGCAATCCGAGGTACTCCTCCCACGTCGATGCCGAGGCGACGAAGTCGACGTCGGCGTCTTGCATAGCCAGGGAGAAGGCCGGCCAGTTGGTCTCGCCGATCGCGGGATGGTCCTGGTAGACGAACGTGAAGCCGATTTTCTCCAGCGCTTCGATCATGCGGGCGCTGATGTAGTTGAGCGACGCGATGTCCGAACTGAGGTATCCGCTTCGGGAGATGGCTTCGGGGTACTTCTCCTTGAGGTAGGTCGCGGAGCCGACGAGGACCTCGTTGGGCGGCTGCGGGTAGGCCGCGTAGGTGAGGTCCGCGCCGCTCTGCAGCGAGCTCACGACCGAACCGGCGACGTTGACCAGGCCGCAGTCGACCTGGATCTGGGCGCCGGCGTCGTCGAACACGGCGAGCCCGCCGACCAGGGCGAGCGAATCGTCACATGCCTTGGTCACGATCGGGCTGTACTCGAAGAGGTTGGCGCTCCCGAAGTTCAGTTTGATCTCGCGGCCGTTGATGCCGCCTTGGTCGTTGCACCACTTGACGAAGGCGTTGGCGGTGTCATCGATGCCGCTGTTGAGGCCGCCGATGGACCCGCCCGAGTCCGAGTAGCTCGTTACCGTGATCGAATCGTCGGTGACGCCGGTGTCGGTGGCACCGGAGGCGTCGCCCGGCCCGCATGGCGATTCGATGGTGCCGACCATCCCAGAATCCGACGAGCCGGCACCCTGCGCGGTCGTGGTGGACGACGAGTCGAGATCGTTGGTCGAACCATTCGAATCTTCCGCTCTTGAACCGCACGCACTGGCCAGCAATGCCAACGCGATCGCGACGGCCACTACTCGGGACTTCATTCGGTTCCCCCTGGGATGGGTGTTTGCGACTCGTTCCGGGCCGCGCTCCCCGGATCGGATTTGGCGTCGGCAGCGTCCGCTCGCAGGCCGTGGCCTCGCAGAGCGGTAGAGGATTTAGGCAGCCGTCTCACTAGAACGTCACCGAGAGGTCCTGGCTGGCGAGCCGCCGCACTCCCCAGAAGAAGGTGACGATCGGCATCGTGCACCACAGCAGGTTGAGGAGCACGAACTTGATCAACAGGTCGGCCGTGCTCGACACGTTGTCGAGGCTGTTGGCGATTTCGGTGCCGAAATAGACAGCCGGCAAGGTGACCTCGACGATCATCCCGCCCATGATCAAGCCGAGCTGGTTGTTGGTGAATCGCTTGCCCTGGCGGAAGAACTGCCCGATGGCGTACAGCTCGAAGATCCCCACGAACAGGGCGATCCATTCGAGGGTGACCACGAGAGGGTCACCATTGAGGTACCGGGCGTCACCGCCCTGCAGGTAGGGGGACCAGATGTAGGTCCACAGCGCTCCGCTTTGGACGCCCTCTTTGATCGGACCCAAGAAGAGCAGCCAGGGCAGTTCCCAGATGAACCGCGGAATCAGGCAGATGAAGATCCACACGATCACCGTGGCGCTGAATCGGTCCGACCGCGTTCGGTCCCGCTGATCGCGTAGCGGCAACCACGGCATTGCCAGCGCAGCGATGAACGCCCCGACGTGGAGCAGCGTCATCGTGTTCGAGGCCACCGCATGTGACACCCCGACATGGACCTCCAGGTACCAGAACAGCGGGATGGTGCCGAACCAGAACGCAACGACACCGATCAGGCCCTTCTGCAACGACGAGAGCCCTCTTCGCTTCACCGGCGGACTAGCGGGGCTGGTCTCACTCGCGGTCAACGTCATCTGTCCATCCCTGTTCGAAGTCGTGCGGCACCTACACACCTGTCGACGTAGCCGGCGTCGGGTGACCATCATGAAGTTACTTTATGATTAAGTTACTTCACCATTGCAGGAAGCGGTACGTTTGGTCAACCAGGGAGACAGCGGTGGCCGAGGACAACGAACGCAGCGAGCTCGAAGCCGCGGTCACCACCGCCATGCTCCGCGTCTTCGACAAGGTTCAACGCAATCGCAGACTCGCCCGTGATTACGGCACCGGCGATCAACTCTCCATGGTCGAGGCCGAGGTCTGCCACGTGGTCGCCGCGACCGGCGGAATCTCGCCCAGCGAGCTCGCCGATCACATCGGAGTGAGCCGCTCGGCAGTCTCCCAAGCCCTCAACCGGATGCGAACCCGCGGACTCGTCACCGTCGCCAACCCACCCGACAACGCCAAGACCCGGATCGTCGAAGTCACCGACCACGGCGCCACCGTCGCCAAGAGCGTCAACAAGCTGCATCGCGAGATGTCCGACGCCGTCTACGCCGAATCACCCGACGACCTCGAGGCCTACCTCGCGCTCTTCAACAGACTCGACGCCTTCTTCGCCGAGGTGATCGCCAACTCGACACCCGACAGGTCAGGCTCCCCCCAGCAAGCCAGTGACAGCTGACCAAGGGAGACGGCACTTCGAACGAGCCTCACCTCAGGAAGGTGCTGTTGGCGCCCAGCGATCCCCTTCCGGACGCGGCCGACGTCACCAATTGGGCCCATGTACGCGCCTCCCGATGCCTCAGCCCACGCAGATAGCTCTGCAGCGACGCGTGGCGCACGCCACAGGATGCCCGCCGGCCACGCCGTCGCCACGATGATGTTGAGTCCCTTCGTTGCCGGTGGGTGACATCGCAGAGGGACGGGCCAGACCGGTCGCGCAGCGCCCGACTCGGATCGTCGTGTCCTTTGCTCGTTCGGCTGGTTCGGTCGTCGAGACGAGTGCCTCGCATCAGGTGACGGGTGCGAGGAGTCCAGCGGCGACGGCCATCGCTGCCGTGTCGAAGTGGCACACCGTGACCCGCTTGACCGTGTCGCCGTCGAGTTCCAGCACCTCGCACACGGTCATCGAGAGGCGCTCGCCGTTGTTGGGGGACGTGATGCTCAGCGTGATGAGCGCGATCGCGTGATCGTCGGAGGCGGTCACGTCCACCAGTTCGAACGACGCGTCTTTCCAGAAGGTGAAGATGGATTCGAACAACGCGGCGCCAGCGTCGGGCCCGCGATGGAAGCCGCCATAGGGCAGGCTCTCGGGCTCGTGGATCGCGAAGTCCGGAGCCAGCGTCACTGCGAGCTCACCGGCGTACATCGCCCGAACTCGTCGGACGATCTCATCGTGGCGTTCAGCATCCATGTCACTCTCCTTGCTCGGTGGGAGTCCTGACTCGAGACCGGCGCGGCATGACAGCTGTCCCGCGATCGTTCCGATTCATCCTGAGACTTCGCCAGCGATTTGAACTCCCTTTTGGGTGTCTCCAGGTCGGTGCACGAACGGGGCCGACGGCACGGTTGGGGGAAGGTCGAGTGAGCTGAGCAGGCCTGGCGCGGCATCGACGACGTAGGGGACGGCGTTGACCACGCGCATGGCGGTGGCGGTCATGGCGGCCGCCCCTGCGTCGCGGCCATCGGCGGGGCCGAGGGTCAGGCGGCACTCGATGTCGGGGTCGCCTTCGATCTTCACGACGTAGGTGGCGTCGTTGTCGGACTGCGGCCAGTCGGGCGCGACATCTCTCGCCATGCGGATGACGTGGTCGATCACAATGGCTTCCTCGCCGTCGACGATGCCGCTCGCGATCGTCCGAACCGCGCCGACAGTGCCGGCGGGGACCGTCCCGAACGCGACGTCGAGGTCGCGGTCGGTGAGCTGCCGATCGAATCGGCCTCGGATCTCGTCGAGTTCGACACCGAGGCCCCTGGCGATGAGCGAGATCGGACCGCGCCAGACCATGGGAATGACCCCCTCGATGGCGAGGAGTGGCTCGAAGTCCATCGACCGAGCGAACCCCATGCCGTCCATCATCACGTCGGCCACCGGGTAGTGGTCGTTTAACGAGACCTCGATGAGACGGATCATCGTGATGCTCGCCGATTGCGAGGTCAACAGCAGGGCGAGCTCGTCGGACGCGAAACCGGGGAAGATCCCTGACGCATAGATCGACGCGCCGCCGGATTCCGCCGCAGCGGTCAGTCGCTCCCGGAGCGCGGGATCAACCACGGGCGGGAAGACCAGGTCGGTCGAGGTCGTGGTGACCACGTTTATGCCGGCGGCGAGGAGCCGTTCGTAGTCGGGTACCGCGCCGGCGCCGCGCTGTGGTCCGCTCGCGGCGTACACGACGCAGTCCGGCGCGAGCGCGATGAGTGCGTCGGCGTCGCTAGTTGCCACGAGACCGACCGGATCGATGCCCGCGAGCTCGCCGACATCACGACCGACCTTCTCCACCGTGTGCACCCACACCCCGACCAGCTCGAGGTCCGGTCGACGGGTGATCGCCCGGATGGCATTCGAGCCGACCCCGCCGGTGGACCACACGACGACTCGCTTGGGATCTCGCGGCACACTCAGCTCCGGTTCGTCTGTGATCAGGCAGTTGCTCGGGCGACTGCGTCGGCCGCGGTCTTCAGGTAGGGCCAGGCGATGTGGGGGGCCACGCCGCCACAGAGCGGATGCAGAGGAAGGACCTTGCCGCTGCGGACGTGGTCGATGGCCTCGTCGACGGTGAAGAGCCGGTACGCGGAGCTATCACGGAGCTCGTCGACGCTCCGGGCCGTGCTGATGCTGGCCACGTGCTCGACACCATGCCGGTAGGACGCGGCCGTGATGGCGTCGTGCAGGAGGTGGGGGCCGAGCTCGGTCCACGCCCGGTCGACGTCCTCGGCGACGAACACGGCGGTCGGCCGGTCTGGCTCGGGAACCTGGACGAAACCCGGTTCGTGGCCAGCGGCCCGACAGGCCGCTTCATAGGTGTCGCGCAAGCCGGGCGCGTCCGCCTGCGCGATGAGCCCGAGCCCGAACCGCCCAGCGCGGCGCGCCGCGGCGAGGCTGCCGCCGCCGATGAAGAACTGGGGCCCACCGGTTGTGTACGGAGCTGGGGTCACCCGTATGTGGCGACCTTCGTGGACGACCTCGCCGCCCTGGAGGAGGGTGAGCAACAGACGCAGGTTCTCGTCGGTCGATCTCCCCCGCTCACTCCACCCGACACCGAGGTGCTCGTACTCCTCGGCGCGGTGCCCGACACCGAGCACATAGGACACGCGCCCCTTGCTGATCACGTCGAGGACACTGACATCCTCGGCGAGCCGCACCGGGTCGTAGAACGGCACGACGATCGCGGCGAGCATGATCCGCAGGCTCTGCGTGCGCGCCGCGATGGCCGACGCGAGGACCACGGGGTTGGGGAGGTGGCCGTCGTCGGTGCCGTGATGCTCGGACAGCACCGCGAGGAGCGCTCCCCGGTCTTCGGCCCACTCGCACATGTCGAGCGCCGCGGCGCACAGTTCGTGTGCCGGAGCCCCGAACTCCGGGGCGCGCATGTCGAAGCGGAGCGTGAACATGCGACTACGAGTAGCCCTTCGGGGTTCTGCTCCCCCACGACGGTCGATCCTCAACGCTGATCACTCGACGACACTACCTGGCCTTTGGAACAAATGTCTGGTCTGATGTCGAGAGCGGCGTGCCCGCGACGCAGGAGACCAGTGAGCGGGTACCCGTCACCCGAACCGAAGGGGAGAATCATGGCTGAGGAAACGCCAGAGACGCCGACGAGCGTCGTCGTGTGGTCGACCGGAGGAATCGGTTCGCTGTCGATCGTCGCAGTGAACGAGCGTGACGACCTCGACCTGGTCGGCGTGTGGGTCCACTCGCCCGAGAAGGTCGGACGGGACGCCGGGGAGCTCGCGAACGGCGTCCCGATCGGCGTGGCCGCTACCAATGACGTCGATGCCCTCCTCGCACTCGAACCGGACTGCGTCATCTACGGCGCCAGTGGCCCGGAGCGAGACGCCGGGGCGATCCCGGACTACGAACGGATCCTCGCTGCGGGGATCAACATCGTCACGACGACATCGACCACCCTGATCAACCCGTCCGCCTACGAGCCATCGCACCGCGACCGGATCGAAGCCGCCGCCCTCAAGGGTGGAGCCTCGATCTTCGCCTCCGGCATCGAGCCCGGCTTCCTGTGCGACTACATCCCGTTGGCCTTGTCGACCGCGAGTCGGTCGGTCTCGAAGATCCACTGCTACGAGATGGCGCTGTACGACGACTACGGCGTGAAGGAGATCATGATCGACGCGTTGGGGTTCGGTCAGCCCCTGGACTTCGAGCCATGGATCATGTTGCCCGGTGCCATCGCCGGTGAGTTCCAGGCACAGATCCGATTCATCGCCGACGGCCTCGGTGTCGAGATCGAAGAAGTCCGCGAAACGTACGACCGGCGACTGACCGAGCAGCCGATCGAGACCGCCTTCGGCACCGTCGAACCGGGCACCACCGGCGCGATCCGCTTCCAGGCGATCGGCGTCGTCGACGGCCGGGAGGCCATCGTCATCGACCACATCACCCGACTGGCGCGCCACGTCGGCGGCGACTGGCCGATCGGAGAGGCCGACCTGGCCTACCGGGTCCTGCTCGAGGGCAAGCCCAACTTCGACTGCTGGTTCACGCCGACGCTCGACGATCCCGCCGAGGCGGGCATCCCCGCGATGGGCAGCGGCGCCGGCGCGATGCTGGCCACCGCCATGCGGGTCGTGAACGCGGTGCCGTATGTCGTCGACGCCGGGCCTGGCCTGCTCCGTTCGCTCGAGCTGCCCCTCACGCTCCCCAAGCACGCGCTACGCGCCTGACGACCTGTGGCCCCAGGCGGACCGGACTACTCGCCTGTGTTTGAGTGCCAGCGGTCAGGAATGCGGATCCGATCGTCTACCCGATCCGGTGTCGCGGATCGATGCGCTCTCAGGGCGAGTCCGGGGGCATCATCATTGCTCGGCTTCCCGCGGACATCGCCTCGACGATCTCGCGACGGCTGTACTGGTTGAGGAACTCGAGCGAGGCACGAGTGCTTTCTCCGACGACTCTGCTCGGCCCGTTGGGGAGGTACTCGACCGCGTCGGCGATGACCTCGGCGACGGTCACGGCATTGGGCAGCGGGGCATCAGGGTCGTCGTCGTTGCCGAGGTCGGCACGGAGCTTTCGCAGCGCGGGCGTGTCGGTCTCGCCGAGGAGAAGGCTCAACACGTCGACCCCGTGCGGCTTGAGCTCGGCCCACAGCGCTTCGGCGAACACTCGGTTCCAGGCCTTCGAGCCGCCGTAGGCGGCCAGGTTGGCGGTGCCGCCCACCGCGGCGCCGGAGGTCACGAGGATGATCCCGCCGCGGCCGCGGGCAACCATTGCGCGGCCGTAGTGGTGGCACAGCTGTGTGGGTACGGCGCAGTTGCGTCGCAGCATGTTGAGTGACTCGTCGAGCGGGTTGTCCAGGAAGGGCCGGAAGTGCGGGTCGCCGCCGGCGTTGTACATCACGAGGCCGACGTCGAGGTCACTCGTCTTGGCGATGAGTTCGTCGCCCGCTTCTGGTGTTGCCAGGTCGATTGTGAGTGTCCGGGTCTGCGCACCGGTGTCTCTCTCGATCCGCGCTGCGATGTCTTCGAGCAGCGCTCGTCGGCGAGCGACGAGCACGACATTGAGACCGCGCCGAGCGACCTCTTCGGTGAAGGCTTCGCCGACGCCGTCGGAGGCGCCGGCGACGACGGCCCATGGCCCGTAGGTGGTTTCGAACGACATGTGATCACCTCGAAGTTGGGACGGACTCAGATGCTGTGCTGAGGAGGGGAGTTCACCGCAGGCGGACGGGCAGGCTCTCCCAGCCTCGGACGCTTGCGGTGTGGGCTTTGTGGGCACGGTCGAGGTCGACGTCCCACGTGCTCCACCGGTTGAGGATCTCTTCGAGCGCGACGCGTCCTTCGATGCGGGCCAGCGCGGCGCCGAGGCAGTAGTGCAACCCAAAGCCGAAGCTCAGGTGCGGGCCGTTGGCCCGTCGGACGTCGAAGCGATCCGGGTCGGGGAAATGGCGTTCGTCGCGGTTGGCGGACCCGTTGATCAGCATCATGATCGAGCCTTCGGGCACGGTCTCGCCATGGACTTCCACGTCGCGGGCCACGTAGCGGGCTTGCACCGGCGAGGGCGCTTCGTAGCGCAGGACTTCCTCGATCGCCGATGCGACGAGTGATCGATCGTCGATGACGGCTTGGCGTTGGTCGGGGTGGCGGGCCAGCAGATCCATGGTGAAGCCGATGAGACGAGTAGCGGTCTCGTTGCCGGCGCCCACCACCATGGTCGTGTAGGTCAGCACCTCGGTGCGGGTGAGCTTGCGCCGGACGCCGTCGTCGTCCACCTCGGCGTTGAGCAGGTCGGTCATCAGGTCATCGGATGGGTGCTCGACACGCCATTCGATGTAGTCGCCGATCAGGTCCGTCGAGTGGCCGAACGAGCCCTCGCTGTACTGCGGCGCCTTGCCGTCCTGGAGGGCGAGGCTGTCGTCGGTGACCTTGCGGATCCCTTCCTGGGCGTCTTCGGGGATCCCAAGCAGGTACCCGATGGTGCGCATCGGTACGAACTGGCTGAAGTCGGCGATGACGTCGAAGCCGTCGGTACCCACGAACGGATCGAGCGCGGCGGCGCAATAGTTGCGGATCAGGGGCTCGATGGCAGCCATGCGCCGGGGAGTGAAGACCCGCGAGAGCAGGCCCCGGTGCAGGTCATGGATGGGCGGATCCTCGAACAGGATGATCCCTGGCGGGATCTCGAGGTCCGACGTCGTGGTGGCCTTGATGACCTCGTAGATGGTGCCCTTGCCCGAGCGGTAGGTCTCCCAGTTGATGAGCGCGGGTTCGACGTCGTCCCACCGGCTCAGCGCGTAGAAGTCCTCGGACTCGTTGCGATAGAGCGGTGCCTCGTCACGCAACCGCTTCCAGACGGGGTAGGGGTCGTCATCGATGTCAGGGTTGAACGGGTCGTAGTAGGCATCGCCGGCCGGAGCGGCGTCAGCCATGTCCGTGTCGACCATCAGGTCCGCGTCGCTCCGTTGGCGGTGTACAGAGGCAGGTCGAGCGGGGTGAGGTGTCCGGGTGCAGCTTGGGTGACCGCCGGAATGGCGTTGATGGCATGGAGCGCCGTCATCGCGAGCGGGGCGCCGTAGTCATCGCCGCGGCGTTGCACGGCCTGCACGTTGACGTTGAAGCTGGGCCGCCCCTCGATCCGGTAGACGATGCCAGCATCGAGTCCGGCCGAAGCCTTGGGCCAATGATCGGGAACCGGCGCCGAGCGGGTGACGCGCGCGATGTAGTCGACATAGATGCGGGTGCCGTTGCTGGCGATGCCTTCGAGCTCCCAGAACGTGGCACCGATCGTCCCGGCGGCGACCGGCCCCAGGTTGGTGTCGAGCTCGTGAGGCGTGGCGTGGGTCTCCCACCTGAACTCGGTCGACTCGATCATGGTCCCGAGGGCGTCGGCGACGATGTGGAGGTTCGGGATCCACCACTTGGCACACACGCCGTCGACGAAGCGGGGCGGGATGGTGCCATCGGGTTGCCCGAAGCCCATCGAGCCGAACACGACCTCCTTGATCGGATACGACACCGCCATGTCGACGGCGTGTTGCTCCTCGCGGTACGAGTCGACCTCACCGGCCACGGCGAGCAGCGTGTAGGGCATCGAGAAGCTCGCCCACCCGGGCTCCATCCCCGACGCGTAGAACGACGACCCACCAGCCGCGCAGGCTTCGGCGATCGGCGCGGCCAGCTCGGGCGGCGCCATCTTCGGGTACACCATCGAAGCCAGCGCGAAGGTCACGACATCGACCCCGCGCTCGAGGAACCGTGCGATCTCGCCACACGCCTCGGCCTCACGTCCGATCACCGAGCCTCCGTAGCTGAAGCAGTCGAGCCCGAGGTCGACCGCGCCGTCGAGATCCAAGGTGGCTTCCACCCCCACCGGCGGGAGACCGCACAGCTCTCCCGCATCCCGCCCGGCCTTGTCCGGCGTGGTGACCACGAGCGTCGCGAGTTCGAACCGGGGGTCACGCAGGATCGCCCGGAGCGCCTCGCGTCCGGTTCGTCCGGTCCCGATGTGGCCAACCTTGATCGTCATAGATCCCTCTCGTCTGTCGGGTGACAACTGCTACTGCAGTGCGGGCATGACCTCGTCGGTGACGATCCGGAGGTAGGGCCACGCCGTCTCGGGCGGGAGGCCCCCGGCGAGCGGTTGCAGCTGCAACGGGACCCCGGAGCGGGCCATCTCGACGGCTTCGTCGACGGTGACGATGCGGTGGGTTCGGTTCTCGGCGCGGAGCTGCTCGACGGTGGTGGCGGCAGTGAGGCTGGCCGTGTGGGTGTTGCCCGCGTTGACCGAGGCGTAGGCCATGACGTCGTGCAGCATGTGCGGGCCGATCTCCTCCCATGCTCGGTCGACGTCGTGGGCGACGAACAAGGTCGTCACCGTGTCCAACGGCGGAACGAAGCAGAAGCCGGGTTCGTGGCCGTTGGCCCGCGATTCCTCGGCGTAGGTGGCTTCCATCGTGGGGTCGCCGCCCTGGCCGAGGAAGTCCAGCCCGAAGCGCGCTGCCCGGCGCACGGCGACCGCAGTGCCGCCACCCCACGCGATGCGGGGGCCGCCGGGGGTGACTGGCGACGGCGTGATGTGGATCCGCCGGCCCTCGTGCTCGAACGGCTCGCCGGACTTGGCCCGCAGGAGCAGCCCAAGGTGCTCGTCGGCGATGCGGCCTCGCTGCTTGAAGTCGACGCCGTGGTGCTCGAACTCCTCAGGCCGGTAGCCGACGCCGCCCACATAGCTGACCCGCCCGCCGCTGATGATGTCGAGGACGACCATGTCCTCGGCCAGTCGGACCGGCTCGTACAGGGGGACGATCACGACCGCGACCATGATCTGCAGCGAGGTGGTGCGCGCCGCCATTGCGGTGGCCAGCACGACGGGCGATGGCAGGTAGCCGTCTTCCATCGAGTGGTGCTCGCACAAGATCGCCGTCAGCGCGCCGCGCGACTCGGACCACTCGGCCATCTCGAGCGCGGCCCGGTAGAGGTCGGTCGTGCTGGCGCCGAAGGCCGGTGCGCGCATGTCGAAGCGGACGACGAACACTGCTGCTCCTTGATCAGGCGCCGATGACGCCGAAGTGGACGTAGGTGAAGTTTCGGTGGGCGATGCGCCAGCCCTGTGGCGTGCGACGCAACTCGTCGTCGTAGAAGCCGCGGGGGTTCAGGCCGGACTGTCCGTCGGGTGCCATGAGCATGGCGTCGACGTAGGTGCGCGCCGTCGCGGTGTCACCGTCGACGACGATGGCCATGTTCGTCAGCCGGTGCATGGTGTGGCCCATCTCGGCGTGGCTCGTGGTCATCGAGTCGGTGATGGCATCGATGCCGTGCCAGGGGTCGAGGCCCTCGTACTCGGCGACGACGTCGTCGGTGAAGCAGGTCCGGAACAACTCCCAATCCCTGCGGTCGATGCCGGTCGCGTAGGCGACCAGCACCTTGGTGATGTCGTGCTCGTCGGCTCGATGGTCTTCGCTCACCGGGTTCGTCCTCTCAGCCGTTGGGATGCACGACGATGCGGGGCGGTCCTTCGGATTTGCGGGCTCGCTCGAGCGCATCGGCGACTCCATCGAGCCCGATGACCTCCCCGATGCTCGGCGTCGGATCCAACCGGCCCTCGACCACGGCGTCGAGGGTGCCGTACCAGTCGTCGGGCTGCGGTCCGCCGCCGAACTGGATGATCACGCCTTGGCGCGACGCGGTGGTGATGTCGAGCTGATCGCCCGAGTACCAGCCCCCGGCGACGTAGATGCGTGTGGCCATCGGCGCGCCTTCGACGAGCTTTTGGACCAGGCCGTAGGCGCCGACGCACTCGAAGATGACCGGGGCGCTGAGGATGCCGTAGTCATTCAGCGCCTGCTCCCAGACCTCGTAGGGGCTGCGCTCGGCAGGATCGGCGACGATGTGCGCCCCGAAGGCGCGAGCCAGCTCGCGACGCTCCTCCTTGAAGTCCATCGCGATGATCGGCTCTACACCTCGGCTGGCCAGCGCCGCGACCGCCGACAGGCCGATCGCTCCGGCGCCCACCACAATCGCCACCTCGCCGGGCGCGATGTTCGAGCTGCGAACGTAGAACTCGCCTACCGCGAAGGCGTCGACGACGGCGATGGCGTCGCTCGACGCGTCGCCGGGCGCCGCCTTCGCCATCATCTCCGGTACGACCACGAGCTCCGCGAAGCTGCCCTGGGCCTCGGGGTGCTGGCCGATGATCCGCACGGCGTTGAAGTCGACCTCGCCGCTCTCTCCCGCGAAGCGCACCGGCATCGACGTGACCCGCGTGCCGACCGGGAACTGCTCGCCGCAACCCGGCCCGTGGCCGATCACCTCGCCGACGAACTCGTGACCGAGGACGACGTCGCGGTCCGCGTCATAGAGCGAACGACCCGTCGGATCGTTGATCCCCATCTCCGGGTGATCCATGAAATGCACGTCCGACGCGCAGATCGCCGTGCTCAACGTCCGCAGCAACAGCTCACCCGGACCCGGCACCGGGTCCGCAATCTCGCGGACCTCGAGCTGCCTATCTCTCAACACAACTGCTCGCATCGCAGCACCCCCATGGCACGATCCGAGGGGCACCCGGCGACGCGCGGCACAATCGTCAGATCTACCGCGGGCTGTTGGCCCCCCTTAAGAGAGCAATTGCTACCCTAATGTCCGACCCGTCTGCAACTCCGCCATCGGCCAGACGCCCCCGCGGCGAACCGAGACGGCTGCTCCTCGAGGCCGCCCGCGAGCTCTTCGGCCGTCAGGACTACCGCAGCACCACCACCCGCGACATCGCGGATCGAGCGGGCGTGGTCGAACAACTCGTCTACCGAACCTTCGGCTCCAAGGCCGCCCTGTTCCGAGAAGCGCTGGTCACCCCGTTCGTCGATGTCGTCCAGAACTTCCACCAGTCCTGGACGACTCTCCCCGGTGACGCTGACCAAGAGGAGGTCGCCAAACAGCTGAACGGCGCGCTCTACGACCTGTTCGTGGCGAACCGCGGCCTGCTGATCACCCTCCTCAATGCCGAAGCGCTCGACCCCGAGGAGCTCAATGAGATCGGACTCGACGACATCCGGAAGGCAATCGCCGTACTCGGACGCATCGGGACCTACAGCAGCGATGTCCTCGGCCTTCCCACCGACCACGGCGAGTTCGCGGTGCGGTCCAACGTCGCCATGATCGCCGGGATGGCCACGCTGGGAACCGTGCTCTTCGACGGACAACCGCCGAACCGCGACGAGCTCGTCGACGGGATCACCCAGATGTCCCTTCACGGCTTCCTCCACCGCGGCGCGTCGCCCCGCTGACCGCCTTCCACATACCTCGACGCCGGGAGAAGCCAAATCCGATTGCCGCCAACCCCCCTCCGACCTAACCTTTGTTCCACAACCTCGCCTCTGGGTAACGAACGCCCGGTCGAGCAGGGGGCCCGACGAATGAACCAGCCATCGTTTCGAATTGCTGACGCACGCCCACGGACGGAGAGCCGAGCCAGCAGAACGAGGCGGCTCTGCGCAGTCGTGGCCATCGGATCCCTGTTCATTGGGATTGCCGCGTGCGCCGATGAGTCACAAACCCCAGAGTCGACGAGTTCGCCGGACCAGGCGACCGACGCGACGAGCGCCTCCGACCTGCTCGGATCCGAGGACGTTGCGACTGGCGAGCCCATCAAGGTCGGTCTGCTGTCCGAAGGAACGTCTGACACGGTGGACGCGTCTGATGAGATCACTGCCGGGGAGGCAACAGCCGAGTTTCTCAACCAGCATCGTGGAGGTCTCGCCGGTCGGCCGATCGAGCTGGTCACGTGCGAGATGAAGGTGAATCCGTCCCTTGCCACAGAGTGCGCCACGAAGATGATCACCGAAAAGGTGGTCGCGGTGGCAGTTCCTCAGTCGGCTTATGGCCAGGAGATCTGGGAACCCCTGCACGACGCCGGCATCCCCATGATCCTCCTCCTCGGGAGTGGAGCCGAGATCGAGGCGGACGACCAGTCCACCTTCCTCATGACGAACCCCACCGCCGCGTTCTTCGGCTTGCCCATCGCCCTCGCCGAGTCGGTCGGCGCCAGCAAGGTTGCCTTTGTGATCATCGACGTCCCTCAGGCCCTCGAGGTCCTCGATGCAGACGACGGTGCCACGATGAGTCGGGCTGGACTCGACTACGACGTGGTCCCCATCCCCTTGGGGACCCCAGACATGGTCCCCCAGATGGAACGGGTGAAGGCCAGCGGCGCAGGCGTGGTCCACATCCTCGGCAACGACGCGTTCTGCATCGCCGCAATACAAGGCCTGAAAGCCGTGGGCTACACCGGTGCCATCTCCGGCGTATCGCCCTGCTTCACCGACGCCACGAGGGCGGCACTCGGATCGGACCTCGAGGGCGTCAGCGTGCTTTCACCGCTGGCCACCGGCGCGGTCGGCGACCCGACCTACGACCTCTATTCGGCCGTGATGGAGACCTATGGCAGCGACGTCAAGGACGTTCCAGGCTTCTACCCCCTCGTCGGCTACTCCGCTGTCGCCACCATCGGCGCCGCCCTCGACGACTTCCAAGGTGAGGTCACGCCCGAGACGGTCAACGAGGCCTTCAAGACCATGGATGAGACCGAACTCCCAGCGGGAGGCGGCGTGGTGCTCAAATGCGGAGGAACTGCCGTACCCGCCAAGCCCGCCATCTGCACGAACCAATGGCTTCGCGGCGTGCTCGACGCCGAAGGGAAACCGGGGGCCTACACCCTCGAAGACTCCAGCGATGTCCTCGGGTAGTCCTGCTCAGTCCCCGCCGTGGCGAACGACCAAAGACGTCACCGACGCGCCAGGCCTCGCAGATATAGGGGGAGGCGCTCAAGAGCCCCGTCATGCGGGAATCCTGTGCTTCGCCGAGTGCCAAGGAATGCACCCCAACGCCGGAGCACGGACAACTGAGCCGGCTATGAACCGCGCGCATGAATCCGTGCCACATCGCTCCGCGAGATCGCGTCGCACGGCGCTCGATGTTGGATGGCACACCGATGGCACATCCGCAGCCTGCCGCACGCGTCCAGCATGGTCCGTGCCTCAGGATTCTCCTTGCCTGGCGTCCATCGGGGTCCGCTGGCGTCTCCGGAAGACTCAGGTTTTTAGCTTCCCAAGCTGAGAACGCGAGTTCGACTCTCGTCACCCGCTCCACACGGACC
>CAZALT010000079.1:0-16015 GCA_964485515.1 uncultured Rhabdothermincola sp. | reverse complement strand
ACCGCAGCAGAACCACCCGACACGGCGTGTGCAGAACCGATGTTCGTGCCGTTCTTGAACTCGCCGACGGCGAACGCGTCGACGAGGGCCACGGCGTCGGGGTCGATCCCGTCGGGCACCACGCGGGCCATGAACTCGGACACGACGAGGAGTTCCCCGAAGCTGCCGGTGGCGTCGGGGTGCTGGCCGATGACCTTGGTGCCGCCCGCTCCCCCGTCAACGAGCAGGATCGGGATGGAGGTGACGCGAGACCCGATGGGGAACCCGTCGCCGACGCCCGCTCCGTGGGCGATGACCTCGCCGACGAACTCGTGACCCAACACGATGTCGCGGTCGGGGTCGTAGACCATGCCGGCGGGCCCGCCTTCGGGCACCGCGTCGTGGTGGTCCATGAAGTGCACGTCAGACGCGCAGATCGCCGTGCTGATCGTGCGGATCAGCAGCTCGTTGTCGCCGGGCACCGGATCGGGGGTCTCGCGGACCTCGAGCCGGTCGTCGCGCAGCACGACGGCACGCATCAGCCGATCCCCTCGACGAGAACGGTGGTGAACGTCCGCCTGGAGATGCGCCAACCGTCGGGGGTCTCGATGAGCTCGTCGTCGTAGAACCCGGTTGCGTGGGCACCGCTGGCGTTGTCGGGTCCGAGGACGATGGCGTCGACATACGCTCGAGCCGTCACCCGCCCGGGTCCCGCCGGGGTGATCGCGATGTTGGTGATGCGATGCAGCGTGTGGCCGCACGCCTCGTGGACAACCCGCATCCACTCGACGATCCCGTCGACGTCGTTCCACACGCCGATGTCGTCGCCGTAGTTGGCCTCGACATCGGCGGTGAAGCACGTCGCCAGGAGACCCCAGTCCTTGCTGTCGATGCCGGTGGCGTAGCGGATGAGCACATCGCTCACCGCGTCGCGGGTATCTCGGTCGATGGTGTCGGTGCTCATCCTTCGGTCTCCTGGCTCGAGTTCATGATTCCCCCGCCGGCGTCGATCATCAGTTGCACCGCGTCGTTGCGCGCCATGGAGCCGATCACCTCGGAACCCATCTGCGCCATCTCACCCGAGAAGTACGTCGGGCCGTGCGGCAGTTGGGCGACCATGTCCGCCGCGACTTCCTCCGGCGTGCTCGCTCCCGGAATCGGACGGTCGTCATCGGGACCCGCGAGCACTCCCCGCTCGGCGAGCAGACGGCGCAGCGCCGGCGTGTCGGTGACGGCGAGCACCAGGTTCAAGACGTCGACGCCGTGGCCGTGCAGCTCGGCCCACAGGGCCTCACCGAACACCAGGTCGAAGGCCTTCGACGCGCCGTAGGCGACCATGTTCGGCCCGCCGGCCAGCGCCGCACCCGAGCCGACCACCACGATGCCGCCTCGGCCGCGCTCGACCATCGACGGCGCCAGCCGGTGGCAGAGCCGCAGGGGAACCTCGCAGTTCCGCCGCACCATGGCGAGCGCGTCGTCGACCGGCTGGTCCAGGAACGGCGCGAAGTTGGGATCGGCACCCGCGCAGTAGACGAGCAGGCCGATCTCGAGGTCGTCGGTCGCCTCGGTGATCTTGTCGACCGCACCGTCATCGCTCAGGTCGACGACCAGCGGTCGAGCTTCGACGCCGGTCTCCGCCGTGATCGCCGCGGCGAGCTCGTCGAGCACTGCCTGCCGTCGAGCGACCAGCACGACGCTCACGCCCTCGCGGGCAATCGCCCATGCCGTCGCAGCGCCTACCCCGTCGGACGCGCCGGCGACGATTGCCCACGGCCCATAGCGACTGCTGAAGTTCTCCACTGCTACCACCCCCGTGGACTGCTCCCCCGGATCTATGATTACAGGAGACTAGTCCTATAACCCTCCGTGTCGCCTAGGAATCCCATGAAGCCAACACCGCCGATCCGCTCCGCGGGTCGACCCCGCGACACAACGATCGACGAGCGGGCCATCGAGGCCACACGGGACCTGCTGATCCAGGTCGGCTTCGACGCCACGACGATGCAGGCCGTCGCCAACCGATCGGGCGTGCACACCTCGGCGCTCTACCGGCGCTGGGCCTCCCGGCACGAGCTCATCGAGGAGGCCGCGTTCCGCGACCTCGCCCCTGGCCAGCTCGCGCCGACCGGCGAGCTCGAGGCTGACCTCGCCGAGTTCGTCCGCTCGTACATCGCCACGTTCGAGAGCCCACTGATCAAAGCCGCCATGCCCGGCCTGCTCGCCCGCGAGACACCGACCGCCCGGTCACCCCAGGCGTGGTCGCACCTCTCGGTGCGTCCGCAGTTCTACGCCATCCTCCGCGCCGCGCCCGACGGCGCCGTCGACCCCGGGGTCGATCCTGACGACGTCTTCGACCTCCTACTCGGCTCGGTGCTCGTGCGCGTCACCGTCCCCGAGGACGCCCGCCAACACCCCCCGGTCGAGCGGACAGTCGCGCTGATCCTCCGCCTTGTGACCCCGTAGCCAAGATGAGCGCAGATCGAGTCCTCCGGTGCAGATGCGATCGAGGCACAAACGGCCGACTCCCGCGGCCCTCGTTCATCCGAGCGGGGTCGTGGACACAGGCCATCGGTACGCGCCAAAGACCTGGGGGATCACGATCCCTGGTGGTGTCTGCCGCACGTAGGGGATGGCGCGGAGTGCGGTCATGGCGACTGCGAGCTGGCCGCCGGCGACACCACGAAGGCCAGCGACCGGTTCGTTGCCCATGCGTAGCTCGAGGCGGATCGGGGGCGAGCCCTCGACGGTGATGCGCACGAGGAAGTCGTCGCCGGTGCCGAGGTCCCAGCCGGGGATCTCGCCGGCCACGGTCCAGTACTCCTCAGAGACGAGGACTGGGCGTCCGTCGTGGTAGCCCGACCAGCGCAGGACCTGAGTAGCGACCGACCCGGCGGGGATGGTAGTCGCCCGCAGCTCGATGTCGTGCGGCGTGGTCGTGGTTTGGATCGAGGACCGGATCTCGTCCATCCGTAGACCGAGAGCGTCTGCGGTCGCACCAATGGCCTGCTCGTATTGCTTGGACACCGCTCGGAACATCGGTGAGTCGGTGGTGATCTCCTCGGGCTGCTTTCCCATGCCCATGAGGTCGACGAGCATCTCTTTGGCTCGGACGGCCCGGCAGTCGACGACCTCTTGCACCGTGATCGAGTCGACCCGCTGGCTGAGCGCGGTGACGCTGGCGGCGAGCCGTTCGAACATGAAGCCCGGGTGCTCGCCCGCGGCGTGGAACCGAGCGCCGGTGCGTGTACACGCCTCTTCGATCCGGCGGTGGACGTCGGGGTCGTAGGTCGGGAGGTGGTTGTACGACGTGGTCGTGATGACGTCCTTACCCGATTCGAGGAGCGCGACGATGTCGTCGGTATTCGAGTTGTCAGGGAACGCCTTGCTCGCCGCGTGCAACACGAGGTCGGCGTCGAGGTCGAGGATCTCCTGCTTGTCGTTCGTCGCCACGATCCCGGTGTCGTCTCGCCCGACGAGCGAACCCGCGTCCTCACCGACCTTGCCCGGGTCGTAGACGAACAGTCCGACGAGATCGAGGTCTCGAGCGTCGATGACGTCACGCAGCTGTGCGGATCCGACGGCGCCGGTAGCCCACTGCACCACCCGGACCGGCCCGCTCATGCCGATGGCAGGGTTGTCGGATCGACGAGCCCTTCGATGGTGCCGTGCAGCACGGCGCGACTCCCGTCGGGCAGGATCCGGCGGGCGACGAGGAACTCGGTGCCCATCCAGCCGTGGCGGATGTACCGGCCGAAGCGCAGCCGGGTTCCGGGAGCGCCGGACGCGGCCGGCACCATCTTGATGCGCTCCAGCGCTGCCTTGACCCCGAGCCCGGTGAGCGGCCGAGCGTCGGCGATCGCCAGCAACATCATCCGACCGACGTCGTAGCAGTAGAGGGGGAAGAAGTAGGCGGGCCGGTGGCCGTGGCGGGCCTCGAACTGGTCGAGGAATGCCTGGGCGGTCTCGTTGCGCTCGTCGTACTGGTCGAGGCCGATCCACCCGGCGAGCTGATGGCGCCACCAGTCACTGGTGGCCGCGAACTCGAAGGCGGTCGTCGTGTAGCGAGGCGGCATCCATCCGATGGCTTCGAGCGCATCGTTGATGCCCGGGATGCCGAGGCCGAACCCGACGTGGAGGATCCCGTCCGGACGGTCGACGGCGAGGGCCTCCATAGCCGCTCGCTTCTCGGCCTCCACCTGCGGGATCGGCACCTCGGCGGTGATGCGCAAGCCGGCTTCCTTGCACGCCACCCGGGTGGTGCGCAGGTACTCGTTGCCGATCAGCGAGTCCTCGAAGGCGATCCCCACGCTGCGACAGCCGTCGAGCGCCGCGATCGTCGCCATGATGATCGGCTCCTCCTCCATCGAGCCGGCGGGCAGACCGAAGACCCACTCGCCCAGCATCGATTCGGACGCGCCCATCGTGATGCAGGGCACCTCGGCGACTTCCTCGACATACGGGCGCAGGGCGACGCCGTTCTCGGACACCCAAGGGCCGAAGATCACGACGACGCCTTCGTCGACGAGCTCGTAGAAGGCGTCGCGCACCGGCTTGAACGAACCGTTGGGTAGCCCTTGCACGGCGCGGACGACGAACTCGATCGGCCGCTCGAGCAGCCCCCGCTCGGCGAAGTCGTCGACCACGAGTTGCAGCGACGGAAGGATGTTCGCGTCGAAGCCACCGTCCTTGTCGAGTTAGTCGACCAACAGGCCGATGCGGGCCGGGGTCACGTCGCTCATGTGAGCCTCCCTGTGAAGATGGGTACGTCGGCGAGGTCGAGCACACCGGGACCGGCGGCACGCACGATGGGGATGGCATGCACGGCGTGCATGGCGGTGGCGAGACAGCCCATGGCGGAGTGATCCTCGCCGTGGATGCCGAGCTCGAGGCTGCACCGCAACGACGGCGAACCCTCCAGCTCGATGTGATAGCCCTCGCCCTTGCTCGACCAGTCGGGAGTCACGTCAGGAGCCATCCACGTGACGTGCTCGACGGAGATCGTCACTGATCCGCAGTCCGCCCGCACGCCGAGCGTCATCGCTCCGACAGTCCCGGCGGCGATGGTGCCCGCCGCGACGATCAGCTCGCGGTCGGTGACCGCAGTGTGCCGATACGACTCGATGCCGTGGACCTCGAGCCCGAGCGCTTTGGCGATCACGGTGGCAGTGCCGCTGAACGCGCTTCCCACACGGGCGGGGTTGCTCATGAGCGGTTCGGTCGAATCCGGTGGGTGGCCGTAGCCCATGATGTCGAACAGCAGCTGGGCACTCGGATAGCCGGCATAGGAAAGCGACTCGCTCACCTTGATCTCGTCGCACCTGGAGGAGAGTCGCGTGAGGACGGGCGCAACGGCTTCCCCCCAGAAGCCAGGGAACAGGCCGACTCCGAGAAAGGTGCTCTCGCCCGCGGCACACGCATCTGTCATCGCGGCGTGCCGCGCCGGATCGAACACGCTGGTGTCGATGAACGACGAGCCGGTGGTGACGACATCGACGCCGGCGGCGAGCAGCTCGACCACGTCATCGAAGCATCCCGTCGGGTTCTGCTCGACGCGGCCCATGTAGAGCACGACGTCGGGATCGAGGGCCACGATGGCGTCGTTTGAATCGGTGGCGAGAACCCCCGTCACAGGCCGATCGGCGATGACACCGGCGTCGACGCCGACCTTCTCCGGGTCGTACACCCGCACGCCGACCAGATCGACGTCGGGCGTGTCGATCAGGGCACCCAGCGCCAGGCGACCGCTCGTGCCGGTTGCCCACTGCACCACCCGCGTCGGGCCGCCCGCGCGCCGAATCCCGTCGGCCTCGGCGGTCATGTCGGCCAGGTCAGCTGGAGGTCGGGGACGTAGCGCAGCGGCGGGAGGTACTTGACCTCATAATCCGGCGTGAGCGAGTAGTCCGGGATCCTTCGATGCCACTCCTGCAGGGCGATGCGCAGCTCGCGGCGAGCGAGGTGCGACCCGAGGCAGCGGTGCACACCCCCACCGAAGGAGATGTGTCGGTTCACCTCGCGATCGAAGCGCACATCGGTGGGATCGTCGAACTCGGCGGGGTCGAGGTTGGCGGCACCGAGGTTGACCAGCACGTGGTTGCCAGCTTTCACCGTCGCACCACCGAGCACCTCGGTCTGCCGTGCCCACCTCGCCACCTGCGGCACCGGGGTCTCCCACCGCAGCAGTTCCTCGACGGCGTTCGGGATGATCTCGGGATCGGCGACGATCGCCCGGCGGTGATCCGGGTTCTGGGCCAGGAAGGCGAACATGCACGTCAACGAGTCGGTGACCGTGTCGAGCCCGGCGGTGAGCAGCACGAAGCAGATCGACAAAAGCTCGTTCCGACTCAGGCGTCGGGCTCCCCCCTCCGCGTCGTCCGGCGCCCGTTCAAGAGCAGCGAACAACGACAGGATGTCCTCGGTGGGATTCGCCAGCCGATCATCGAGGATGGCATCGAAGTAGGCGTTGACCCGGCCCGCGGTCTCCCGCTGGATGGCCGACCGCTCGTCATCGGTCATGGCCTTGGTGCCCGGACGCAGCAAGCCGTCCCGCATCTCGACCAGCGTGTCGAGCTCCTCGAACGGCAAACCCATCATCCCGAGGAACACCGACGAGGGGAACAGCTCGGCGAGCTCAGCGGTGAAGTCACACGAGCCCCGCTCGATGAACGTGTCGATGAAGTCGTTCATCCTCATCGTGATGTCGTCCTCGAGGGATTCGATCCGGCGCGGAGCGAACAACGGATCGAGCAACTTGCGGTAGCCCACCAGGTTCGGCGGATCGACGTTGAGTGGAATGAGGGGCAGCGAATTGCCCTGCTCGACGAGATCCTCCGACGAGAACACCGCCGGGTTGCGCAGCACCTCGTCGGCCAAGGCTCGCGTGTTGACCATCACGCCGTCGCCCAGCGCGAGCGCACCCCGCTCGCACAGGGCGACGTTCGCCGGCTGCGACGGCGCCGAGGATGCCTCACCGAATCCCGCCACCAGGTTGACGAAGTCCAGCTTCGCCACCGGACACTCCGCTCGATCCACGTCCGACCCCGGTTCCACGCTCACCCCCGATCAACGACGACCTGACCTGTCGCACTGTTTCGTTAGAACATCTTACGTTATAGTCACGAACGAATCCGGCCGCAATGGGTGAGGCTGAGCCACCGATGACGACGACAACCACAACCCGCGGACGACCGCGCGATCCGAGCATCGAACCCACCGTCATCGACACGACACGCCGGCTGCTCGGCGAGGTCGGCTTCGTCGGCACCACCGTGCAGGAGATCTCGCGTCAGTGCGGCGTCAACGTCCCCGCCATCTACCGCCGCTGGCCCAGCCGCCTTGCCCTGATCGAGGACGCGGCCTTCTCGACCCTCGTAGCCGTCGACATCCCCGTCACCGGCAACCTCCGGTCCGACCTCACCGGCCTCGTCCAGACCTTCGAGGACGTGCTCGGCACGCCGGCGGCGCGAGCGGCGATCCCCGGGCTCATCGCCGCGTACCAGCACGAGTCGCCACCGCCGTCGCAATGGATGAAGTTCTCGGTGCGTCCGCAGTTCTACGCCATCATCGAAGCCGCCGGCCTCGACCCCCGCATCGACGTCGACGAGGTGTTCGACATCCTCCACGGGACCATCCTCGCCCGCATCTTCGTACCCCTCGCCGCCGACCACGGCCGGCGACTCGACACTGTCGTCGAGATGCTCGTCCGCATCCTCACCACACCCACCCACGACAGCTCGCCCTGAACAAGACGACGGCGGTTTCCCATCGGCCATGCGTCCGACACGACCGGTAGGGTCCAGTCCATGGCATCGCCACCGGGTGGGGTCGCACCGCCGGTCAAAGCGACGCGTCGGTCGAGGGGCGAGCCCCGGCGTCTCCTTCTCGACGCGGCCCGTGACCTGTTCTCCCGCCAGGACTACCGCAGCACAACGACCCGCGAGATCGCCGAGACCGCCGGAGTCGCCGAGCACCTGATCTTCCGAAACTTCGGCTCGAAGGCTGCGTTGTTCCGAGAGGCACTCGTCGTCCCGTTCGTCGACTTCGTCGATGCCTTCCGCACGACCTGGCAAACGGGTATCCCCGAAGGGACCAGCGAGGACGAGTTGGCGAAGCAGTTCACCAGCGATCTGTTCGATCTGTTCGAGGAGCACCGAGGTCTGGTGCTCACCCTTTGGGCTTCGAACGGACTGAGCGAGGACGAGCGCACCGAAGCCGGGATCGACGAGATCAGCGATGCGCTCGCCGTTCTGGGACAGATCAGCTCGGAAGGCATGGAGTTCCGCGGCGTGCCCGCACGCCACCCGGACCTGGCCGCCCACTCCACCGTCGCCATGATCGCCGGGATGGCGGCGTTCCGTTCGACGTTCTTCGGACCGAAGGGACCGTCCACCGAGGAGCTCGTCGACGAGCTGACTCAGGCGACGCTGCACGGCTTCCTCCATCGCGAGCGCTGATTCGCGTCGTCTGAACGGCCGACGAGGTGCCGTCGAACCACGAGTGCGGTCAGTCGAATACGCCGACCGGAACGGTGACCGGGAGGTCGAGCGAGCTGAGCAATCCGGGGTTCGCGGCAACGACCGCCGGAACGGCGTTGACCACACGCATGGCCGTGGCGGTCATCGCCGCTTCGCCCGCATCTCGCCCCTCGCGAGGTCCGAGCACCAACTGGCATTCGATGTCGGGATCGCCCTCGATCTGCACCAGGTAGGTCGCATCGTTGTCCGAGGCCGGCCAGTCGGGGGCCACGTCGCGCGACATCCGGATGACGTGATCGACGACGATCGCCTCCCGACCGTTGACGATCCCGCTGGCGATCGTTCGCACCGCACCCACGGTTCCCGCCGGGATCGTCCCGAACGCCACTTTGATGTCGCGGTCGGTCAGCTCGCGGTCGAGCCGGCCGCGGATCTCATCGAGCTCGACGCCCAGTCCCCGGGCGATCAACGAGACGGGCATGCGCCACACCATGGGGATCACGCCGGGCTTGGCGAGCATCGGCTCGAAGTCCAGGGGGCGACCGAAGCCCATCCCGTCCATCATCACGCTGGCGACCGGGTAGTGATCGTTCAGCGAGATCTCGATGAGCCGGACGGTTCCGATCCCCCGCGACATCGTCGTCAGCAAGATGGCGAGCGCGTCGGATGCGAGCCCGGGAAAGATCCCGGACGCGTAGAGCGATGCACCGCCCGCGGCGGCCGCCGTCGCCAAACGCTCTCGGACCGCCGGATCGGCGACCGGCGGGAAGATCAGATCCGTCGATGTCGTCGTGACGACGTTGATGCCCGCGGCGAGCAGACGCTCGTAGTGCGGGACGGCACCGGCGCCGCGCTCGGGTCCGCTCGCCGCGTAGACCACGCAGTCGGGCGCCAGCGTGATCAACGCTTCGACGTCGTTGGTGGCGACGATCCCCAGGGGGTCGATGGCGCACAGCTCCCCCGCATCACGGCCGACCTTCTCCGTCGTGTGGACCCAGACACCCACGAGGTCGAGATCGGGTCGCCGGGCGATGGCCCGGATGGCGTTCGATCCGACACCTCCGGTCGACCACACGACCACACGAAAAGGCTCAGCCATCGCGATCACCACCTTCCGATTTCGCCACGGCATCGGCACTGGCTCGTGCCGCCCGCTCCAAGTACGTCCACGCCACCTCGGGAGCGAGACCCCCGCACAGCGGCAACAGTGGCAAGGGCCTCCCCGCTCGAACCAGGTCGACCGCCTCGCCGATCGTCAGCACCCGGTAGGCGTGACCCGCCCGGAGCTCCTCGACGGTGGAGGCGGTGCTGATGCTGGCGACGTGCTCGTCGCCGTGCCGGTAGGACGCGGCGGTCATCGCGTCGTGGAGCAGGTGCGGACCCAGCTCCTCCCAAGCGCGATCGACGTCATCGGCGACGAAGACCACCGTCGGATTGGCGGGGTCGGGCACCTGAACCCAGCCGGGTTCGTGCCCCGCCTCGAGGCAGGCTTCGGCGTACGCATCCCGCATGCCTGGCGCGTCCGCCTGGGCCAGGAGCCCGAGACCGAACCGCCCGGCGCGACGTGCCGCCGCGACGCTGCCGCCCCCGATGAGGAACTGAGGTCCCGGCTCGCTCTGCGGCGTCGGACTGATGGACACCGACCGACCGTCGATGTCGACCTCATCGCCGCGCAGGAGCGCGAGCAGCTGGCCCACCCGTTCGTCCGTCAGCCGGCCCCGGCCGGCCCAATCGACGCCGAGATGGTCGTACTCCTCACGCCGGTGGCCAACCCCCAGCACATAGGACATTCGGCCGCCGCTGATGAGGTCGAGCACGCTGATGTCCTCGGCCAGACGCACCGGGTCGTAGAACGGCACGATGATTGCCGCGAGCATGATCCGCAATCGCTCGGTGCGTGCCGCTATGGCCGACGCGAGGAGGAACGGCGACGGCAGGTGGTTGTCCGTGGTGCCGTGGTGTTCGGAGATCACGGCGATCACCGCTCCCCGGTCCTCGGACCAGGCACTCATCTCGATGGCCGCCCGGTACAACGCGGAGGCCGGCGCTCCCATCGTCGGGGCACGCATATCGAAGCGCAGCGTGAACATCGTGTCAGGAGACCGGCTGGTGCGGGACGGTGAGCACCGCTGTCGGGTTGGCGATGGCCGCCAAGGTCAGGTCATCCATGCGCATCGGTGCCCCCACTCGATATCGACAGCCCGGTTTGGACCGCCATTGATGCTGTCGGCGAGCACGACGCCACGGTCCCGATCTCTACGTGGTTAAGATAGTGCCCACCATCCTAAGGGTTGGATGGTAGCCGCGATGCAACGGTCGCTGGCGTGGACATGCCAGGGGGCATTTGGGTCGGCAACCTCGTCTACGGCTCGGTCTTCCTCCCCCACCTCATCACCAAGAAGATGGGACTCGTCGACGCCGGACCCACCGAACAGCTCTTCGACGACGTACCCAACCAAACCGAGTAGCCGCCCGTGGGCAGCCATCGAACACGGCGCGCGGGGCCACCCGCCCGTTCCACCTGAACAAGGAGAGCAGCCATGCCGGAAGCAACGTCAGCAGCGCCGACCCGCGTCGTCGTCTGGTCGACCGGAGGAATCGGGTCACTTTCAATCGTCGCCGCGAACGAGCGAGACGACCTCGACCTGGTCGGCGTGTGGGTCCACTCGCCCGACAAGGTCGGGCGTGACGCCGGGGAGCTGGCGAACGGATTCCCGATCGGCGTGGCCGCGACCAACGACGTCGACGCTCTGCTCGCTCTCGAACCGGACTGCGTCATCTACGGCGCCAGCGGCCCAGAGCGAGACGCCGGGGCGATACCGGACTACGAACGGATCCTCGCTGCGGGGATCAACATCGTCACGACGACATCGACGACCCTGATCAACCCGTCTGCCTACACGCCGGCGCACCGCGAGCGCCTGGAGGCCGCCGCCCGCGAGGGTGGGGCGTCGATCTTCGCCTCGGGCATCGAACCCGGGTTCCTCTGCGACTACATCCCGCTGGCGCTCTCGACCGCGAGCCGGTCTGTCTCCAAGATCCACTGCTACGAGATGGCGCTGTACGACGACTACGGCGTCAAGGAGATCATGATCGATGCGTTGGGCTTCGGTCAGTCTCTCGACTTCCAACCGTGGATCATGTTGCCCGGCGCAATCGCCGGCGAGTTCGAGGCACAGATCCGGTTCATCGGCGACGGCCTGGGGGTCGAGGTCGAGGAGATCCGCGAAACGTACGACCGCCGACTGACCGAGCAGCCGATCGAGACCGCATTCGGCACCGTCGAACCGGGCACCACCGGCGCCATCCGCTTCCAGGCCATCGGCGTCGTCGACGGCCGAGAAGCCATCGTCATCGACCACATCACCCGACTGGCACGCCACGTCGGCACCGACTGGCCCAACGGAGAAGCCGACCTCTCCTACCGGGTCGTCCTGGAGGGCAAGCCCAACTTCGACTGCTGGTTCACCCCCACACTCGACGACCCGGCCGAGGCGGGCATCCCCACGATGGGCAGCGGCGCCGGCGCCATGCTCGCCACCGCCATGCGCGTCGTGAACGCCGTGCCCTATGTCGTCGATGCCGACCCCGGCCTGCTCCGGTCGCTCGAGATGCCGCTGACGCTCCCGAAGCACGCGGTACGCCCCTGACGAGCGGCCACGCAGTCTGACCTCGGTCAGTCGGTCATCGACAACAGAGGCACCGTGACCGCACCGAGCTCTCGGCGCGTGCCTCGACGGCACCTCCCGATGAGACGACCACCAAAGCCCGCGCTTCGAACGACGACTCGGGCGTACACCATCCCTGGAGTCTCCCAACGACTTCGTCACCACCTTCGAGAAAGCCGAGTCCCCATGCTCACTCGTCGATCATCACGATCGAGGCACATGATCGCTGCTGTCGCGCTCGTGGCACTACTCGCAACCGCCGTGGGATGTTCGTCGAGCACACCTTCCGACTCAGCATCGCCACCATCGGACAAGAGCTCGACGACGGCCACGGCCGATTCGGGCGAGTGCTCCTCCTCTGAGTGGATCTCCAGCTGGGGAGCTGCTCCCAGTGACGCCGACTTCGGATCCGACCCCGCATCCGCTCCGATCCCCACCGAGTTCGGCGATCGGACCGTCCGAAATGTCATCGCGCCCCACCTGGGCTCGGACGGGCAGGTTCGACTGCACCTCACCAACCGGTACAACCCGGCCCCGGTGACCTTCGAGCGAGTCACGATCGGTCTGAGCCAACCAGACGGCGGCGTCGTTGAGCCCGTCGAGGTGACCTTCGCAGGCAAGTCGTCTGCGACGGCAGGAGCCGACGCCGAGTTGGTCAGCGATCCGGTGTCGATCAGCTTCGAGCCCTTCGAGCCGCTCGCCATCAGCCTCTTCCTCGCCCCGGGCACTGGGCATCTCACCAAGCACTGGAACGCGAACGCCACAACATTCATCACCCCTCCCGGCGCGGGTGACCAGACCGGGACCACGAGCGCTTCGGACTTCACCGAACGGTCCTACAGCTGGTTCGGGATCTCCGGCCTCGACGTGGAGGCTGCACCTGACAGTCGAGCGATCGTGGCCTTCGGGGACTCCATCACCGACGGATGGGTCGGCGCGTCGGCGACCGACACCGTCCTCGATGTAGCGGTGGCCGACCAGAACCAGCGCTACCCGGACTACCTGCAACGGCGGTTCAACGAGGCCGGACTCCCGATCTCGGTGATCAACGCCGGAATCGGTGGAAACCAGATCCTCACCGGCGGGTCCGTCACCGGCCAGCCTGGCGTCGAGCGCTTCGGCGGCGACGTTCCGACGGTGTCAGGAGTGCGAGGTGTCATCGTCTTCGAGGGCATCAACGACCTCGGGCTCGCGAAGGCGCCGGCAGCCGAGATCATCAGCGGCCTGGTGGATCTGATCGCCCAGGCCCGAGCCGCCGACCTGAAGATCTGGCTCGCGACGATCACACCCGCGTCCGACTCCGTGGTCGACGGCGTGGCGAGCGCACCCAACAGCGAGACCGATCGGCAGATCATCAACGAGTGGATTCGCACGGAGGCCGACGTCGATGGCGTCTTCGACTTCGATGCTGCTGTGCGCGATGCATCGAACCCTGCAGTGCTCGACATGCACCTCGGTTCGATCGACCGGCTCCACCTCAGCCCCGCCGGTTACGAGAAGATCGCCGGCGTGATCGACATCGAGGCCGTCGCCAAGGCGACCTGCTGAACCGCGCAAACAGCTGGCGGGCCCGTTCGGCGAACGCCTTGCCTTCCGGACGCGATCGATCTCCCCTGAAAGCGAAACGACGATCAGCTGGTTCACGCTCGTGCCACGTACCCGAACGACGGCCTCGGCGTCGTCCGCGAGGTCCTCGGGAAGTCGTACGGTCGTCCGCTTCGTCATGACTGCATGATCTCGCGATATCAGCATGTCGCCGCCTGAACTCTCTACGTGGATTCGGGCACGGTTCGTGGCCCCGACGGCCAGCCGCTCACCACTCGAGCGACCAGAGATCCGGCGCCGTTCAGCGTGGCCATCTCCTCACCAACAGGCATAGCCCGACCGCCATTTGCACTGCCCAGGTCGATCGTCGCAGGAGCCTCGTCATGTTCGATGCTCTCGCGGTCCCCTGGCGATCCGATCGCCGCGTCGATGAAAGCAATGGACGCCACGAGGAGCATCAGGGGAACGAGCGTGGTGAACGGGATAGCGTGCCGCTCGGGCTCCATCGTCGAAACGAGCCACGAGATGTAGAGCCCGGCAAGGCCCACACCGACGAAACCGAGTGCCACGCCCAACAATCCCCGGTCGACCTTGGAGCGACGAGGTAGAGCGAGCGTCGCAGCGAAAAGCACCACGAAGAGTGCTTGCGGCGGAATCATCGGTTTGGTCGGGTCGCTCGATGTGGGACTGAGAACCGCCTCGACCGGGCCGGGAAGAACGGTCGGTACCTCGTTGGCGTAAATCAGGTTCTCCCGTTTGGGCACCAAGACGCTGGGTAGTTCGGTTCCGAACTGGAGCGGGAACTCGTTGGGGTGCTCGATCGAGTACCGGGCAAGCGCGAGCTGCCCGTGTGAGGCCGCCCAGTCTGCGATCGGGTAGGCCCCGAAGTCGCGCATCCGCGCCGTGATGTCTTCGGCCGGGGGCGGCAGGACCGATGGGTCAGGCATGCCTTGGTCACGGAACCACGCCAACCGTTCCGGGAACGGTTGGATGCGGCGCTCCACGACGAACGAGAAATTCTGGGTGAAGGTCCCGACCTGTTCCTGGCGGCCGGCGGAGTAGCGCTCGATGTTGTCGACCACGCCGAGCCCCCACAGAACCACCAGCACGAGCACACCAGCGAGCCCCAACCGAAGGACCTTCTCCGCGGAACGGATCGACGAGACGGCCAGCACCACAGCGACAACAGCGACGACGGGAAAGAGTTGAGGGCGTATGAAGACGAAAATGGTCGTCGCAAGACCAACGAGAACAGCAGTCCGTGTCGAGGGTGACCGAGCGAAGTTGATCCATGCAGCGATGGTCAGCGCTCCGACCGAGATGGCCAGCGACTCTGACAGAACGACGAAATCCCAGCTGGTCACCGCTATCGAGAGTCCGAAGACGAGAACCGCAACGAAAGCGACGGCGGCCAGAACGCTGCTTCGCACGGCCCGTCCCAAGGTGAGGGCGAGCACCAGCCAGGCGACCACCGAAAAGAGCACTTGGAAGATGACTCGCACCTCATCGTTGGGAAGCAGCGCGTAAACGAGCGGGACCACCCAAGGACGGTACGAACTCCCGAGGAAGCTGACGTAGGAGAGGTCACCGGCTCCAACGACGGGGCGAAACTCGTGCGTGTCAGCGAAGACATAGGTGCGATGCACAACCATCCAAAGCAGAACGCGCACCACGATGAACACGACACCGGCCACCCTCCACGACACAGGGACCCGGGCCCACCAGTTCGAGAGCCGGCTACGCAGCCGCACACGGTCGACCGTCGACTCTGCGTGGTCCTCGCCGCCTGAACTTACGCCCTGTTCTGCCACCACGTCCTCCAGAACGACGAGCAGCGCCACGTCGAACTCGGCGTGACTGTAGGAAGACCCTGTCCAGAGATCCAGAGTGGATCTGAGAATCTGATTTGCGAGGGTTTCAATCCGTGAAGTCGCCAAGGCGCGTCAGCTACGCACCTGGGCGGAACTCCCACTTCTGGTTAGTCGGGTTGAGTCCCGAGAAGTGGTGTATGGGCGGTAGGGCCTGAGGGTCCGCGGGGCGCGACGGTCATCGCGTCAACCTCAAGAAGTAGTTCCAACACAACCCTTGAGGAGAACACGATGACAGTCCCTACCACTATCGACGCGTCGGCTTGGCTGGGCAACTACCTGGCTGGCGAGGACAGAGAGGGGCGGGAGGGACCTTGCCGAGCTCGCCGTGGAGTCGTTTGTTGTTGAACCAGTCGACCCAGCGGCAGGTCTCGACCTCGAGGTCATCGAGGCCTTTCCACTGTCCGCCGATCGCGGCGAGCACGGCAGGAAGGCTTCGACCTGGCTATCGAGGGTCTTCACGATGTCGGCCCGGCGCTCTTGC
>CAZALT010000078.1:0-16097 GCA_964485515.1 uncultured Rhabdothermincola sp. | reverse complement strand
CCTCGTAGACCGGCGGGTAGCGCAGCTCGTCGCACATCAGCACCAAGATGTTCGGGCGGGAGTCGAGCGAGGGCTGGTTCGACGGGCGGGGAGCGACAGCCGCGGCCTCGGCGTCGACTCCGACCCCGGTGGCATCCTGCGCGCCGACGGCCTTGGCGGTGCCGAGGCCGAGTCCGAGGCCGACGACTCCGGCGGCGCCTCCCTGGATGAAGCGGCGGCGGGACGGATCGTTTCCTTCGGACATCTGGTGTCATCTCCTGGCGGGCTGGACCACACCGGGGGCCGGTGGGGAACGCGCACGTTAACCACATGGTGAACGACCGAGGTGTCATGAAGCGTGGCTTAACCGTCTGGTGGACGGGCTTCGTCGTCCAAGTCCGGCCTGTCGTTCGGGTTCGTCGTTCGGGCTCGTCGGTCGGGTTCGTCGTTCGGCTTGTCGCTCCGGCCTGCCGTCGGTGCCGAGCTGTTCGTGTCCATCCGTGTCCGTTCTCCGACCGAGCAACACCGGACGAGTACGCTGCCACGTCGTCCGTCTCCGTCTCCGGACGATCCCCGCCGCCACCGAAGGAATCCCCGCATGCTCGCCTCGATCTACCCGAACGACTTCCTCTACGAACTGGTCAAGTGGATCCACATCCTGACCGTGATCGTGGGCTTCGGCTCCACCTTCGTGTGGCCGTTGCTGGCGTCGCGGGCCCGGGCCACGGGCGATCCGGCCGTGATGTTGCACACGAGCCGCGTGTCGTTCAACGGCTCCAAGGTGCTGTCGACGCCGTTCATCTACGCGGCGGGCGCGACTGGTCTGATCCTCGTCCTCTTCGGCGCCACATCCGACCCCGCCTACATCGAGTTCTCCGACACCTGGATCTCCATCGCGTTCCTGCTCTACATCGTCGGCCTGGTGATCTCGATCGGGTTCCACACCCCGAACCTCAAGGCCATGCTCGCCCTCCAAGAAGATCTCGCCGCCGCTCCGCCGTCGGCCGGCGGTCCGCCTCCGCAGGTCGCCGAGCTCGAGGAGCGCGGCAAGAAGGCCGCCATGTTCGGTGGGATCCTGCACCTGCTGTTCGCCCTGATCCTCATCGACATGGTGTTCCAGCCGGGTTAGGCCATCTAGGCACGACGACGTTTCATGTGTCGGCCAGCCCCCGCTGTGGGGCGGGAGATGCGCATGGACGGCGGCGATCTCACCGGCTCGCGACCAGGCGTTCCCACCACCCTGGCCCAGCGGCCAAGAAGCGCATGGAGGTCAGGCGCGCATTGAGGTCAGGCGGGCATGGAGGTCAGGTGCTCGCGGTGAGCCACCGCTCGATGGCCGTCGCCGTCGCCTCCGGTCGTTCGAGCTGGACGGCGTGGCCGGCGTGCTCGATGAGCTCGACGGTCGCGTTTCGTCCGATGGTCGGGCCGAGGCGCCGGGCGATGGCGGTGAATTTGGGGTCCTCGGCTCCTGCCAGCACCAGCACGGGCATGTCGAGCTGGCCGAGCTGACCCCACAGCGGCTCTTGCGTGCCGGTCCCCGCCAGGCGCAGGCTCGACGCCAGGCCCGCCGGGTCGTTGGCGAGCCGTTCGGAGCGACACGCCGATTCCGGAGCCAGCCCGGCGAACAGAGGCTGGGCCAGCCACTCGTCGAGGAAGGCCTCGAGGCCCACCTCGAGGAGGTGGTCGGCAAGCCCGTCGTCGACGGTGCGGCGAGCAGCCCGGTCGACGTCGTCCTCGATTCCGGCCGTGGCGCCGATGAGGACGAGACCCGAGACGAGATCGGGTCGAAGGAGTGCGAGGTGCAGGCCCATCCTCGCGCCCATGGAGTACCCGACGACGGTGGCCGCACCGTCCGCGTCGGCATGGATGGATTCGGCGAGCAGAGCGGCGGTGGTGGGGAGGTCGACGTGAACCGCGTTGGACCCGCCGTGGCCTGGGGCGTCGACCGCGAGGATCGGGTGGTGACGGCCGAGGGCGTCGCCGAACGGGCCCCAGCAACGCGCGTTCTGGGTGAAGCCGTGCAGCAGGACGACGGGTGGGCCTGACGCGTCCGCGGTCAGCCACTCCGTGTGGAGCGGGGGAGTGACAGAAGTGACAGAGCTGGGCACCGGCCAAACGTAGGCTGTCGCCGTGCCCGACGCTGACCCATCGATGTCCCCGCCCATCTCGCCCGAGGACGTGCAGGCCACCTTCTGCGCCACCCTCGTCGACGAGTGGATCCGGTGCGGTGTGCGCCACGCCGTGGTGTGCCCAGGATCCCGATCGACACCGCTCGCCCTGGCGCTGCTCGCCGACGACCGCATAGGGGTGCACGTGCACCACGACGAGCGGGCTGCAGGCTTCGTCGCCCTCGGGATCGGCAAGGCGTCCGGGCTGCCTGCGGTCGTGCTGACCACCAGCGGCACGGCCGCCGTCGAGCTCCACCCCGCCGTCGTCGAGGCGCACCACGACCGGGTACCGCTCCTGGCCTGCACCGCAGATCGTCCCCCCGAGCTGCGCGACGTCGGGGCGCCCCAGACCATCGACCAGGTCGGTCTCTACGGTGACTCGGTGCGCTGGCAGCTCGACCCGGGTGTGGCCGACCTGGTCGCCGCTTCGACGTGGCGCTCGATGGCGGCGCGTTCGGTGTTGGAGTCCACGGGCGATTCGCCGGGACCGGTCCACCTCAACCTGCCGTTCCGTGAACCGCTCGTCGGTCGCGCGTCGACGCTCCCCGGTGCAGGTCCCGCCTCCGCTGGTCACGCCTGGCATCGGTCGACCGCGGTGCGACGCTTCGTCGACGACGACGACGCGGTTCGGCTGTCCGAGCTGGTGAAGCGCAGGCGCGGGGTCATCGTCGCCGGCGACGAGATCGACGACCCGGTGGGGGTGCTGCTGCTCGCGCAGCGGCTGGGCTGGCCCGTCCTCGCCGATCCGCGCGGCGGCTGTCGGGTGGCCGACGAGGTGGTCGTCGCCCACGGCGATGCCATCGCCCGGTCGGCGCCCGCGGGTCTCGCCCCGGAGGTCGTGCTGCGCTTCGGGACCTGGCCTGCTTCGAAGCTGCTGCCCCGCTGGCTCACCGATTGCGGTGCGGCGCACCTGCTCGTCGAGGGCCACCGACGGTGGGGCGATCCGCAACGGGCGGTGAGCCAGCGCATCGAGGCACCGGCGAGCGCGCTCCTCGCCGCCGTCCTGCCGTGGCTCGAGGGTGGCGCCGCGCCCTCTGGGTGGTTGCAGGCGTGGCGCGAGGCCGACGATGCCGCCGAGGAGATCATCCATCGACAGGTCGCGTCGTCGGACGACCTGACCGAACCGGCCATCGCCCGTGACGTCGTCGCCACGCTGTCCGACGGAACCGCGCTCGTGGTGTCGTCGTCGATGCCGATCCGTGACGTCGAGTGGTTCGCCGCGCCGCGCTCGGGAGTCCGGGTGCTGGCCAACCGGGGGGCGAACGGCATCGACGGCGTGGTGTCGACTGCCGCGGGCGTGGCGCTGACCGGCATCCCGACCGCGGTCCTGGTCGGCGACGTGGCGATGCTGCACGACACGAACGCGCTGCTGGGCCTCGCGGCGCGGGAGATCGACCTCGTCGTCGTCGTCGTCGACAACCGGGGTGGAGGGATCTTCTCGTTCCTCCCCCAGGCGACGGCTCTGCCCGCGGGGGACTTCGAGACGCTGTTCGGCACGCCGCACGACGTCGACATCGCCCAGTTGGCGTCGGTGCACGGCGTGCGGGCCTCGACGGTGTTGGGTCGGGCCGACCTCGTCGAGGCGATCGAGGACGCCGAGCGGTCCGGTGGCGTGCACGTCGTGGTCGCCCGGACGGATCGGGCCGACAACGTCGAGGTCCACCGCCAGATCCATGCCGAGGTCGCCCAGGCCCTCGCCTGACGCGCAGCGCTTGCGTGCCGGCATCCCGAGTCGAACCCGGCGCTCTACTGCTTCTGGCGTGCATCTTCGTCGGGGGTCGACGAACACACACGCAATTTCGGTCGGTTCGGGTCAGGGGCGGATGAGGGCGCCGAGGACGGCCTGGAGCTTGCTGCGGGTCTCGGCCAGCTCGGCGGCGGGGTCCGAGTCGGCCACCACGCCGACCCCGGCGAAGACCCGGGCCTGGTGGCCCTCGACGAGCGCGCTGCGGATGCCGACGGCCCACGCGCCGTTTCCGGCCGCGTCGACCCAGCCGACAGGTCCCGCGTAGCGGTCGCGGTCGAGGTGCTCGAACCGGTCGATCATCTCGAGCGCCGCATCCCGGGGGGCGCCTCCGACGGCAGGCGTCGGATGGAGCGCGGTCATCAGCTCGATGACCGATGCCGGGGGCGCTGACAGCCGCCCTTCGAGACGGGTCGCCAGGTGCTGCACGTTGGCCATGGCGACGATGCGGGGTTCGGCGTCCTCGTCGAGGTAGGAGCACCACGGCAGCAGCGTGTCGTGGACCACGTCGATCGTGTAGCGGTGCTCCGTCTGGTTCTTGGTGCTGGCGAGAAGATCCGCCGCCAGCCGGGTGTCCTCGTCGGGGTCGTTGCTCCGGGGTGCGGTCCCCGCCATCGGCTGCGAGTGCACGGTGTCGTGGTCGCGTGCGACCAGCAGCTCGGGGCTGGCTCCGATGAACGGTCCGTCGGCGAAGAGCATGCAGGCGGGATAGGCCCGGGCCAGGGATTCGAGCAGGGCCCGACGGGAGAACACCTGGTCGGATTCGACGGTGACCGCCCGGGCGAGCACGACCTTTCGGGCCGGCCCGAACACCAGCTCGTCGCGGGCCGCGGTCAGCGAGTCGCACCATGCCGATGGATCCCGGTCGCTCGAGACGCGGAAGCCGCTCGACCCCGAGCCGGGCTCGGCCACCGCCGCGGTGTGCCCCCAGCTCGCGGCGTCGGTGCCGGTCGGGAGCAGCGCGTGGAGATCGGGCTCGGCGCCATCGCTCGAGATCCGTGTGATCCACGCCTCGGCGCCGGCGGCGACGACGAGGTGCTCGGGCACGGTCAGGGTGCCGTGGCGGCGGGGGTCGAAGGGAAGTGCGCCGAGCGCGATCGGACCGCTGCCGGGAGCCTGCACCTCGTCGAGCGCGACCTCGATCGCGCCCAGCGCCCGCGACACCTCGTGGGCCGCCGCGGCCGGGTCGTTTCGGGCCACGTCGATGGTCGTCGCCGTCCCACGTCCCGCGAACCCGATGTCAGGTTGCGACCACAGCAGCCCGGTCTCGCCTGCCACCGCGAGGAGGGCGAGCGGGGCGAGGGCCTCGGGGTCGATGCGACGGGTGACCGAGCGCAGCGGGCCGGGCGCCGCGCCGGTGTGCGCACCGACGAGACCGGGCTCGTTCACGGCCGGGTGGCGCTCACGAGCTGGGCGAGACCGTCGGCGAGCAGCTCGCGCGACACCGCCTCGAACCCCGCTGATCGCAGCATGTCGAGCATGTGCTCAGGCGGCGGGAGGTACGCGACCGACTTGGGCAGGTAGCGGTAGGCGGCCGGATCGGAGAGCAGTCCACCGATGAGCGGTACGACTCGCCCGAAGTAGATGCCGTGGCCGAAGCGCACGAGCGGGTTGGGCGGTTCGGCCACTTCGAGCAGAGCGATGCGCCCGCCGGGACGTACGACACGGGCGAGCTCGTCGAAGAACGTGTCGAGCTCGACGAGGTTGCGCAGCGCGAAGCCGCAGGTGACCCCGTCGACGGCGCCATCGGGGAGCGGCAGGCGCAAGATGTCGGCCTGAGCAAGCGGGGCATCGGTGCGGGCCGAGGCGAGCATGCCGAACGAGAGATCGAAGCCGATCGGCTCGAGGTGGCTGGCGCTCAGCTCGCGGCACAGGTCACCGGTCCCGCACGCCAGGTCGGCGACGACCGCGCCGGGGCGCAGCTGCAGGCGTCGCACCGCTCGCCTGCGCCACCCGACGTCCATCCGGAACGTCATGATCCGGTTGACGAGGTCGTAGCGCGGTGCGATGGCGTCGAACATCTCGCGCACCGCGGCGGCCTTCTCGTCGCCTTCCGGCAGGTTGTCGGCATCCATGGTCAGCGGCACGGGTGCAGCGTAGGACGACCTCTGACCACGTCAGGAATCTGCCCCGGGGTCAGCACGGGCGGTGCGGCCTTGGCGCACCGGGCCAGACGAGCCCTCGCCCGCGACCGTCGCGACCGTCGCGGGCTGCCAGTTCGGCTGGCGATGCGTAGCCTGGACGGATGGCTCGGCGTCCGCACTTCCACCTCAACGGGATCCCCGTCACCGTGGAACCCGCGTTCTTCGTCATCATCGCGCTGCTCGGCATCGACCCGAACCGGCCGGATCCCGTCTTCATCGCCACCTGGGTCGCGGTGGTGTTCGTGTCGATCCTGCTGCACGAGCTGGGCCACGCGGTCGCGTTCCGCGCCTTCGGCATCCACCCGCGCATCACGCTCCACGGATTCGGAGGTCTCACCGCCGGCGAGGGGGACCTGACTCCAGGCCGGCACATCATCGTCAGCCTGGCCGGGCCGTTGTCGGCGCTGTTCCTGCTCGGCGTACCGGCCTGGTGGTTGGAGAGCTCGAGCCTCGTGACGAGCGCCGACGCCCAGCACGTCCTGTCGCAGGTCGTGTGGGTGAACGTCGGGTTCTCGCTGCTCAACTTGCTGCCGGTCCTTCCGCTCGACGGTGGTGCGGTGATGCTGGCCGTGCTCGACGTGGTCACCAAGGGGAAAGGGCGCCGTCCCGCCGAGATCACCTCGGTCGTCTTCGCCGTTCTCATCGTCGTGGTGGCGTTCGCGTCGGGCTTCGTCTTCCTTGCGCTCTTGGGGGTCATGTTCGCGGCGATGAACATCACGTCGCTGTCACGCCAGAAGCAGGACGATCTGGGTGCCAGGTTGCAGGAGGCGCACCGCGCCCTGCTCGGCCACGATGTTGCGACGGCTCGATCGGAGTCCGACGCGGTGCTGGCCGCTCGCCCCTCGGGTCCCGTGCTGCAGTGGGCCGCGGAGGTCGGTGCGTGGTGTCGTCTGTGGGCCGCCGACATCGCCGGGGCCGATTCGCTCATCGCTCGCTTCGAGCACGCAGGCGGACCGTCGGCCAGCTATCGGGCGGCGCGGGCGCTGGCCTCGGGCGACACCGCCGAGGGCGTGTCGACGATGGCCTGGGCCTTCGTGAACGATCCCCCCGGGCCGGCCAAGAGCCTTGGTGCGGTCGCGTCCGCGGGGTCGGGTCAGGCGCCGGCGGTGGCCCGTGAGCTCCTGGCGATGGGCGAGGCCGGGGCCGAGGCGGCCGAGCTGTTCGAGCACCTCTTGGTCCACGCCGGCTACCTCGATGCCGCCGCGGAGGTCGCCCGGCTCCGCAGCACGACGACGTGGACTCCTCCTACCCCCTGAACCCGGCACCGGGTTCGGCCCTCTGATCGGGTCGGGAGCCGGGGCTGGGATCAGCCAGCTCCCGGATCAGTCAGCTCCTGGATCAGCCGGTGGTGCACACCGTGCCGGTCGGCGGCAGCTCGAGGTCGATCAGGTAGGCGGCCACCGCCTCGTCGATGCAGTCGCTCTTGTTGAACGCGGTGTGGCCGTTCGACTCGAAGGTCAAGAGCGTCGCCCCAGGGATGGCGGCGGCGACGCGCTCGGCCGACTGGTAGGGGGTGGCGGGATCGCCGGTGGTGCCGATGACGAGGATCGGGGGGAGTCCGTCGATGCCGATCGCAGGGGTGGCGCGGCTCGGCGCCACCGGCCAGAACGCGCACGGCCGCAGCTCGTTGGCGATCGGGGCGCCGAACCGGGGTGCTGCGGCCTTCAGGTCGTCGGCGAACCGGTCCCACGCGTCGACGCCGGCAGCGAACGGAGAATCGGTGCAGCTCACCGCCAGGTAGTCGGCGAACGACGCGGCCGTGATGTAGCTGGTGGCGATCTGCTCGATCAGCTTGGTGTTGCCGGCGAGGGCGTCGCGGCTCGCGATGCGCAAGGTGTCGTCGCTGCGCTCGTAGAACGCCGATGCGAGACCGGCGAGGGCGATGGTCCCCGGGGTCAGCGAGAGGCCCTCGGGGCCTTCGAGCGGTTCCTGCTCCGACCGGGCGATGAGCTGGTCGTAGAGGGCGAGGGTCTCCGACGAGAAGGTCGTCTCGATGACCTCCGCTTGGCCGGCGAGCATCTCCTGGAGCGTCTGGGACGGGTCGACGACGCCGTCGAGGACCATCGCCCGGACCTTGGTGGGGAACAGGCGGGCGTACTCCTGGCCGATCTGGGTCCCGTAGGAGAACCCCATGTAGGTGAGCTGCGAGTCGCCGATGGCCACGCGGATCGCTTCGAGGTCACGGGCGGTGTCGGTCGTCGTCGACTGCTGGAGCAGCGCCAGGTCGCTGGACGCGCACTGCGCGGCGATCTGCTCGCTCGCCGCGTCGAGCTCGGCCTGCTCTTCGGTGCTGTCGGGATCGGAGTCGAGCTCGCGGAACGCCTCGTCGTCGATCTCTCTCGAGCAGGCGAGCGGGCTGCTCCTGCCGATGCCCCGTGGGTCCCAGCTGACCAGGTCGAATTCCTGCTTCAGGGAGGTGGGGAACCGAGCGCCGGTGAGGAAGTCGTAGCCGCTCGCCCCCGGCCCGCCGGGGTTCAGGACGAGTGAGCCGATCCGGGTCGCCTCGTCCGATGCCGGGCGTCGGATCAGGGCGAGGTCGAGGGTCTCACCGCCAGGGTCGTCGTGGTCGAGGGGCACGGTGACCGATGCGCACTCGAACCCCTCCTGACAGGGCGACCACCGAAGGCTCGACCCGCCCGTGTCGTCGCCCGCCTCCGACGTGGTGGCCGATGACGCGTCGGCCGGGGTGGTCGAGGGTGGCACCACGGTCGCCTGGTCCGAGCTCGAGGCCGAGCACGACGCCACGGCGAGGCACAGCACGACCACTACCACGGCCGACCGACGTCGAAGTCGAAGGGAGGGATCCGTCATGCGCCGAGCGTAAGTGGTGACGTGAGCCGACGTGGCGCGTCGCCGAGCGCTGGCGCCCTTACGCGAGGTAGCGGAAGATGATCTCGGCGACGCACGCCGGCTTGGGTGCGTCCTTGACCTCGTAGGTGAAGGTCATCGACACCTGCACGCCACCCTTGATCTCCTCGACGGTGTCGAGCGTGGCGCCGAGGCGGACGTCGGCGCCGACCGGTACGGGCGACGGGAAGCGGACCTTGCCGCAGCCGTAGTTGACCGCCATCGAGATGCCTCGGACGGTCGCGATCTGCGGGAAGAGGGTCGGGCCGAGCGACAGCGTGAGGTAGCCGTGGGCGATCGGACCGCCGAACGGGCTCTCCTTGGCGGCCCGCTCCGGGTCGACGTGGATCCACTGGTGGTCACCGGTTGCGTCGGCGAACAGGTTGACCTGCTCCTGGGTCACGGTGTGCCACTCGCTGTAGCCGAGGTGCTGGCCGACGAGGTCGTTGAGTCCGGCGATGCCGTCGATCGAGGTGGTCATGGCCGCATCTTGCCGTCCCGGAGCGCCAGGGCGCTACTCCGCCGCTCGGGCGGGGCTTCCCGCTCTCCGCCGCTCGGGCGGGTTTCCCGCTCTCCGCCGCTCGGGCGGGGTTTTCCGCTCTCCGCCGCTCGGGCGGCTACTTGAACCAGATGCGCTGGTAGTCCCGGCTCATCGGGTGGACGAGCAGGGCGAACAGCGCCACCGGGAACACGAGGTAGAGGAGGTAGTTCGGGCTGAAGACCAGTCCGAGGTCGGCGAGAAGCGGGCGCAGCCGCACCACGAGAGCGAGTCCGGCGACGATGACCCCGGTCAGGTAGCCCCACCGCTTCTCCTCGGCGATGCCCAGCGCGGCGGCGACCCCGACAAGCGAGATCAGCAGCTCGAGCGGGCCGATGCCGCCGATGAGCACGAGCAGCAACGCGATGCCGGCGTTGAGGTACAGCAGCCAGGTCGCCAGATAGAGCGTCTGTGGCTGCGACGGGTTCGTCCACCGACGGGTTTCCATACGTGACAGTGTGGCAGGGATGTCGAGCAGTGGCGCCTCAGGCGGGCTCGCAGGGGTCGTGTTGGCCGCAGGGAACGGCACCCGGCTGCGGCCGCTCACGTGGTCGCGCCCCAAGGCGCTGTGCCCCGTGGGCGGCGTCGCGCTCGTCGACCTGGCGGTCGAACGGGTCCGGTGCGTCACCGCCCAGGTGGCGGTGAACGTCCACGGCGGACGCGCGCAGATGCTGGCCCACCTCGAGCGGGATCCCTCGATCCACGTCTCGCTCGAGGGTGACCGGGCCCTCGGGACCGCAGGCGCGCTCGGTGCGCTGCGGCCCTGGATCGACGGTCGGTCCGTGCTGGTGCACAACGTCGATGCGTGGTGCGACCCCGAACCGGATCTGGTGTCGTTCGTCGAGGCCTGGGACGGCGAGTCGATCCGGTTGTTGCTCGCGGGCGAGGCCCGGTTCCATGCCCAGGCACAGGTGGTCGCCACGCTCATGCCGTGGAACGCCGTGCGCGACCTCGCTCCCGTCCCCAGCGGCCTCTACGAGGCCTCGTGGCGTGACGCACACGATCAGGGATCGCTCGGGACGGCGACCTTCCACGGCGAGCTCATCGATTGCGGGACGGTCCAGGCCTACCTGCGGGCCAACCTGCGGGCGGTGGCTCGCCGTCGGGACGAGATCGGCGCGGACGTGGCGACGACCGTCGTGGGCGCAGGAGCGGTGGTGACCGGCGCCGCGGTCGACTCGGTCGTCGGTGCGCATGCCGTCGTGTTGGGTGCGGTCACGAGATCGGTGGTGTGGGACGGGTGCGAGGTCGGGGCGCGTGAGCACCTCGTCGACGCGGTGCGCTTCGACGGCGGGCGGACCGTGCTCGTGCGGCGGTCGGGTCCACCTCGGTGATCAGCGCTTGTCGAGGGTGACCGGTGTCGTGGTCGACGCGGTGTGCGATGCCCGGAGCTGACCGCACGCCGCGTCGATGTCGGTGCCACGGTTGCGGCGGACCGTCACGTTGGCCCCCGCGGCGTCGAGTCGGTCGCGGAACGCGGCGACCCCCTCGGGTGGTGTGCCACGGGTCGGGTACCCCGGGGTCGGGTTCAGGGGGATGAGGTTGACGTGGGCGCGGAGCTGGCGGGCGATCGCGGCGAGCTCGACGGCGTCGCTGGGCCGGTCGTTCACCCCGTCGATGAGGGCCCACTCGAACGAGAGCCGCCGGTTCTTCACCCGAAGGTAGGCGTGGCAGGCCTCGACGAGGACGTCGAGGGGGTAGCGCCGGTTGATCGGCACCAGCTCGTCGCGCAGCGTGTCGTTCGCGGCGTGCAGCGAGACGGCGAGGTTGACGGGGAGCGCTTCGTCGGCGAGCCGACGGATGCCGGGGACGATGCCGACCGTGGAGATCGTGAGGTGCCGCGCCGAGATGCCGATGGCTCCGTGGAGGCGCTCGACCGCACCCCAGGTGCGGTCGTAGTTGGCCAGCGGTTCACCCATGCCCATGAACACGATGTTCGACACGCGGCGCGGCGCCGCGGTTCGGATGGCCATCACGACCTGCTCGACGATCTCGCCGATCGACAGATGGCGGTCGAAGCCGCCCTGCCCGGTGGCGCAGAAGCCGCAGGCCATGGCACAGCCGGCCTGGCTGCTGATGCACACCGTGGTCCGATCCTTGTAGTGCATGAGCACCGTCTCGATGTGCGAACCGCCGGTGAGCTCCCACAACCACTTGACGGTCTGCCCGTCGTGGCTGACCGATTCGGCCACCGGGGTCAACGCCAGAGGGAGCTCGTCGGCGAGCCGCGCCCGCAGCGCCTTGGGCACGTTGCTGAGCGCGTCGGGATCGAGGGCGTGCTGGTACAGGCCGTCCCACACCTGATCGAGGCGATAGCGAGGCTCGCCTTCGAGCATCGCGGCGAGCTCGTCGCGGTCCGGGTCGTAGCGGGTGGGCACAGAGCCAGGTTAGGAGGTGCGCCGCCGGGCCCACCTTCGGGACCCCGCACGCCTGCGTCCACGGACCCGGCGGTGAGCGGTGGTCAGCCGACCGGCCGGCGGTACCAGCGGTGTGTCTGGTGGACGTGGAAGCCCAGGGTGTCTTCGTAGACGTGGCGGGCCGCGAAGTTGTCGGACTCGACGTAGAGCATCGCGGTGTCGACGCCGGCGCGGTGCAGCCAGGTCAACCCGGCGACCGTGAGCTGCGTTCCGAGCCCCCGGCCGTGCACGGCCGGGTCGGAGGCGATGACATAGATCTCGCCGAGCGCGGGCTCATCGCCGGCAGGAGGGTGGATCTTGGTCCAGCAGAAGCCGACGAGTGCCCCGGCGCGCTCGTGGAGCAGGAACCCGTCGGCGTCGAACCAGGGCTCGGCCTCGCGTTCCTCGACGTCGGCGAGGGTCCATCCCCCCTGCTCGGGGTGCCAGTCGAACGCTCGGTTGTTGACCTCGAGCCACGCCGGTTCGTCCTGACCGACCTGGAAGGGACGTGTCTCGATGGCCACGGCGGGTGCATCGGGTGCGAGGGGGAGGGTGCGGCGCAGCTGGAGGAGCTCCCGCGTGCAGTCGAAGCCGAGCGCGACGAAGGTGGCGTCGAGCGTGGGGTCGACCGGTTCGAGCTCGACGAGCAGTGCATCGGCGCCGGCGTCGCCCACGAGGGTGTCGGCCTCGCGGACCAGTGCGGGTGCGTACATCCCCGCGGTGCCCTCGGTGAAGGTGAGGATCTCGCGCGCGATCCGGCCGAGCTCGAGGGCGGTGGTGGCGTCGGCCGGGGGGTCGGATCTGATCTCGAGCATGCGCCCGGACAGTACCCGCCCGCCGAGGCCTGCCGACTGGCGTGGAGGCATCCGCACACCGGCGTGCGGCCTGGCGAGGCGGCGCCGAGGCGGAGCGTGGGGCCTGCATGAAGCGGGTCGTTCAACAGGTCGTCAGTGAAAATTCGGTTTCCAATCAGATTGGCTGACGAATTTGTCAGCAAATAGATCCTTGATCTGGAGCGGTTCTCTAGGCTCTGCCCGAGAAATAATGCGGAGAAACGGTGTCTGATCCGGGAGAAGGAGGGTATGGTCATCTGCAGCCCCGGGATCCCGCCTCCCGGAGGCTCCGGCGACACATCTGGGATCCGCCGCCCAGTGTCGCCCCGCCGGCGCCCTTCGGGGCGCCGGCCCCATTTTTCCCCCGAAGCGCGGAACCCGCGCACCACGGCTGGTCGGTGCACCGGCACCGCGCGGTTCCAGACACCACCGGTTCCCACCGGCCCGACACGCCGCCGGTGCCCGCGGCCCCGACACGATGGTCGGCCCGTGGCGATGGTGGCGCCCGCGAGCTCGGAAGGTCGGCCCCCGGCGGCGTGGGCCGGCAGCCACGACCACCTCTCGTTCCCCGGGTTGCCCGCCGACGCGGTTCACTGGGGCCCATGGACTCGCCCTTCTTGCCCCTGCACTCGATGCTCTCGACGCTCGACGAGCTCGTCGTCAAGGTGGAGGAGTCCGCCACGCTCGCGAGCAACTCGGGTGAAGGGGGCTTGGCCGCCGACCTCTACGAGGTGGAGCGGTCCTTGCGGCGAGCGCAGCGACGCCTCGGCCGCGCCGTGCGCGAACGGGGCTGACGATCTCGCGGGCCTGGCGATGGACCGCGATCTCGAATCGGTGCGCCGAAGCCCAACCGGTAGCGTTGCGGCGTGCTCAACCGACTGGATCTCCGAGGTGTTGCCGACGTCGAAGGGGCGCTCGCCGCCCAGGGCGCCCTGCACCACGAGGGCGGGCCGAGCGCGACCGATGACGTCACCGAGGTCGTCCGCGACATCATCGCCGACGTCCGCGAACGGGGCGACGTGGCCTTGCGCGACTACGCCAAGCGCTTCGACGGGGTCGAGCTCGATGCGGTTCGGGTCTCGCCCGATGCCATCGCACGCGCCCTGGCTGCCGCGCCCGTCGACCTCGTGGCGGCACTCACCGAGGCCCGCGACGCCATCTCCGACTTCCACCTCACCCAGCGCGCCGAGGATCACCGCTACGAGCGCGACGGCGTCGTCGTCGAGGGCCGCCCCGTGCCCGTGCAGCGCGCCGGGCTCTACGTGCCGGGAGGCCGGGGCGCCTACCCGTCGACCGTCCTGATGACGGCGGTGCCCGCCCGGGTCGCCGGCGTGGAGGAGATCGCGCTGTGCGTGCCGCCCGATCGCGACACGGGCGAAGTCGCCATCTCCACGCTCGCGGCCGCAGCCCTGGCCGGTGTCGACGAGGTGTACGCCGTCGGCGGCGCACAGGCCATCGCCGCCATGGCGTATGGGACCGAGTCCATCGGTCCGGTCGACGTCATCGCCGGGCCGGGCAACCGCTACGTCGCGGTCGCCAAGCGGGAGGTCGCCGGGCGCGTCGGCATCCCGTCGGCCTTCGCCGGGCCGTCCGAGATCGTGGTGGTCGTCGACGACAGCGCCCCGGCCGACTTCGCCGCCATCGACGTCATCGTGCAGGCCGAGCACGGACCGGACGGCAAGGCCTGGCTCATCACCTGGTCCGAGTCGGCCGCCGACGCGGTCGACTCCGCCATCGACCGCCTCGTCGCCGAGGCGCCCCGCCGGGCCGAGATCGAGGCCACGCTCAGCTCGGGTGGCTACCTCGCCCTCGTCGACGGCCCCGTCGAGGCCATCCAGGTCGCCAACCTCGTCGCTCCCGAACACCTCCAGCTCATGACCGAACGACCCGACACGCTCGTCCCTCTGGTGCGCAACGCCGGCGCCGTGTTCTGCGGGCCGCTCTCGCCGGCATCGGTCGGCGACTACGTGGCCGGGCCCAGCCACGTGCTGCCCACCGATGGGTCGGCGCGCTACGGCAGCGCGCTCACCGTTGCCGACTTCGTCAAGCAGGTGCATGTGATCACGCTCGACCGCGCTGCGTTCGACAACGTGGCCGACGTGGTCGAGACCATCGCGGCGGCCGAAGGCTTCGACGCCCACGCCACCTCCATCCGGCTGCGCCGCGTCGGCGCCACCGACCTGTCCGCTGGCGGTGCGCCATGACCGTGCAGCCCCGCGACGACGTCGCGCTGATGGACGGCTACCACTCGCCGCAGGTCCAGGTCGATATCCGGCTCAACACCAACGAGGCCCCCGACTCGCCTCCCGCGGCGTGGGTCGCCGCGGTGGCCGACGCGGCGGCGAAGATCGACTGGAACCGCTATCCCGACCGTGACGCCATCGAGCTGCGCGAGTCCATCGGTCGGCTCCACGACGTCGGTCCCGAGCACATCTTCCCGGCCAACGGCTCCAACGAGGTGCTGCAGTCGGTGCTGCTCGCCTACGGCGGTCCCGGTCGCGAGGCCGCGGTGTGGGAGCCCACCTACGCCTTGCACAGCCACATCGCCAGGGTCGTCGGCACGTCGGTCGTCGTGGGCGAGCGCGACGCCGCGTTCGAGATCGACGACGCCGAGATCGACCGCATCTTCGACCGTCACCGTCCATCGGTGGCGTTCCTGTGCTCGCCCAACAACCCGACGGGCGTCGTCGAACCCGAATCTGTCGTTCGGCGCGTGCTCGAGCTGGCCCGCGAGCGCGACTGCCTCGTCGTGGTCGACGAGGCCTACGGGCAGTTCGCTCCGTGGTCGGCCACCGAGCTCATCGCCGACGACCAGCCCCTCGTCGTCACCCGCACCTTCTCCAAGACCTGGTCGATGGCCGCCGAGCGTCTCGGCTACCTGGTCGGGCCCACCTGGGTCATCGACCAGCTGTTCAAGGTCGTGCTCCCGTACCACCTCGACGCGCTCAAGCAGGTTGCCGGCGTGCTCGCCCTCGAGCACGTTGACGAGATGGAGGAGCGCGTCGCCCGACTCGTGGAGGAGCGGGGTCGTCTCGTCGGTCGTCTCCAGGCGCTCGATGTCGACGTGTGGCCGTCGGGTGCGAACTTCGTGCTGTTCCGTCCGCGGCGCAAAGATGGTGGTGCCGTGTGGAACGACCTGCTCGACCACTCGGTGCTGGTCCGCAACTGCTCGTCGTGGCCCCGCCTCGACGGGTGCCTGCGGGTCACCATCGGTACCTCCGCCGAGGACGATGCGTTCCTCGATGCGCTCGGCGCAACCCTCGCCTGATCCGACCCTTCATCGAACTCCGTCGCCCACCTGAACCCTCCCCCAGCCGCTCAGCTCACCAGCCGCTCAGCCCCGGAGCACCTCCCATGAGTCCAGACGCCACCGCAATCCGCCGGGCCACCCGTTCCCGCACCACCAAAGAGACCGACATCGAGATCGTCATCGACATCGACGGTTCGG
>CAZALT010000077.1:14485-16202 GCA_964485515.1 uncultured Rhabdothermincola sp. | reverse complement strand
CCCGGAACAGCCCGCACCCCACCCGGCACGGCCACCTCCCCCATCGCCGTGTGCGACGGCCTCACCATCGCGCCGCAACGTCGCAGGCCCCAGGTGAGCCGCGCGTCACAGGACAGGCCTAGGGTGCCCGTCATGACCGTTGAAGAGACCCTCGCCGACTACCTCGAGCTCCGTCGCCGCATCGACGCGGGCGAGGAGAGCGACTGGACCAAGTTGTCGGAGTTCTTCACCGATGACGCCGTCTACATCGACCCGGCGTGGGGTCGCGTCGAAGGGCTCGACAACATCACCGAGTTCTTCTCGGAGTCGATGGCCGGCCTCGAGGACTGGACCTTCCCGGTCGAGTACACCGCCATCAGCGGCGACACGGTGGTCATCAAGTGGTGGCAGCGCCTGCCCGGCCAGCGCGAGGACGGGTCGTACTACGAGCAGTCGGGCTACTCGACGCTGGTCTACGACGGCGAGGGCAAGTTCAACTACGAGGAGGACCTGCTGAACATGACCCACGTCCTCGCGGACATCGCGGAGAGCGGCTGGACCCCGAACCCGGGCTTCAACATGCCCCCGGCCAAACCCGATCGCCGTTTCCACCGCAACCGCTGACCCGCCCCGCCCAATCCACCGTCGTTTGCGTACCTCGCGCGACCCCAGCCACCCGTCTACGCAAACGACCGCAGTCGGGTGTCGTCCAGGACGAACGGCACTCGGGGGAGCGCGCCCGGATCGAAGCGATCGACGAGGTCTCCCATGGTGACGGGCTCGCCCGACGCGGCGAGGCCGAGCGAGCGGGCCAGGAACGCGCGGACATCGTCCGGTGAGCGCCCGTCGCGCTCGAGATCGGCGAGCGTGACCGACCCGTGGCGCTTGGCCAGGCGGACGCCGTCGGCGCCCAGCACGAGCGGGACGTGGGCGTAGCGGGGTACGTCCAGGCCGAGCAGACCGGCGAGGAACACCTGGCGAGGTGTACCCGAGAGGAGGTCATCGCCCCGCACGACCTGCTCGATGCCCTGCACCGTGTCGTCGACGACGACGGCGAGGTTGTACGCAGGCGTGCCGTCGTAGCGGCTGACCACGAAGTCGTCGACGACGCCGTCGACGCGGCCATGCAGCTCGTCGTCGAATCCCACGGTGACCCCCTCGGCGCGGATCCGCAGCGCGGGCGGCCGGCCCGCAGCGGCCTCCTTCGCCGCTCGCTCGCCCGGGCTGAGGTCGCGGCAGGTCCCGGGATACGCGCCATCGGGCAGGTGCTCGTGCGGGGCGACCGCCGCTTCGACGATCTCGCGCCGGGTGCAGAAGCACGGGTAGACGAGACCGTCGGCCACGAGCTGATCGACGATCTCGCCGTAGCGATCGAGCCGGTCACCTTGGTGCAGGATCGGTCCGTCCCAGTCGATCCCGAGCAGCTCGAGATCGCGGATCTGGCTGCGCTCGTGCTCCTCGCGCGCCGACGCCGCGTCGAGGTCGTCGATCCGCAGCACGAACCGGGATCCCGCCGAGCGGGCGAACAGCCACGCCAGCATGGCGGTGCGCAAGCTCCCGAGGTGCAGCGGCCCCGACGGGCTCGGCGCGAATCGACCCACGGCCATGGCAGGTCAGCCTGCCATGACCGAACCGCCGCGCCCGCGACGAGGATCCCGGGCACGGCATCGTGACCTCCACGTCTACCCGTCGACCGGCACGTCCTGTCATGGCAAGGCGGGCCGCGTGGGCGAGTCCG
>CAZALT010000077.1:9548-14385 GCA_964485515.1 uncultured Rhabdothermincola sp. | reverse complement strand
CCTCGGATCGCGACCGGCAACCTCAGTCCGGCAACCCCACCCTTGGCCGCAGGGGCAGACCGCTGTCGCCCTGGTCGGTGGTGTTGGTGGCGAGGACCTGGTGGACCTGGAGATCGTTGCGTTCGAAGCCAAGGGCGGACGCCGCCATGTAGAGGCGCCAGACGCGGGCGCGGCCCTCGGAGGTCTCTGCGACGGCGGCGTCCCAGTTGTCCTCGAGGTTGGCGACCCAGCGGCGCAACGTGCGGGCGTAGTGCTCGCGGAGGGACTCGACGTGGCGCACCTCGAACGCGCACTCCTGGATCATCGACACGACGGTTCCGACCTCGTGCAACTCGCCGTCGGGGAACACGTAGCGCTGCATGAAGGGGCTGTCGATCTTGGATCCGTAGCGCGAGCCGGCGGCCGTGGCGATCCGCCGGGTGGCGGCTCGGAGATGCCCCACCGCGGAGTCGGCCTGGGGGTAGGCCGGCCGGGAAATGGCGTGGTTGAGCAGTCGACCACCGGGCTCGATCAGCTGGTGGAGGCGCCGGAAGTACTCCTCCATGCGGTTGCGGCCCACGTGCTCGAACATGCCGATGGAGCTGACGGCATCGAACGGTCTGTCGGCGATGTCGCGGTAGTCCTGACGACGGATCTCGACGCGGGCCTCGAGCCCGGCCTCGGCGACGCGCTTGCGAGCCAGCTCCTCCTGCTCGAACGACAGCGTGACGCCGACGCCGGTGACGCCGTAGTTCGTGGCGGCGTGGATGAGCATCCCTCCCCATCCGCATCCGACGTCGAGCAGCCGTTGGCCCGGCTCGAGGCCGAGCTTGGTGCACACGAGGTCGTACTTGTTGGCCTGGGCCTGTTCGAGAGTGTCGTCCTCGGTGCCGAACACCGCACACGAGTAGGTCATCGACGGTCCGAGCACGAGCCGGTAGAACGCGTTGGACACGTCGTAGTGGTGGACGATCGACTCCGCGTCGCGACGGCGCGTGTGCAGGCTGCCGTGGACATGGGCCTCCTCGGGCGGAGGCGGCAGGAACTTCAGGTTCTCCAACCCCACGGCGCGGGCGAGCCCGACCACGACGCCCGGCGTGACGTGGATGTGGCGGTGGTCGGCGATGCTCGACATGAGCGCGTAGATGTCGCCTTCGAAGTCGAGGTCGCCGGCGACATAGGCCCGGGCGAGCCCGAGCTCGCCGGGGTGGGTGGCGATTCGGGCGAGCGCGTCGGGAGATCGGAACACGACGCGCGCCGACGCGTCGCACGGCCCGGCACGGCTGCCGTCGTAGGCCTCCACTTCGATCGGCAGGCGGTGGTCGAACAGCTCATCGACGACGGTTGCGAGTCCCAACGTGACCTCCGAACGTCTCGGGCGTCACCGGTCGCGGCGGGCGCAGGCCGCCGGTCGACCGATCTGCGGTGTCTCCTTACCCAGGGCTCTGCGCCGTCTATGCGCGTCCTGGGTACCGCCATGGTGCCCTGATCGGACCGAGATGCGTCGACAATTCGGATCTCGGACGCGAAAGGAAGCCGGCGCTGTTGTGCCGGTCTCCTTCTGGGGCTCTGGAGGTTCGAGGTGCTCAGGCGGTGAGGGGCGCCGAGTCCTTGGCATCGCCCCCGGGGGATCCTCCACCCGCACCGGAGGTCGAGCCGTCGTCGGTGCGCTTGTCGAGGGTGCGCATCGCCAGGCCCACGAGGATGAACAGCGCTCCCAGCACGATGATGAGGATGCACACCCCGAAGGCGACGACCGAGGTGTAGAGCGAGGCCTGGAGGAAGTCGGCGGTCATGACCTGGACGCGGGCGGGATCGTCCTTGTCGAGCTCGGCGTAGGTCTTCCCGCCGCCGATCTCCTCAGCGTGATCGGCCAACGTGAGTGCCTCGGCGTAGGCGGTGAGGGGACCTTGCACCTGGTGACCGGCCAGGAACGGGGCGTCGTCCGACACCGTGATGCGCTGCGACGACAGCTCGCTGCGCACGATGAGGAACACGACGATGCCGACGACGACGGCGATGACGCCGGCGACGATGGAGATGACGCTGACGACCTTTGGCATCTTGCTCATCGGGTTCCCTCCCAGGCTCCGAGATTGTCCATGCAGGTCAGCGACCTGCGCACATCCTGTTTGTCTACACCTGTGGACCCCGCCGGTCGCCGAGGTCGTTCACGGTGCTCACTCCAGGGGTTGACGTCCCTGGAGTCTTCCCGGTGCTCGTTCTGCACCAGAACCCGCCTCGAAGCTCAGAGGTGGTTCTGCACCTCGGCCCACAGCTCGCGGTACGCCGTGGCCGACCGGCTGCGGGGTGCGAAGGTGACCACGGGCGCCCGGTGCTCGCCCATCTGCTCGACGACGCTGGCGGCGGGGATCTGCGTCTCGAGGAGGTCGGGTCGTGCCTCGCGCATCTTGGTCACCATCTCGCGGTGCAGGCGCTTGCGGCCGTCGACCATCGAGAAGAACCCCAAGACCCTGGGCCGTGAACGCCAGTCCTCGTCGTCGAGGAACGTGTCGAGCTGGTCGAAGGTCCGCAGCGACAGCGTGGTGGGGATGATGGGTACGAGCAGGGCGTCGGCCGCCTCGAACACGCTCTCGCTGGCGAGCGAGATGCTGGGCGGGCAGTCGAGGAAGACGTAGTCGTACTCGCGCTTGAGCGGCTTGAGCAGCTGGGCGAGGCGACGGGTGGGCTTCTTCGCCGCGTCGAGGACGAGGTCGAGGTTGCGGTAGGAGAAGTCGGCCGGGATGAGATCGAGCCCTTCATAGTCGGTGCCCTTGATGACGTCGTCGAGCTCGCGCTTGCCGGTGATGAGCCCCTTGCCACCGCCCTTCACCTTGGGCTTGACCCGGTAGTAGAAGGTGGACGCGCCCTGGGGGTCGAGGTCCCACAGAAGGGTGCGGGCACCGCCCTCGGCGGCGAGGTGGGCGAGGTTCACCGCGGTGGCGGTCTTCCCGACACCGCCTTTGATGTTGTAGGTCGCCAGCACCTTCACGAGGTGGTCTCTTCCTTTCCACTCTCCGCCGCTCGGGCGGGTCGTCCGTTCTCCGCCGCTCGGGCAGCTGGTCCGCTCCCCGCGGGCCTGGCGAGCTTCGCGTCGGCCGGACTCGACGAGCCGGACGCTCCATCATCGGACACGACGTCGACGAGCTCGCGGACCGTGCGCCGAACGGACTTGGAGTCGAACGCCTTGAACCGCTTGTCGAACGCGTCGCGGGCGGCCTGCTCGCGCTCGGCGAGCTGATCGACGAGCGCTCCCATCGCGAGCAGAGCGGAGGCGGGGGCGCCGGCTTCGTCGAGCATCTGCTGGCCGAACTGCTCGAGCGAACCGATCTGGACCTGGCAGTCCTGGTACTCGCCGAGCACGTCTTGGAGCGCCTTGAGCTCCTTGACCACGCCGGCGACCGCCTCGGCATCGAGCAACGACCCGAAGCACTCGAACAGGTAGCGCAGCCGCTTGGAGTCCTTGCGGAGGTCGTGGAGCTTCTCGGGCTCGGAGTCGTCGTGGATGACGTTGCCGTCGCGGATCAGGCGGCGGTGGGCCTTCTCGATCCGCTTGGCGGCGACCACGGCCGGCGGTTCGAAGGCAAGCGCCACGCCCGCGTCGGCGAGTTGCTCGGGTGACGCACCAGCCCGTTCGTCAAGACCGGGGGCCGCGAGGAAGGCGGCCCAACGGTCGATCAGCGTGCGGTAGCGCTCGGTGTCGAGCGCGGCGACGAGCGCGGCGTGCGAGACGCGCTGCTGGTCGGCGAGGAAGCCGGCGAAGGGGTCGAGGTCGTCGCGTCGCTCGACGGGGAGACCACGGCGGAAGGCCGGGACCTCCAGCAGGAAGACGTCGAAGTCGCGGGTGGGCCCGGTGACTCCGCCGAGCCACTTGAACTCGTCGCGGAAGTAGGCGAGGTCGTCGGGAGGCAGCACGCCCTTGGCCTCGCCGAGCACGGAGCGAGTGCGACGGACCGCGACGCGGTAGTCGTGGAGGAACTCGGAGTCGACGTCGTCGCGCACGCCCTGTTCGTTGTCGACCACGGCGGCGAACAGCACCCCGAGGACATGGACCCAGGTCTTCCAGGCGGGGACGTCGCCGTCGAGCGAGAGCTTGAGCTTGGAACGGTAGGCCCCGGGTCGGAGCCCCACGGCCCGCATGGCCAGGACCGATGCGTCGTCTTCGGCGGGAGCGAGCAGCACCTGTGCGCCGAGCAGGTCGTTGACCGTGCCGAGCTTCTTCTCGTAGCCCCGTACCGAGACGACTTCGAGCACCGGAGGGAGGCGAGGGAGCTCAGCCGAGACGTCACGGTCGGCCGATTCGAGCACCGCCTCGTCGACGATGACCCGGCCGATCGTCTTGCGCTCGTCGTCGAGGACGCGCAGGACGGTGCGGGTGGAGTGGATCGACACCAGCGGCAGCAGCCGCCGCATGTCGACGAGGGAGGCGAGGCGGTGGGTCGCCGGCGACTTGGGCAGGTCCCAGGCGAAGCCGGGTGCGCCCAGCGCCGGGTAGCGGCCGAGGACGGTGCCCTGGTCGAACGAGCGCCACACGCCGTCGCCCTCGGCGTCCACCTCGAACACGGTGCCTTCGCCGTAGAGGCGCCAATCGAAGGTGTCGTAGACGGTGCGAGAGCTCGTGGACTCCGACTCGGACTCGAGCACCAGACGTCGTTGGATCTCGGCGAGGAGGTGGTCGAGGTCGGCGCCCTCACGGACGTGGTAGCGCCGGACGACGCTCACCGGCACCCCCCGGCAGGGCCCTGCAGCGGTCGGTGGTGGCGTGCCATGTCGGCGCCAAACCTAGTGCACGGGTCCACCACGAACCGGCGGAGAGAAGTCGTCGCATGGGACGAACCTGGCCTGCCAGTTCGCTGGA
>CAZALT010000077.1:4767-9448 GCA_964485515.1 uncultured Rhabdothermincola sp. | reverse complement strand
GGCCTGCCAGTTCGCTGGAGGGCCTGCCAGTTCGCTGGAGGGGACGGATCAGGACGGCGCCACACCGTCCTCAGCTGGGCCAGCGATACGCGTCGGGTCGACGGTTGGCCAGGCTGGGGACGGCCTGTCGTGTGCTGTCGATCGCGTCCGGGTCGACCGGGGCGACGACGATGCCGGGGCCTTCACCTGCGTCGGCGACGACGGTGCCCCACGGGTCGACGATCAGCGAGTGGCCGTGGCGAGCGACACCGTCCGCGCTCGTGCCGCACTGGCCCGGCGCGACCACGTACACCTGGTTCTCGATGGCCCGGGCCCGCAACAGGGGCTCCCAGTGGTCCCGGCCGGTGCGGGCGGTGAACGCGGAGGGCACGACGATGACGTGCGCACCGTCGAGCGCCTCGATGCGGAAGAGCTCCGGGAACCGGAGGTCGTAGCAGATGGTGAGACCGACCTTCACGCCATCCACCTCGACCACGACGGGCTCGGTGCCGGCCGAGAAGAAGCGGCTCTCGTGGACCCCGGTGTGGGCCAGATCGACGTCGAAGAGGTGCACCTTGCGATACCACCCGACGACCTCGCCCGACGGGTCGACGACGAACGCGGTGTTGAAGCGCACGTCGCCTCCCGTCCCGTCGGCGCGCTCGATGAACGATCCGGGCAGGAGCCAGATGGCATGCTCCCGGGCGAGCCTCGCGCTCCAGGCGAGCGTGGGGCCGTCGAACGGCTCGGCCGACGCGGCGAGGTCGGCTCCCGAGCCGAGGAGCTGGAACAGCTCGGGCAGCACGACGAAGGTCGCACCGTCGGCCGCGGCCGACGCGACCAGCCGCTCGGCCACCGCCAGGTTGGCGGCGCGATCTGGTGTCGACTCCAGCTGCACCGCGGCCACACGCATGCCGAGACGCTACCCAGCGGTGGTCGACGCGCGCTTCGGGCAAGCTGTCGTCGGCCCGCCGTGCCCCACCGGTTCGGTCTCGGTGTGCACGGGGTCACACCGGCGTGCCACGATGCAAATAGAACCTGTTCTCATCTGAGCGCAGGCCGAACACTCCGCCCGAGGAGGGCCCGTGCCCGAGCTTCCCGATCCGTTCACCAACCCCGACGGGGCCCACCGCTTCACGGGCAAGGTCGTGCTCGTCACGGGTGCTGCGCAGGGCATCGGCCAAGCGTCGGCATTTCGACTCGCCGGCGAGGGGGCCACGGTGTGGTGCGCCGACATCAACGGCGAGGGAGCAGCCGCAACCGCGCAGACCATCGTCGACAACGGCGGCACCGCGTCGTCGTCGGCCATCGACGTCACCGACCCCGACGCCTGCACCTCCCTCATCGGGGCCGTGGTCGCCGAGTTCGGCGGCCTCGACGTGCTGGCCAACATCGCCGGCATCGGCGGGTCGGCCCACACGACCGACGAGACCACGGCTCGGTTCAACGCCATGCTCGCGGTCAACGCCGCCGGGCCCTTCTACCTGAGCCAGGCCGCGATCCCGCACCTGCTCGAGCGCAAGGGAAACATCATGAACCTGGCCTCGACCGCCGGGCTCATCGGCCAGGCCTACTGCGCGGCGTACTGCGCGTCGAAGCACGCCTTGGTCGGCATCACCAAGGCGATGGCCATCGAGTACGGCCGGGACGGCATCCGCATCAACGCCGTGTGCCCGGGTGGCGTGAACACCGGCATCATCTCGGGCTTCTTGCCACCGGAGGGTTCGCACATGTCGCTCATCACCCGCTCGTTCCTCACCGCCGACATGCAAGAACCCGACTCGGTCGCCGCGCTGGTCGCGTACGTCGCGTCGGACGAGGCGTACTACCTCAACGGCGCGATCATCCCGATCGACGGCGGCACCACCACCGGCTGACCACCACCGGCTGACCACCACCGGCTCACCAGGAGGTGCCGCGCGCGACACCTCCCGCGCGTGGCATAGGCCAAACGGCCCACTACAGTGACGCCATGGGCTTGCAGGACCGTCTCGATGCCGCCAAAGCAGCTCGGCGCGCCGACGCTGGGCTTCCGCCCGTCGCCGAGGCGGTCACCCTCCCGGCCCGTCGTCCCCGGGCCGATCCGGTGATCGATCTGCGCGACAAAGAGGTCATCCAGCAGCTCTCGCACGCGCCCTCGTTCTCGTCAGCGCTCGCCGTATCGGGCACGGGCGACCGCTGCCCCAGCTGCGGGGGACCCACCCGCCTCGACCTGGTCGACATCCTCGGGGGCGTCGACCACTATGCGTGCCTCGACTGCCAGCTGCTGTTCCAGGCCGCGCACATCGTCGAGGGCGAAGCCGTCGGCCGCTGAGCGTCCCGCTCGAGGAGAACGACGTCGACCCGAGCGACGACAACGGCAGCTCAGCGGTGGGCGCGCTTCTCGCGGTACATCTCGGCGTCGGCCTCGGCCAGCAGGGTCCCGACCTCCACGGTGGGTTCTCGCGTGGTGACGGCGCCCACGCTTGCTCCAAGGTGCACCGATCCCGAGGTGAGCTCCATCGGCTCGCTGATCGCCGAGGCGATGCGACCCTCGAGCCCGACGACGTCGTCCAGGTCCTCGCACACGACGACGAACTCGTCACCGGCGTAGCGCGACACGGTGTCGATCTCGCGCACGACGTCGAGCAGTCGCTGGCCCACCTCGACGAGCACCTCGTCACCGGCCGCGTGGCCGTAGCGGTCGTTCACGTCCTTGAACGCGTCGAGGTCGACGAACACCACGGTGACCGATCGCGTCCCACGTCGCAGCCGGGCGCAGGCCTGGCGGAGCCGATCCTCGAGGAGCGTGCGGTTCGGTAGTCCCGTGAGGGCGTCGTGGGTGGCCTGGTGGGAGAGCTGCGACTCGATCCGGAGCCGGTCGGTGACGTCGTCGAGCGTCGCGATCCAGCCGGTGTGGGCGGGCGGCACGCCGAGGGGGACGAACGAGGCGGTCGCCCATCGTTGGAACAAGCCGGTCTCGACACGGAAGACGACCTGCTGCGCGATGCCCTCGCGAGCCGCGAGGCCAGCAGCCTCCCGGACCGACGCCTTGTCGTCGGGGTGGACGGCGGCCTCCCACCCGTGGCCGAGCAGGCTGGGTCCGCTGCGACTGAGGATCGTCTCGGCGCGCACGTTGCAGTAGCCGACCTCGCCACGCCGGTCCGCCGACAAGATGCCGAGGGGCAACAGCTCGGCCAACGACTGGAACCGCTCGTGCGCGTCGGCACGGTCGACCTCGTCGCCGAACATCGGGCGGACGCGCAGGACCACGCCGGGCAGGAGCGGGTGCAGGGCCGGATCGACGACCTCGGCCTCGACCGGCTCCCACCGCTCGTCGGGCCGTCGGATCCGGAGGTGCAGGCGCTCACGGGAGACCGAACGAGGCGGCTCGGACAGAGCGGACCGCGCCTCGTGCGGCACCTCTTCGTCCCGAACGTCGACGTCCAGGTCGAGATCGGCCCCGTCGACCTCGCTCGACTCCCACCGGTTGTGGTCGTGGGGCACGCTGACCGGCTCGGGCTGCACGCGTCCTCGTGAGACGCGACGAAGGAACGAGAGGGTGGCCACGAGGTCGTCGGGATGGACGAAGGCCTCGATGTCGGACGCTTCGATCACCGACGCGCCCTCGTTGGTGGTGATGACCTCACCTCCGGGCGTCACGAGCACCACGACCTCGGTGGCCAGGCTCCGCAGGATGGCGCGCACCATCTGCAGCTCATCGGTCGTTCGCGAAGGCGCCGGGCCGGTTTCGGACATGGCTATCACCCTGAGTGATCACTCCCCAGAGGTTGTGGTGAACGTCGTCTCTACCCCACTGACATGATTTCGTACCGCATTCTTCTTCTCGACCGTTCGTCGTGACCGCAGACCGGTGAGCGGGATCAGCCGAACATGGCGAGCCACTCTGCTTCGTTGCGAGGGCGGAACACGTAGTTGAGCTGGCGGGTGTCGCCCATCGATGCCGACGGTGCGGCCGAGTACTGGTGGCCGGGGAAGAGCACGGCGTCGTCGGGGACCCTGGCCAGCTTCTGCGTGAGGCTCTCGTACATCTCCGCGGGGCTTCCGCCCGGGAGGTCGGTGCGGCCGCACCCTTCCAGGAAGAGGGTGTCGCCGGCCACGAGGCGGTTGTCGACGAGGAAGCACTGGCTGCCCGGGGTGTGACCGGGCGTGTGGATGAGCTCGATGGGGATCTCCCCCACCATGAGCACGTCGCCGCTGCGGTGGCCGACGAGATCGGCGGCGCCGACGCCCGTGGCCTTGGTGACGTACTCGAGCTCGGCGGCCTGGACGTGCACGGGCAGCGTCTGCCTGGCGAGCAGCTCGGCGATGCCCTCGATGGTGTAGCCCATCATGGTTCCGCCCACGTGGTCCGGGTGGTAGTGGGTGCCGAGCGCCCCGACGAGCTCCATGCCGTCGGCGGCGGCGACGTCGAGGATGCCCTGGGTGTCGTAGGCCGGGTCGACCACGACCGCCTCACCGGTGGCGCGGTCGCCGACCAGGTAGACGAAGTTGACCATCTGCCGGGCCAGCGGATCGGACGTGGCGATGTCTCGTCCGGCGAGGAGCTGCCGGAAGTAGAGGCGGTCGCCGCCGGTGGAGGCAGCGGGTGTGGTCTCGCTCATGGCAGCCAGCGTACGGTGCCGCGGTCACGGTGTCTGCCGTGTCGGTCAGATGGTCGTCGTTCGTCAGGTCGTCGTTCGTCAGGCCGTCGTTCGTCAGG
>CAZALT010000077.1:0-4667 GCA_964485515.1 uncultured Rhabdothermincola sp. | reverse complement strand
GCGCCAGCACCGACCGGTAGGCGACGTCGAAGTGGTCGTACCCCTCGCGCAGCGCCCGACCCGGCCAATCGTCGGGCAGCAGGCTCGGCGGCAACGCCGGATCGGCGAGGAAGTGGCGAAGCACGCCGGCCGAGAGCACGAAGCCGTCGCGGAGCCCGCTGGGGTCCCCCGATTCCAGCGGCGGCATCGCTCTGTCGATCTCCCCGAGCAGTCGCCGGGCGTCGGTCGCCCAACCGTCGAGGTCCCACAGCGCGTCGACGAGCCGGCGGGGGTCATCGTCGGGTTCGCTGTGGAAGATCCGGCACTGCTGGGCGATCACCCCGTCTGGTGCGCGGCTCGGGTCGAGCGGTGGGAACGAGGGCCGGGTCCACACGCCGTCGCGCAGCGCTCCGAAGTGCCTTCGCGCCATCGCGGTGCGCAGCTCGGCCCGTCGGGCCGCGTCACGCCGCTCATCACGGACGACCGCGAGGGTCCAGCGCCCGTCCCAGTCCCCCGGAGCGACGCCGTCGCTCGCTCGACTGCGATCCTGGCGAGCCTGGCGTTCGAGGAGCACACCGACCAGCTCGTACGACCCGTCCACCGCGATCACCTCGCCCGCGGCGGCCATCCGGGACAGCGCCGTGCGCACCGTGCCCCCGCTGATGTCGAACAGCTCACCCGCGGCGACGAGGGCCCGACTCGACAGCCGGGGCGGATGCGTGCCCAGCAGGATCGACGCCAGGACCGAGCGGGCGGAGAGCGCTGCGGTCATGCGCGCACTCCGTCGCGACGATCCGCCGCGGAACGTGACCTGCGCCGTTCTGGCGGGAGACGCGCGTCGAGCGTTGCGCGCTCGTCGCCGTCCGTGATCGCCGTTCGCCTTACAGGACTTGGATACATGTCGGCCCTACTGTAACATCGGTCTATGGCCGCTCTCGGCACTCGACCGGTGGTTGCCGTCGTCCACCGCGACGACTCGATGGTCCCGGTCGACGCTGCTCTGCCTCAGGTGCTGCCCACCGATCGACTCACGGAGTCGGGCATGCCCGTCCCCGCCGTGCGGGCCGAGCTGCGAGCCATCCCCAACGGGCACAACGTGGCCAACGTGGCCTCCGTGTGGGCGCAGTCGGCCGGGCTGCTGGCGGTCGCGTGCTGGGCCACCCCGAAGCTCCCGCTCGTCGCCGCGCTTCCGATCTGGCTGGTCGTCTTCGTCCTGATGGGCCGAGCCTTCGCCCTGTTCTCGATCCTCGCCCACGAGGCTGCCCACCGGCTCTTGTTGTCCAAGAGGTCGCTCAACGACGTCGTCGGGAGGTGGCTCCTCGCCTATCCCGCGTTCGTCCCGTTCGACGCCTACCGACGCAGCCACTTCGCCCACCACAAGGACGAGCTCGGACCGAACGAGCCCGACCTCAACTTGTACGTCGGCTATCCGGTGAGCCGCGCGTCCATGCGTCGCAAGCTGGCGCGTGACGCCATCGGCATCTCCGGGTGGAAGAACCTCAAGCTCCTGGCCGGAGCACTGACCAGAGCGTCGTCTCGCCCGATCACCCTGCGGATCATCGGCACGCAAGCAGGTCTGTTCGTCGGCTTCTGGATCGCGTCGGGGCGCTGGTGGTTGTGGCCGCTGTTCTGGTTCGCCCCGTGGATGACCGGTTGGCGCGTGCTCAACCGCCTGCGTGCCATCGCCGAGCACGGCGGCATGGAGCGCTCGAAGGACCGCCGCCGCACCACCCACGTCGTCGACCAGCACTGGCCGGCCCGGTTCTGGATCGTGCCGTTCAACACCGGCTGGCACCTGGCCCACCACGCCGACATGGGCGTTCCGTTCCGCAAGCTCCCCCAGCTCCACGCCGAGCTCGTCGGCTCCGGCTGGGTCACCGAGCAGATCACCTACCGCAGCTACCCGGAGCTGTGGCGGCAGATGGCCGACGGTTCGGCCCCGTCGGCCTGACCTCGACGCGGTCGGCCACGCCAGACCATCGAGCGTCGTGGGTCCGGCCGTTGGGCCGCTCACACCTTCGGACCGGCACTTCGACTGACGTGACCCGGCTGCGTTCCGAACGCCACGTGCTGCGTTCCGAACGCCACGTGGCGGTCAGACGACGACCGTGGGAGCACCCGTGACCGACCTATGCCGTGTCGTCGTCCGGGTCGTAGGGCCCGCGAGACGGGTGGAGGTGCTCGTGGTCGTGGTCGTGGTCGTGGCGCCAGCGCTCCTCGGCGAGGCTCACGACCTCGCGGACGGGTCGGCCCGAGACCCGAGCGGCCTTGGCGGCATCGTCGTGTTCGACCTTCACCCGACCGGCACCGACCTTCACCCGGATGGGGACGTCGTCGACCTCGACCGTTGCCTGCTCGCGGTGAAGGGGCCAACGGTCGAGCACCTGGCCGCGCACACCGAGCGAACCCGTCGCCGTGGTGAGCACCTCGGCGAGCTGTCGGCCGAGGGTGGGATCGCCCAGCACCGACACGACATGGGCGGGGCGGCCCTTCTTCATGAGGATCGAGCTGATCCACGCATCGTGGGCGCCGGCCTCGAGCAACAGCTCGATGGCGTGGGCGAGCTGCTCGCCGGTGGCGTCGTCGACGTTGACCTCGAGCAGCAGCACGGGCTGGCCCGGAGCGAGCTCGGCCCAGCGCGCACCGAGCACCACCTGGACGAGGTTGGGCCGGTCGTCGAACTCGGCGGTGCCAGCACCGAAACCGGTGTCGGTCACGGTCATGGCGGGCATCGGACCCCAGGTCGAAACGAGAGAAGCGAGCAGTGCGGCGCCGGTCGGCGTGGTGAGCTCGACGGGGACGTCGATGCCGTAGGTGGGCGCACCCCGCAGCAGTTCGGTGACCGCTGGTGCCGGGTTCGGGATGAGCCCGTGGGCGGCGCGGACCATGCCGAGGCCGTTGGCGATCGGACTCGAGGCGACCACGTCGACGTCGAGCAGCTCGAGCGCGGCGCAGGTCCCGACGACGTCGACGATGGCATCGATGCCGCCGACCTCGTGGAAGTGCACCTGCTCGGGAGGCCGCCGATGGAGACGGCCCTCGGCGGCGGCGAGGAACCGGAAGGTGAGGAGCGCACGGTCGCGCACCCGGTCGGGCAGGCGCGCTTCCTCGATGAGACCTTCGATGTGCGCCGCGGTGCGCACGACGGTGCCGTCCTCGGCGTGGACGTGGACCTTGGTGCCTCCGATCCCGCAGCGCAGGACGTCTTCGGCGTCGAGCGCCCAGCCGCCGATCGGGAGGCGTTCGAGGAGGTTGCGGACCTCGTCGAGGTCGGCCCCGGCATCGACCAGTGCCCCGAGCGCCATGTCGCCTGCCACGCCGGAGAAGCAGTGGAACCAGGCGACCCGCTCGACGGCGCCTTCGGGGTCGGCTTCGCCGAACGGCTCAGGGTCAGCCACGGGCGGGGTCGCCGAGCTGTTCGTCGAAGCCAAGGTCGCCGACCTGGTCGAATCGATCTGCATGGTCGGATCGATCTGCCTGGTCGGATCGATCTGCCTGGTCGGATCGATCTGCCTGGTCGGGCTCGTCGTCGGTGACCCCGACGGTGGGCGCGGCCGGCACCGCAACGGTGTCGACGCGGACCGGGCCGGTTCGTCCCATCGACGTGGCGTCGACCGAGCGGGCACCGAGGACCCGGATGACGGCGATGGCGGCACCGAACCCGTTGTCGATGCCGACGACGGTGAGGCCCGACGCGCACGATGCGAGCATGCCGAGCAGGGCGGTGACGCCGTCGAGGCTGGCTCCGTAGCCGACGCTGGTGGGCACCGCGACGACCGGAGCAGCCGTGAGCCCGCCAACGACGCTGGCCAGCGCCCCCTCCATGCCGGCGACCACGACGACGGCGTCGGCCGCGGCGAGCTCGTCGGCCGCGTCGAGCACGCGGTGCAGGCCGGCGACGCCGATGTCGGACATGCGCAGCGGCGTGAAGCCGTGAGCGTCGAGGGTGGCCGCGCACTCGTCGGCGACGGGCAGGTCGGCGGTGCCGGCGGTGACCACGGCGACGACCTCGGGGCGACGAGGGCCGGTGCGCCAGATGACCGTGGTCCCCTCGACACGGGCGCCGGGGTTGGCGCCCCGCGCCGCGGCGATCTGGTCGGATGACGCCCGGCTGAGGAGCACAGGGGTCGAACCGGGCTGGGTGAGCAGCTCGCTGACGATGGCGGCGCACTGCTCCGGGGTCTTGCCTGGGCCGTACACCGTTTCGGCCATCCCCTGGCGCAGCGCCCGGTGGTGGTCGACGCGGGCGAACCCCAAGTCGGCGAAGGGCAGGCGGCGCAGGTCGGCCACGGCGTCGTCGGCCGACACGGCGCCGGACTGCACGTCGTCGAGCAACTGCCTCAGGGCGGCCTCGTCCACCGCCCTATCCTGACCGTTCGTGACCAACGCTGCCGCATCCGACGACGCAACGTCCAAGGTCGAGGGACGCGCCGATGCCCGCTCCGACATCGCGGCCCTGGCCAGCGACATGTCGGTGCTGCGCGTCGGCTACCTCGGCCCGGCCGGCACGTTCACCGAGCAGGCGCTGTTCACCCAGACCGACCTCGTCCGGGCCCAGCTGATCCCGCTGGCCACCATCGGTGATGTGCTGACCGCTACGGCCCGGGGCACCGTCGACGTGGGCTTCGCACCGGTCGAGAACGCCATCGAGGGATCGGTCAACGTCACCCTCGACATGCTCGCCTTCG
>CAZALT010000076.1:12113-16236 GCA_964485515.1 uncultured Rhabdothermincola sp. | reverse complement strand
GCCCCCGGGTGGCGATGCTGTCGTAGGGGCTGCATAAGGTGGGCTGCCTTGGCGACTTCACCCCTCTCCGTGGCCGTCCTCACCGATGAGGTGCTCGAGGATCTCTACGATCCCGGCTCACTGGCGCGCGGCGAGGCGTACGCCGACGAGGACCGCGTCCAGCTCCTCGGCACGTCGCCGGGGATCATCAAGGCGGTGTGCCAGGGGTCGGGTCGCTCCCCCTACGTCGTGCAGGTGCGGTGGAACGGCCGGGCCGACGGCTTCGATCTCGACGACACCTGCTCGTGTCCCATCGGCGGCGCGTGCAAGCACTGCGTCGCCGCCATCCTCACCGCACGGTGGGAGCACGAGGTGATGCACGGCTCACCGTTCACCAACGGCGGCGACGATGGCTCGCGGTGGCGCACGGCGCTGGCCGGTCTGGCCGTCGGCGAGGTCGACGGCGAACTCCCCAAGAGCGGACTGGCGCTCCAGATCGTGGTCGATCACCCCCGCCCCAGTCGGTGGTCGGTCGACACCGGCCCTCGACTCATGGCCCGGCCGATGCGCCGGGGCAAGACCGGCAAGTGGATCAAGACCGGCGCGTCCTGGCGCGACATGTCGACCGGCTCGATGCAGAGCGACATCGACCAGCGGCACCGGTCCGCGCTCCGTGCGCTCGCCGTCAGCGGTGGATTCGACAGCTACTACGCGCACAACGACCTGGGCTCGCTCACCCGGTACGGGCCCGACCTGTGGCCGCTGCTCGATCGGGTCATCGAGGCGGGCGTCACCCTCGTGGGTGAACACCCCGCCGACACCGTCGAGGTCGCAGCGGTCCCGGCGAAGGTGCACGTCGATCTCACCGCCGACGCCGCCGGATCGGTCACGCTCGCCACCACCTTCGGGGTCGGCGACGAGCACATCGACCCCGACAAGCTGGAGGGCTACTTCCTCGGCACGCCGGCGCACGGGTTCTGGCGGACCGACCGCGGGTTCCTCGAGCTCGTCCCGCTCGCCGAGTCGTTGCACCCCGGCGTGGCCCAACTGGTGGCGGCCGGGCCCATCACCGTGCCGGCCGCGGATGTCGACGAGCTGCTCGACCGCTACCAGCCGGTGCTCGCCCGCCACGCCGAGGTCGGCTCGTCCGACGACAGCGTCGTGTTCACCACCAGCGAGCTCGCCGGGCTCGTGCTCGTCGTCGAGCGCACGGCGCCCACGGTGGTCGATCTCGCCTGGTACGCCCGCTATCGGCGGGGCGATCGCACCGTCGACCACCCGCTGCGCTCGCCAGGGGGCCTGGCACGCGACCTGACCGCGGAAGCCGAGGCGATCGACGCGCTGGCCCTCGACGAGCACCTGCCCGAGCACCTGCAATTCGCGCTGCTCGCCGCCGACGGCCTGCCGTGGGATCGCCACCTCACCGGCCCGCTGGCGGTCACCGTGCTGACCGAGGTCATCCCCTCGCTCGAAGCGGACGACCTCGTCGTCGTGGAGCACGCGGGCGACCAGCCGCGGCTGCGCGAAGCGTCGGAAGATCCGCTCATCTCGCTCAGGGTGTCCGACAGCGGCGACCCGGCGAACCGCAACGACTGGTTCGACCTCGCCGTGTCGGTCAGCGTCGAGGGCGAGACGATCGACTTCGTCACGCTGTTCACCGCGCTCAACGAGGGCGACGACGCCCTCATCCTGCCGTCGGGCACGTGGCTGCGCCTCGACCGACCCGACTTCGACCGGCTGCGCGCCCTGATCGCCGAGGCCCGCGGGCTGCTCGACCCGCCTGGTCCGGGCGAGGACGGCGTGGCGCGCATCAACCGGTTCCAGACCAGCTGGTGGGACGAGCTGTCGGGGCTCGGCGTGGTCGCCGCCCAGTCCGAGCGCTGGGCGAACAGCGTCGGGCGACTCGGCGCGCTCACGGCGCCCGAACCGGTGCCCGTGCCGGCGGGGCTCGACGCCACCCTGCGCCACTACCAGCAGGAGGGCCTCGACTGGCTCGCCTTCCTCCACGGCAACGGCCTCGGCGGGATCCTCGCCGACGACATGGGCCTCGGCAAGACCGTGCAGACCCTGGCCCTGTGCCTCCACGTCCTCGAACGAGACCCCGATGCCCGCTTCCTCGTGGTGGCCCCCACCAGCGTCGTCGAGAACTGGGCGCGGGAAGCGGCCCGCTTCGCCCCGGGCCTCGACGTCCGGACCATCTCGGCCACGGCGGCGCGGCGGGGAACGGCGCTCACCGACGAGATCGCCGGCGCGCAGCTCGTCGTCACCTCCTACGCGCTGTTCCGGCTCGAGTACGACGACTACGCGCAGCACGACTGGGAGCTGTTGCTGCTCGACGAGGCGCAGTTCGTCAAGAACCACACCGGCAAGACCTACCAGTGCGTCCGCCGCCTCGACGCGGCCACCAAGATCGCGGTCACGGGCACCCCGCTCGAGAACTCGCTCATGGACCTGTGGGCGCTGCTGTCGATCACCGCGCCGGGGCTCTACCCCGACCCCAAGCGCTTCAGCGACACCTACCGCAAGCCCATCGAGAAGGGCGATGCACCCGAGCTGCTCGCCACGCTCCGGCGCCGCATCGCGCCGCTCATGCGGCGCCGCACCAAGGACGAGGTGCTCACCGAGCTGCCGCCCAAGACCGAACAGGTCGCCGAGATCGAGCTGAGCCCGCGCCACCGCAAGATCTACGACCTCCAGCTCCAGCGTCAACGCCAGAAGGTGCTGGGCCTGGTCGGCGACGTGCGCAAGAACCGCTTCGAGATCTTCAAGTCGCTCACGCTGCTCCGCCAGCTCGCCCTCGATCCGGGTCTGGTCGACGAGGCCGACGACCACATCGGCTCGGCCAAGCTCGATCGCCTGCTCGACGACGTCGGTCAGGTCGTGGCCGAAGGGCATCGGGCGCTCGTGTTCAGCCAGTTCACCCGCTACCTCAAGCGGGTCCGCACCCGCCTCGACGAGGCCGGCATCGACCACAGCTACCTCGATGGCCGCACCCGCAAGCGCGACGCGGCCATCTCGCGGTTCAAGGACGGCGACGCGCCGGTGTTCGTCATCAGCCTCAAGGCCGGCGGGTTCGGGCTCAACCTCACCGAGGCCGACTACTGCTTCATCCTCGACCCGTGGTGGAACCCCGCCACCGAGAACCAGGCCGTCGACCGCACCCACCGCATCGGCCAGGCCAACCCGGTCATGGTGTACCGCTACGTGTCCACCGGCACCATCGAGGAGAAGGTCATGGAGCTCAAGGCCCGCAAGGCCGACCTGTTCGCCAGCGTGATGGACGCCGACGGGGCCCTCAACGGCGCCCTCAGCGAGGACGACATCCGAGGCCTCCTCGACCTGGGGTGAGCCCCCGGCACACGAAGCCCAGAAGCGGCCCAGCCGTGGCTACACCGACTTGGGTGCGCTCTTGGCCTTCGCCTTCTTGGCCAACGGGCCGGTTGGCAGCTTCACCTGCTTGGCCACCTGGTCGTACCAGGCGTCGTCGTGGACCGTGCCGAGACCCTGCATGGCGAAGCGGACCAGCTCGCGGACCTCGGGCAGGTGGAGGCCCGACTCGTTGCCCAGCACGTTGCTGGTGATGAACGCGTTGTTGATGGCGATCAGCAGGTAGACCGCGGGGTCGGCGGCCCGGACGTCGAGGCCGGCGCCGTCCCCGTCCTTCGTGGCCGCGGCCTCGTACAGCTCGATGAACAGCGAGCGCAGCGGAGCCTGGGAGCGGGCAACCAGCTCGGGCTCGACCTCGCGGAGCTTGAGTCGCAGCCGTGACATGCCGACATCGACGCCGCCGGAGCTGCGCTCGGGCATGCGGGCCGCGGCGATGAGGGCGCCGGCGAGGCGTTCGAGCGGGTCGTCGAGCTCGGCGATCGCCTTGCGGATCATGGCGGCGTAGGTCTGCTGCGTCTCCTCGAAGAGGGCCAGGATCAGATCGTCCTTGCTCTCGAAGTACTGGTAGAGCGTGCGCAGCGACTGGCCGGCCTCGTCGGCCACCTCTTGGACGGTGAACCCTTCGCCGTTCGAGCGCGCCAGCAGGGTGGCGGCGGCGGCGATGAGGCTGGCACCTCGGTCGATGGACTTCTGGGTGGCCGAGCGCAGCGACCGGTCGACGACGCGACGGTGCCAATCGGCGGCCGGACCGACGTCG
>CAZALT010000076.1:7256-12013 GCA_964485515.1 uncultured Rhabdothermincola sp. | reverse complement strand
GTCGGGGGCGAGGTCGGGGGCGACGGGCGGAGCAGATGCGTCGGGCATGGCGGCGCCAGCGTAGCGCCCGGCGTCGGGCATCATTGTCGACATGCGTGATTGGGACTATCCGAATCCGCGACTGGCGCTCCACGATTTGGGCCATGCATACTGCGCCTCGGGAAACGAGGGGTCGTCGTCGGGGAAGCCCGCCGTCCGGCCGGAGGGGAACCACCGATGACCAAGCCAAACGCACCCGGGGCCATCGACTGCCTGATCAACGTCGACTTCGCCGACCAGGAGCTCCCCGCGTGGATGACGCGGGTCAAGGAGGACTACTTCAAGGGCGGCGACTCGTTCTTCAAGAGCCCCGAGCTGCCCGAGCTGCTCGACGAGATGGACCGCAACGGCGTCGAGCGGGCCATCCTCGTCGCCAAGATCGGCACCTCGGGAGACCGGGCCCAGCGCTACGCCGCCGAGCGGCCCGACCGCTTCGCGCTGGGCGTCGGCGGCCTCGACCTGCTGCGGCCCATCCCGACGCTGCGCGAGCTGGCCGCGTTCGTGGCCGACAACCCGGTGGCCTACACGATGGTCGGACCCAGCTTCTGGGGCGACGGGATGTACCCGCCGAGCGACGCGGTCTACTACCCGCTGTACACGAAGTGCGCCGAGCTCGACCTGCCCCTGTGCGTCAACACCGGCATCCCCGGCCCGCCGCTGCCGGCCGAGGTGCAGAACCCCATGCACCTCGATCGCGTGTGCATCCGGTTCCCCGAGCTGCCGCTGTGCATGATCCACGGTGCCGAGCCGTGGTGGGACACGGCGTTCCGCATGCTGCTGAAGTACAAGAACCTGCGGTTGATGACCTCGGCGTGGTCGCCCAAGCGCCTGCCCGAATCGCTGCTCCACTTCATGGGCAAGCGGGGCAGGGACCGCGTCATCTTCGCCTCGGACTACCCGGTGCTCTCGCACGAGCGGACGCTGGGCGAGGCCGCGGCGCTGCCCCTCGACGACGAGGTGCGCGACGCCTGGTTGCAGGGCAACGCCACGTCGTTCTTCTTCGATCGCATGGAGGCGAGGGCGTGACCGGAACCGCTCGCTTCCGGTCGACAAACATCTAGAGGTTTTATAGGCTGGGTCGAGGTTCCGACCAGCTGCATCACGGGATGGTTCCCCCCATCGCGTGATGCAGCTGGCGGGCTTCCTCCCTGGTGGCGGAGCAGGTAGACGGCCACCGGTCAGTTGTACGATCCCGATTCGTTCGGCCCGGGGGATGAGGCACATGGACTTCCGACTCGATGATGGACAGCTCGCCTTGCAGGAAGGCGTCAGCTCCTTCTGCGCCGGGGCACGTCCGCTCGAAGGCGTGATCGATCTCGAAGACAAGCCGCTCACCCGAGCGGAGTGGGACGAGCTGGCCGACCTCGGCGTGTTCTCGCTCGTCCAGCCCGAGGCCGGCGGCGGACTGGGGCTCGGCTGGATCGATGCGGTGGTCGTGTTCGAGCAGCTCGGCCGGTTCCTCGTCCGCGGCCCGGTCGTGTGGAGCGCGCTGGCCCCGGCCCATCTCGGCGCGTCCGACGGCCTGACCGACCTGACCGGCCTGACCGACCTGACCGACCTCCCTTCGCCGTACCCGGTCGTGGCCGGCTGGGACGCGCTCGCCGATCCCCACGGTCCGGTGGTGATCGAGCACCTGCCCGATGCCGACGTCCTGCTCGTGCTCGGCGCCGACCACGTCTCGCTCGTCGATGTCGACGAGCTGGCCAGGTCAGCGGAGTCGGGCCCGGCGGGGGTGAGGACCCGACTCGACGGGATCGACCCGCTCACCTCGGTCGGCCGCCTCGCCCAGGTCCCCACGGGGCAGCGGGTCGGCGACGGCGACGCCGCCGCGCTGCTGCGGGCCCGCGGCGCCGTGCTCACCGCCGCGCTCCAGGTCGGCATCGCCGACCGGGCCGTCGAGACGGCCCGCGACTACTCGCTCGAACGCGAGCAGTTCGGCGTGCCCATCGGCTCGTTCCAGGCGCTGAAGCACATCATGGCCGACATGTTCGTGCGCACGAACCTGGCCCGCAGCGCCGTCTACGCGGCCGCCGCCGTGCTCGACGACCCCGTCGTGGGCGACCTGGCCCGGTCGGTCAGCGCCGCCAAGCTCCTCGCCGGCGACGCCGCCATCGACAACTCCCGCGCCGCGGTCCAGGTGCTGGGCGGCATGGGCTTCACCTGGGACATGCTCCCCAACTTCCTGCTCAAGCGGGCGTGGGTGCTCGAGGAGCAGTTCGGCACGGCGTCGTCGCACGCCACCTCGATCGGCCGGGCGCTGGCGGCCGAGGTCGCATGAGCGACCAGCCGCCCCCAGAACCGGTGACGAGCGAACCGGTGACGAGCGAACCGGTGATCATCGAGGTCGTCGACCACGTCCTCCACATCCGACTCGACCGCCCCGAGGCGAAGAACTCACTGACCTCGGCCACGGTGCGAACCATCGTCGAAGCGGTCGAGCAGGCCGCGGTGTCCGACTCGGCGCGGGCGATCGTGTTCTCGTCGACCGGTGCTGACTTCTGCACCGGCGCTGACATCGTGTCGGGCAACGCCGGCGGCAAGGACGAGCGACCGACGGTCGGCAACCTGCAACGGCGCACCGCCTTCCAGGCCCATCACCTCATCGACGTCCTGCTCACCGTCCAGGTCCCGGTCGTGTGCATCGTGCGAGGGTGGGCCGCGGGGCTCGGCTTCCAGCTCTCCCTGGCCGCCGACTTCACCATCGCGGCCGACACGGCGCGGTTCTGGGAGCCGTTCTGCCCCCGGGGCTTCACCCCCGACAGCGGCGCCACCTGGCTGCTGCCCCGACTCGTCGGCGTGGCTCGGGCCAAGGAGATCCTCATGCTCGGCCGCGAGGTCAGCGGCGCCGAAGCCGCCGAGTGGGGGATGATCCTGCGCTCGGTGCCCGACGACGACCTTGACGCCGAGGCCGCCGCCCTGGTCGCGAAGCTCGCCACGGGACCCACCGTGGCCCTCGGCCTCACCAAGAAGAGCATCCACACCTCGCTCGTGTCGGGCATCGCCGAGGCCATGCAGGCCGAGGCCTTCGCCCTCGAGCTGTCGTCGCGCACCAAGGACTTCCGCGAGGGGCTCAGCGCGTTCAAAGAGCGCCGCGACCCCGAGTTCCGTGGGTTCTAGAGATGGGTCCGCGGATCCTGAGAGAGAGATCATGAGCTACGACACGATCCTGTACGAGGTCGCCGACCGCACCGCGGTCATCACCCTCAACCGGCCCGAGGCGCTCAACGCGCTCAGCCCGCACATGATCGGCGAGCTGCGTCACGCCTACGCCACCGCCGAAGCCGACCCCGACGTGTGGACGCTGATCGTCACCGCCAACGGCCGGGCGTTCTGCACCGGTGCCGACGTGGGCGAGATCCCCGACGACGGCCGCGTCGTCCACGAGGAGCCCTACCTCTCCACCTACGAGCAGTGGGAAGCCCCCCAGGAGGGCACGCCGCCGTTCCGCTCCATGACCAAGCCGGTCATCACCGCGGTCAACGGCATCTGCTGCGGCGCCGGCCTCGACTGGATCACCACCGGCGACATCGCCATCGCGTCGGACCAGGCCACGTTCTTCGACCCGCACGTGAGCATCGGGCTCGTCTCGGGTCGTGAGGTCATCCGCCTCGCCCGGGTGCTGCCCACCAACGTGGCGATGCGCATGGCGATCATGGGCAAGCACGAGCGGCTCAGCGCTCAGCGCGTGTACGAGCTGGGCCTCATCACCGAGGTCGTCCCCCACGACCAGCTGCTCGAGCGGGCCAAGGAGATCGCGGCGATCGTCAACCGCAACGCGCCGCTCGCCGTGCGCGGCACCCGCCTCGCCATCAAGCGCACCCTCGACCTGCCCCTCGCCGAAGCCGAGATCGTCGGCGAGGCGTTCCGCGAGCGCGTGGTGCGCACCGCCGATGCCAAGGAAGGACCCGCGGCATTCATGGAGAAGCGAACCCCCGAGTGGACGTGCGAGTGATGAGCGACGCAGCCGACCGCGAGTACGAGACCATCACCTACGAGGTGGGCGACGACAAGGTCGCCACCATCACGCTCGACCGGCCCGAGGTGCTCAACGCCTTCGACCGCACCATGTGCGAAGAGGTCGAAGCGGTGTGGGGTCGGGTCAAGGACGATCCCGCCGTGCACGCGGTGGTGCTCCAGGCCAACGGCGACCGCGCCTTCAGCACCGGGCTCGACACCAGCAAGGCGTTCGGCCAGCCCGACGACGTGTGGAACCACGTCGACCCCGGCGAGCTGCTCAGCCCCAAGTGGCAGAAGTGCTGGAAGCCGGTCATCACCGCGGTGCACGGCATGTGCACCGCCGGCGCCTTCTACTTCCTCAACGAGTCCGACATCGTCATCTGCTCGCCCGACGCCACCTTCTTCGACAGCCACGTCACCTTCGGCCTCACGTGCGCGCTCGAACCGGTGGGGAACATGCGCAAGGTCGGCCTCGGCGACGCGCTGCGCATCGCGCTCATGGGCAACGACGAGCGGGTCACCGCGGAGACGGCGCTGCGCATCGGGCTCGTCACCGAGATCGTCGAGCGCGACGCGCTCCGCCAGCGGGCCCATGACATCGCGGCGACCATCGCGGCCAAGCCGTCGGTGGCCACCCAGGGAACCGTGCGCGCCATCTGGGAGTCGCTCGACCGGCCCTATCGCGTGGCCATGGAGCAGGGCCTCATCTACACCCGGCTCGGCAACCCGCAGGGCATGGCCGAAGCGAAGGCGAACCCCGC
>CAZALT010000076.1:3374-7156 GCA_964485515.1 uncultured Rhabdothermincola sp. | reverse complement strand
GACCCGGCTACCGACCCGGTCGCCGTGCGGATGCTCACCAGCGGTACGACCGGGCCACCCAAGCGCATCGACCTCACCTACGGGACCCTGCTGCGGGTCATGCTCGGCGCCAAGTACTACGAACCCAACGCATCGCTCGACGTCAAGCTCCGCTCGGGCATCGCCGTGATCAACTCGCCGCTCGTGCACCTCGGCGGCCTGTTCCGGGTGCTGCTCAACGTCACCGACGGACGGTCCTCGGTGCTGCTCGAGCGCTTCACCGTCGACGGCTGGCACGACGCCGTCCGGCGCCACCAGCCGAAGTCGACGACGCTCGTGCCCGCCGCGCTGCGCATGGTGCTCGAAGCCGACCTCGATCCCGCCGACCTCGCCAGCCTGCGGTCGGTCATCTCGGGCACCGCGCCGCTGTCGCCCGACGACGCCGACGCGTTCTTCGCCAAGTACGGCGTGCCCGTGCTCATCTCCTACGCCGCCACCGAGTTCGGCGGCGGCGTGGCCGGCTGGAACATCGCCGACCACCGCGAGTGGTGGTCCCGGAAGCGGGGGAGCGTGGGCCGAGCCCAGCCCGGCTCCGAGCTGCGCATCGTCGACGAGGCGAGCGGTCCTGACGATCCGATCGTGCTCGGAGTCGACGAGGTCGGTCTGCTCGAGGTGAAGACCTCCCAGCTCGGCGACGCCGCCGGCTGGATGCGAACCACCGACCGGGCCCGCATCGACGCCGACGGGTTCCTCTTCATCCTGGGACGCGCCGACCAGGCCATCATCCGGGGCGGCTTCAAGGTGCACCCCGACGAGGTGCGAGCCGCCATCGAGGCCCATCCGGGCGTGCGCGGCGCCGCGGTCATCGGCGTCGACGACGACCGCCTCGGCGCCGTGCCCGTGGCGGTGGCCGAGGTGCGGGCGGTTGACGGTGAACCTGCGCCCGACGAGACCGCGCTGCTGGCCTTCCTGGGAGCGACCCTGACCCGCTACGAGATCCCCGTCGCCATCGAGATCGTCGACGACCTGCCCCGGACCGACTCGGGCAAGACCGACCTCGGGGCCATCCGCGAACTGATCGCTTCCCGCCCGATGGGCGGAGAGCGGGAGAGCTGAACCGACATGGACCTGCGCTATTCCGACGAGGACGAGGCCTTCCGCCAGGAAGTCCGGACGTGGCTCGACAAGGCCGTGCCCGAGCACGGCAAGCCGCCCGTCGGTGGCGGTCTCGAAGCCCGCCGCCCCTACGACACCGAATGGCAGCGCAAGCTGTACGACGCCGGTTACGCCGGCCTGCACTGGCCGGTCGAGGCCGGCGGTCGTGGCCTGCCCGTCACCCAGCAGCTCGTGTACCTCGAGGAGTACGCCCGGGCCGACGCGCCGTACATCAGCGTGAACTTCGTCGGGATGATGCACGCCGGTCCCACGCTCAACGCCGAGGCGACCGAGGAGCAGAAGGCCTTCCACCTGCCCCGCATCCTCAAGGGCGAGGACGTGTGGTGCCAGGGCTTCTCCGAACCCGAAGCCGGCTCAGATCTCGCGTCGCTGCGCACCCGTGCCGTGCGCGACGGCGACCACTACGTGGTCAACGGCCAGAAGATCTGGAGCACCCGGGCCCACGTGGCCGACTACTGCGAGCTGCTGGTGCGCACCGATCCCGACGCGAAGAAGCACGCGGGGATCTCGTGGCTCATCCTCGACATGAAGTCGCCCGGTCTCGAGGTGCGTCCCATGCGCACCATCGACGGCGAGAGCCACTTCGCCGAGATGTTCCTGTCCGACGTGCGCATCCCCGTCGAGAACCTCGTCGGCGCCGAGAACGACGGCTGGCGGGTCACCAACGTCACGCTGCGCTTCGAGCGGGGCACCGCGTTCGCCCAGCACATCATCACGATGCGGGCCCAGGTGCGGAAGCTCGTACAGCTCGCCGCCACCCGCAAGGTCGGCCCCGCCGGTTCGAACGAGACCCCGCTCGACAGCGACGCCACCATCTCGAAGCTCGGTCGCATCGAGGCGTCCATCGAAGCGCTGTGGCGTCTGACCCAGATGTGCATCTCCGAGGCCGACGCCACCGGTGCGCCCTCGCCCCTCGGCTCGGCCGTGAAGCTCCGCTACAGCGAGCTGACCCAGGAGATCGGTGAGCTCGCCCTGCGCATCGTCGGCCGCCCGGGACTTGGTCGCACGGACTTCGACGACCTCGACGCCGACGTGGCCGAGATCGTGCGGGAGTACCTGTGGTCGCTCCAGTACACGATCGCGGCGGGCACGTCGCAGATCCAACGCAACCTCGTCGCCGAGCGCCTGCTCGGTCTTCCCCGCGGTCGCTAGAAGCTCGCCGAACGGACCGCCGTACACGCCGCCGTACACACCGCCGAACACGCCGCCGAACACGCCGCCGAACAGGGACTTCAGGCCCTGCTCACGGCGGAGTTCGTGGGTTAGGGTCAGGTTCCGATAGATCTAAAGGATTCGTAGCATGAGCGACCTCTACTGGGACCCGTTCGACACCGACATCGACGCCGACCCGCACCCGGTCTGGAAGCGGATGCGCGACGAAGCACCGGTCTACCGAAACGACAGGTACGACTTCTGGGCCTACAGCCGCTTCGACGACGTCGAGGCCTCCCACCGCGACCCGGGCACCTACAGCTCGGCATACGGCACGGTGCTCGAGATCATGGGCCACGACATGAGCGGGCTGCACCAGATCATCTTCATGGATCCGCCCGAGCACACGGTCATGCGGTCGCTGGTGTCCCGAGCCTTCACGCCCCGCCGGGTCGGCATCCTCGAGGACTACATCCGCGAGGAGTGCGCCGAGCTGTTCGACGCGGTCGCGGGTCAGCGGTCCTTCGACTACGTGCAGGACTTCGCGGCGCAGGTCCCGTCCCGGGTGATCAGCCGGCTCGTCGGCGTCCCCGAAGCCGACCGCGAGGAGCAGCGCCACAACATCGACGACCTGCTCCACCTCGAACCCGACGTCGGCATGATCAACGACCGCGCTCTCGCGGCACGCGAACGGCTGTGGAAGTACCTGCACGGCCTCGTCGAGCAGCGCCAGGCGCACCCGACCGACGACATGATCAGCGTGCTGTGCCAGGCCGAGGTCGCCGGTGAGGACGGCAAGATGCACCGCCTCACCAACGGTGAGATCACCGACTTCGCCGTGCTGCTCTACGGCGCCGGCACCGAGACCGTCATGCGGCTGCTCGGCAACGCTGCCGTGCTGCTCGAGGAGTTCCCCGACCAGCGCGACGACCTCGTCGCCAACCCGGATGTGATGGCCAACGGCGTCGAGGAGCTGCTCCGCTACGAGGCGCCGTCACCCGTACAGGGCCGATGGACGATGCGCGACGTCGAGCTGCACGGCGTCGAGATCCCCGCCGGGTCCAAGGTCCTGCTGCTCACCGGGAGCGCGGGCCGCGACGAGCGGGAGTACCCCGACGCCGACACCTTCGACGTCCGCCGCCAGATGAAGAACCACCTGTCGTTCGGCTACGGCATCCACTTCTGCGTCGGCGCGGCGCTGGCCCGCATCGAGGGCCGCGTGGCGCTCGACGAGACCCTCAAGCGCATGCCGACCTGGAAGGTCGACCCCGAAGGCATGGTCCGCCAGCACACCAGCACCGTGCGCGGCTTCTCCCAGGTGATGGTCGAACCGGGCTGACCGCTCGCCTCGGGCAGGCATGGCCTGGCCCCTGTCATCGAACGGCACATCGGGGATCGGCGACGGCGAGATGAGTCGAACGAATCGCAAACACACCTTCTCCGGAAGGACCTTGTTCCACGAAGAGCGCATCGGT
>CAZALT010000076.1:0-3274 GCA_964485515.1 uncultured Rhabdothermincola sp. | reverse complement strand
CTGTTGGGCACCTCGGCACAGGCCGCCCAACAACGCTACGGCTCCGTGGTCGAATCCATTTGAGCTGAGCGTCCGACAGCGCCGCCGGCTGCCCCTATCGCTGCCGGGTAGGGGCGCCGCCGCTTCGCACGGCACCGCTCAGTGGCTAGCGGATACGGGGCTTCACCCGCTTGGACTTGTCGGCGAACTCGTCCTGGCCGGCCTGCATGGCGGCGGGGTCGATGCCGATGCGGGTGTAGAGCGAGGCTAGCTCGATGGCCTGGGCCTTCGGCACCTCCTGGGCCATCCAGATGGCGCGCAGGGTTCCCTGGATGACGAGCGGCTCGGCCGACGCGATCGCCTCGGCCGCCCACTCGGCGGCCTCGAGGACCTTGTCGTCCTCGACGACCTCGGACACGAGGCCCACCTGGAAGGCGCGCTCGGCCGACATCCGCTCGTGGGCGCCGAGCAGCGACATGCGCAGCACCTCCTGGAGCGGCATCTTCTGCAAGAGGTGGATGGGCTCGTAGGCCGCGGGCATCTGGTAGGTGACGTGCGGGTCGAAGAACGTGGAGCTCTCGCCGCAGATGATGAAGTCGGCCTCGCCCAGCATGTAGAACGCCCCGGCACACGCCATGCCCCGCACGGCGGCGATGACGGGCTTCCACAGGTGGTTGTACTTGGGGCCGATGCGGCGACCCGGGTCGTCGAACACCCACGGCGTGGGGTAGCCGAGGTGGCCATCGCTGGCGTCGGCCTCGCCGATGGTGGCGTCGCGGTCGATGCCCACGCAGAACGCCCGCTCGCCGGCGCCGGTGAGCACGATGCAGCGCACGTCGTCGTCCCAGCCGAGCTTGTTCCACAGGTCGGCCAGCTCGGCCTCCATCGTCGGGTTGAAGGCGTTGAGCACCTCCGGGCGGTTCAGCGTGACCCAGGCGACGTGGTCACGGACTTCGACGAGGAGCGTCTCAAAGCTGTCGTACATGGCTGCCGATCGTAGGACCGGACCCGGTGGCGCCGGCAATTGTCGGGGGCTGTCGTCAGCGGGCCAGGACCACCGCGACGTCGAGGTCCCGAGCGTCCTCACCGACCTCGAACCGATCGACCGTCCGGTAGGACGCCCCTTGTGGGTCGCGGTAGCGGACCAGCTCGCCGACATCGGGCCGGGGATCGATGAGCCACACCTCGGGCACGCCCGCCTTGGCGTAGGCGAGGAGCTTGGGGCCGCGATCGCGGGCGTGGGACGTGACCATGACCTCGACGACGAGCCGAACGGCGGCAACGGGCACGGCGCCATCGGGGTCGAGCGCGACGCTGGGGTCGACGACGTAGATGTCGGGGTCGAACATCGAGATGGCGCTCACGTGCACGCTGCCGGCCGGATAGGTCGCCTCCGGCGGAGACTGCACGTCGAGCAGGCGGAACACGCGCGCCACGGAGATCGCATGGCGGTGGTACTCGGGTGACACGTCGTAGATCACTCCCTCGATGAGCTCGGTCGATTCCCAACCGAAGTCGTGAACGATGCGGACGTACTCGTCGACGGTCACGCGGTGGATGTCCTCAGCGACGGTCACGGTTCTCACCTCGTTCGATCCGATGTGCTCGGGGAAGTGCTCCATGGTCCCAGGTCGCCCGCCGGCATACAACGGTCTGTCTGCGTGGAAAGCGCGGTGAACGTGCCGGTGGATCGCCGGTGGGACGGACTCGTCCGGCGGGAACTCCGGCGTTGGACCAGTCACGATCCCCGACCTACGCTGCGAAACATCTAGAGCTTTGCCGTCGGGTGTGCGGCAAGACCGAAGGCGAGGGGTAGGCCGACGTGGATCAGGTTCTCGAAGGTCTCCGGGTGCTCGACTACGGGCGCTTCATCGCCGCTCCGTGGTGCAGTGCGATCCTCGCCGACATGGGCGCCGACGTCATCCGGGTCGAGAAGCGCGACGGCGGGGAGGACCGCTGGGTCCAGGCGGTCACTGAAGGGGGCGAGGGCGGGACCTTCCTCCAGTGCAACCGCAACAAGCGGTCGCTCACCCTCGACTCGACCACCGCCGAGGGTGCCGAGATCACCCGAGCGCTGGTGGCCGACGCCGACGTCGTCGTCGTCAACATGCCCGCGGTCGCCATGCGGGCCAGCGGCCTCGACTACGACACCCTTCGGGCGATCAAGCCCGACATCGTCCTGGCCAGCGCCACCGCCTACGGCGAAGGCGGCCCCTACAGCGACCAGATCGGGTTCGACGGGACCGGGCAGGTGATGTCGGGGGCGACCTGGCGCCAAGGGCTCCCGGAACAGCCGATCCGCACGGTCGTTCCCTACGCCGACTTCGGCACGGCGATGACCCTGGCGATCGGCGTGTCGATGGCGCTGTACCACCGGCTGAAGACGGGCGAGGGACAGCACGTCGAAGCGGCGCTGCTGCCCACCGCGATGATGATGTCGAACGCCTTCCTCATCGAACGCGATCTGCTCGGCATCGAGAAGCCCCGCATGGGGAACCGGGGCGCGTCGGTCGCTCCCTGCGACCTCTACGAGGTGACCGACGGCTGGGTCCTCGTCCAGATCGCCGGCCAGCCGATGTTCAAACGGTGGTGCCGGCTCGTCGGTCGCCTCGACCTGTTCGACGACCCGCGCTTCGCCGACGACGACCTGCGCTGGGCGAACGGCGACGTCCTCAACGACCTCATGCAGCAGTGGTGCGACGGCAAGACCAAGGCTGAGGCGATGGCTGCCCTCGAAGCGGCCAAGCTGCCCGCCGCCCCCGTCCAGTCACCGCAGGAGGTCCTCGACGACCCCCACGTGGCGGCCATGGGCTTCCTCGAGCGCGTCGAGTTCCCCGGTGCATCCAAGGCGGTGCCGATCACGACGACGCCGTTCACGCTGTCGGCCACACCCGGTCGCATCCGGTCGCGCGCCCCGCTTCTGGGCGAGCACACCGACGAGATCCTCACCGAGATCGGCTACGCCCCCGACCGGATCGCGGAGCTGCGCCAGCGCGAGATCGTCTGATCGAGACCTGTCGTCCCGTCGAGACCGGCGAGGTCTTGGGCCTCAACCGCAACGCGGCCAACCGGTTGTGCCATCGGGTGCGGGGGCGGTCCGCCACCGCGTTCCGGGCACGGATGCTGTGGCACGGCGGCCGCCCGAGTTGCAACGCGTTGAACGCCGAGCTCGCGGTCGCCGGTGTGACGGTCTTCGGCGCCGATGCTGTCGCCATCGCCGACCGTCATGCGGAGTCGTGCGAGCACTGTGGGGAACGCCGCCGCACGCTCGTGCAGCCGGGGGCTGCTCGTGTGT
>CAZALT010000075.1:0-16368 GCA_964485515.1 uncultured Rhabdothermincola sp. | reverse complement strand
CCGACGGCAAGATCACCATCGAAGGGGTCATGTGCCAGGCGGCGTGCACCGAGGCACCGTGCCTCCAGGCCAACTACCGCTACCGGTACCGCGTCACCAACGAGTCGATCGACCAGCTCTTCGAGGACCTCCGCGCCGATCGTTGCCAGGACGTCCCCCCGCACGGCACGCTCGCTCGGGTGCGTCAGCACATCCCCGCCGATCGCGCCGCCGGTCCCGCCGACCCCCACGGCGTCCCCGAGCCGGTGTGGCTCTCCGCGTTCGCCGATGCCGACGACACCGAGGCCAGCGGATCGGCCAACAGTGGATCTGGAGGTGCGGCATGACCGTCACCGACGTCCCGAAGATCATCACCGGCCGCTTCGGTTACGAAGACTCGTACACCCTCGAGCGCTACGAGGCCACCGGTGGCTACGCCGCGCTTCGCCAGGCGCTCGGCGCCAAGCCGTCCGACATCGCGGAGCAGGTCAAGGCGGCATCGCTGCTCGGCCGCGGCGGCGCCGGCTTCCCCGCTGGCGTCAAGTGGGGCTTCTGCCCTCCCGGCGTGTTCCCCCGCTACCTCGTGGTCAACGGCGACGAGTCCGAGCCGGGCACCTACAAGGACCGCATGCTCCTCGAGCGCGATCCGCACCAGCTCATCGAAGGTGTGCTGCTCGCCAGCTACGCCATCGGCATCAGCCAGGCCTTCATCTACATCCGAGGCGAGATGGCGCTGGCCCAGGAGCGCATGGCTACGGCCCTCAACGAGGCGTACGCCAAGGGCTACATCGGCAAGAACATCTTGGGTACCGACTTCTCCATCGACGTGGTCCTGCACTGGGGTGCCGGCGCCTACATCGTCGGTGAGGAGACGGCGCTGATCGAGAGCCTGGAGGGCAACCGCGGCATGCCCCGCCTCAAGCCCCCGTACTTCCCGGCGGCCAAGGGCCTGTACATGCAGCCGACCATCGTCAACAACGTCGAGACGCTCTCCAACATCCCGTGGATCGTGCTCAACGGCGGCGCGGCGTTCGGCGAGCTCGGTGCCGACAACTCCAAGGGCACCCGCATGTTCGCGGTGTCCGGCCACGTCAAGAACCCCGGCGTGTTCGAGGTCGAGTACGGCGTCACCACCTTCCGCGACCTCATCTACGCCCCGGTCTACGCCGGCGGCATCCGCGGCGATCGCGCCCTCAAGGCGTACATCCCCGGAGGCGCGTCGGCTCCGTGGTTCTTCGAGGAGCACCTCGACCTCCCGCTCGAGAAGGCCACCATCGACAAGGCGGGCTCCATGCTCGGCTCGGGCGCCATCGTCGTGATGGACGACACCACTGACGCCGTGGCCGCGTGCCACCGGGTCGTGCGCTTCTTCGCCAGCGAGTCGTGCGGCAAGTGCACGCCGTGCCGTGAAGGCACCACCTGGTTGGAGCGGATCCTGCGTCGCGTCCTCGACGGCTACGGGCGCAGCACCGACATCGATCTACTCATGGACGTGAGCGACAACATCAGCCCCGGCATCGCCTGGCCGCCCAAGCAGACCACCATCTGCCCGCTCGGCCCGTCGGCCGTCTCGCCCATCGCCTCGGCCATCAAGCGCTTCCGCCCGGAGTTCGAGGCCTACATCGCGGCCAACCCGTTCGCATCCCTGTCCGTGACCTCCGAGGCGCCCGACGCCGTCGGCGCGGTCACCCGGGTGGACCTCGCTGGGGTGGAGAAGTCATGACCGACATCGAGACCGACGGCGTGCCCGTCACGATCGACGGCACCGAGATCATCGCCAACAAGGGCGAGCTGCTCATCGACGCCGCCGAGCGCAACGGCGTCTACATCCCGCGCTTCTGCTACCACCCGCGCATGGAGCCGGTGGGCATGTGCCGCATGTGCATCGTCGAGGTCGACACCGGGCGCGGTCCGGCGCTGCAGCCGTCGTGCATGCTCGAGTGCACCGACGGCATGAAGGTCGACACCGAGTCCGAGGTCACCAAGAAGGCCCAAGAGGGCGTCCTCGAGTTCCTCCTCATCAACCACCCGCTCGACTGCCCGGTGTGCGACAAGGGCGGCGAGTGCCCGCTGCAGGACCAGACCGTCGCGTGGGGTCCCGGCGAGTCGCGCTTCGTCGAGGAGAAGCGCCACAACGAGAAGCCCATCCCGATCTCCGACCTCGTCCTGCTCGACCGTGAGCGTTGCATCCTCTGCGACCGCTGCACCCGGTTCGCCAAGGACGTCGCCGGCGACCCGCTGATCCACTTCATCAACCGAGGCAACGGCACCGAGATCTCCACGTTCCCCGACGAGCCGTTCTCGTCGTACTTCTCGGGCAACACCGTCCAGATCTGCCCGGTGGGCGCCCTCACCGCGTCGAGCTACCGGTTCAAGGCCCGGCCGTGGGACCTGGAAGAGACCGAGACCACCTGCACCGGTTGCTCGGTCGGTTGCCGGCTCACGGTGCAGTCCTCGCGCAACGAGGTGCTGCGCTACGTCGGCGTCGACATCGAGCCGGTCAACTGGGGTTGGCTGTGCGACAAGGGCCGCTTCTCGTTCGAGGCGGTCAACAGCGAGGATCGACTCACCGACCCGGCGGTGCGCAAGGGCGACCAGCTCGTGCGGGCCCGGTGGTCCGACGCGGTCGCCGCCGCGGCCGACGCCATCCGCAACGGTCTCGACAGCTCGGGTCCGTCGGGCCTCGCCGTGCTCGGCGGTGCCCGCCTCACCAACGAGAGCGCCTACGCCTGGTCGAAGCTGGCCAAAGGCATGCTCGGCACCGACAACGTCGACGCCCAGCTGGGTGACGGTCTCCCGGCCGAGGTCGTCCTCGGTCTTCCTCGGGCCACCATCGCCGACGTGTGCCGTCCCGGTGGCACGATCATCTCGCTCGGGCCCGATCCCAAAGAGGAGCTCGCCGTCCTCTTCCTGCGGCTGCGCCATGCCGTGGTCAACGACGGTGCCACGCTCATCGAGCTCGCCCCGCACGCCACGGGCATCTCCGACCTGGCCAAGGTGTCGCTGGCCTACCGTCCCGGTCACGCCGCCGAGCTGGCCCAGGCGCTCGTCGGTGCCGATGCTGGTGGAGTCGGACGCGACGTCGCGGGGGTCCCTGCGGCGGCGATCGACGCCGCCCGCGACGCGCTCGCCAAGGCCGCACCGGGCACCGTCACCGTGCTCCTCGGTCGCCAGTCGCTCGCCGACGACGGCGACGCCATCGTCGACGCCGCCGGTGTGCTGCTCGACGGCATCCCCGGCGTCACCTTCCTCCCCGCGCTGCGCCGCGGCAACGTCAACGGCGCCCTCGACATGGGCCTCGCCCCTGGACTGCTGCCCGGTCGGGTCAGCCTCGACGAGGGACGCGCCACCTTCGGCGCCGCCTGGCCGGGCGTTCCCGCCGGTCGCGGTCTCGATGCCACCGGCATCCTCCAGGCCGCCGCCGACGGTCGTATCGACACGCTCGTGCTGCTCGGCGCCGATCCGCTCAGCGACTTCCCCGACCGCGACCTCGCCACCCGTGCGCTGGCCGGGGCCCGCACCGTCATCTCGCTCGATCGCTTCCTCACCGAGTCCACGGCCAAGGCCGACATCGTGTTCCCGGTCGCCGGGTTCCCCGAGGTCAGCGGCACGGCGACCAACCTCGAAGGCCGGGTCAACTCGGTCAACCAGCGCGTCACCGCGCCGGGCACGGCCCAGGCCGACTGGGTCATCGCCGCCGAGCTGGCCAACCGCCTGGGTCACGATCTCGGCGTGAGCTCGGTCGACGAGCTCCGGGCCGAGATCGAGTCCAACGTTGCGCTCTACGCCGGTGTCACCGATGCGCTCTCCACGCCCACCGGCAACGAGGGCGTCGTCGTTGGGCTCTCCGAGCCCGAGCGCGAGCCCGAGCCTCAGCCGGGGTCCGGCGACGCCGACGCCGACGCCGACGATCGTGACATCGATGCCGACGACCAGGCCGAGCGCGACGACCGCGAAGCTGCCGCGCAGGAAGCGCAGGCTGCGATCGAAGACGCGCAGGTCGCGGCGGCCGAGGCGCAGAGCGCCGGCGACGCGGCCCCGGTCGATCAGGACATCGAGGACCGCCGGGCCGTCGGTGGGGGACCGGCACTCGTGCAGTTCGTGGCCACCGCGCCGCAGGCCCCTCCCGCGCTCGACCAGTACTCGCTGCGCCTCGTGGCCACCCGCAAGCTCTACGACCAGGGCACCGCGGTGCAGCAGTCGCCGTCGCTGGCCGGCCTGACCCCCGGCACCAAGGTCCGGGTCAACCCCTACGACTTCGAGCGCCTCGGTGTCTCCGACGGCTCCACCGTCGAGGTCACCTCGTCGCGGGGCTCGGTCCGCGGCGACATCGTCGCCGATGCATCGGTCCCGCGCGGCTCGACCGCCGTGGTGTTCAACCAGGACACCGTCGACGCGGCCACGCTCATCGACGCCGGCGTCCGCGTCAACGACGTGCGCATCGAACGGGGTGACGTGTGATGCACGCGCTCCACGCCACCCTCATGGCCACGGTGTTCGCCGTCGACCCCATGCTCGAGGGCAACGTCTACTTCACCGAGATCCTCATCGTCCTGCTCAAGGTCGTGCTCGCCTTCGTGTTCCTGCTCGTGGCCACGATGCTCATGATCTGGTTCGAGCGGCGCCTCGTCGGCACGATGCAGAACCGCCTCGGTCCGAACCGGGCGGGTCCGTTCGGCCTCCTCCAGACGTTGGCCGACGGTGCCAAGTTCTTCTTCAAGATGGACCTCATCCCCGACCAGGCCGAACGCAAGGTGTTCATCCTCGCCCCGCTGCTGTCGGTGATCCCCGCGTTCACGCTGTTCTGCATCATCCCGGTGGGTGGTGACTTCAACGACGGCAACGGCGGTGTGGTCACGATGTTCGGCCACGACACGTACCTCCAGGTGGCCGACCCGCACATCGGCATCCTGCTCGCCCTCGCCCTGTCGTCCATAGCGGTCTACGGCGTCATGCTCGCCGGCTGGTCGTCGGGCTCGAAGTACCCGCTGCTCGGCGCGGTGCGCGCCTCGGCCCAGATGATCAGCTACGAGGCGGCGATCGGTCTCACCGTCGCCATGGTCGTGCTCAAGACGGGAACCCTCTCCACCAACGGCATGGTGTCGGTCCAGGCCGGCGAAGGTCCGGGAGGCTGGCTGCCCAACTGGGCGATCCTGCTCACCCTGGTCCTGCCGTTCTTCGTCTTCATCATCTCGGCCACGGCCGAGCTGAACCGTCCGCCGTTCGACCTCGTCGAGGCCGAGCAGGAGCTCGTCGGCGGCTTCAACACCGAGTACAGCTCCATCCGGTTCGCCCTGTTCTTCGTGGCCGAGTTCATGAACGCGGTGACCATGTCGGCCATCATCGTCACCCTCTTCCTGGGTGGCCCTGCCGGTCCGGTCTACTTCGGGCCCGGGTGGCTGTGGGGCATGTTCTGGTTCTTCGTGAAGCTCTTCTGCTTCCTGTTCATGTTCGTGTGGATCCGAGCGACGCTTCCCCGGGTCCGCTACGACCAGCTCATGGACCTCGGCTGGAAGGTCCTCATCCCGCTGTCGATCGGTTGGTTCCTCCTCCTCGCCGCCTTCGGAGTGGCCAGCGAGCTCGACTGGAACCCCGTCATCGTCGGCATCGCGGCGGCGCTCGTGTTCCTCGTCGGCTTCTTGCTCATGAAGGGCGCGATCGCCTCGGGCAAGGCCAAGTCCGAGAGCCCAGATCCCGTCGGGAGGTTCGACTGATGGGTTACCTCGGAGGGTTCAAGATCCCGCTTCGTCAGATCGGCAAGGTCGTCACCGTGCCGTACCCGGAGCGCAAGGCGCCCAAGCCCGAGCGGCTGCACGGCCGCCACGTCCTCAACCGCTACGAGGACGGCATGGAGAAGTGCATCGGGTGCGAGCTGTGCGCGGGCGTGTGCCCGGCCCGCTGCATCTACGTGCGCGGCGCCGACAACCCCGTCGACGAGCCGGTGTCGCCGGGTGAGCGCTACGGCTTCGTCTACGAGATCAACTACCTGCGCTGCATCCACTGCGACATGTGCGTCGAGGCGTGCCCCACCGAGGCCATCACGGAGACGAAGCTGTTCGAGTTCTCCTTCACCTCCCGGGCCGACGCCATCTACACGAAGGACGAGCTGGTCGTCGACGACGAGGGCCTTCCTCAGCATCTGCCGTGGGAGGACTGGCGTCCCGGTGAGGACGAGCACACCTCGGCGTGGATGCGGGCCACGGCTTCGGCCGGCGCCGCCGAGTTCGAGAACGACGTGGCCTGGTCGGGAGAGCTCGGCTACGGCGTGCGCGCCCCCGAGAAGGGACAGGCCTTCGAGGACCTCGCCCCGGCCAGCCCCGACGACGGGCACGGTCACGACGATCACGACGACGTTCACGGCCATGACGACGGGCACGGTGATCACTGATGACCTTCGCCGCCGTCATCACCGTGGAGAACGTGGTGTTCGCCATCTGCGCCGTCATCGCCCTGGTGGGCGCCTTCGGCGTGGTCATCTCCCGCAACCCTGTCCACTCGGCGCTCAGCCTGGTGGCCACCCTGTTCGCCATCGCCGTGCTGTTCCTCAACCTCGAGGCCTATCTGCTCGCCGCCGTGCAGGTCATCGTCTACACGGGCGCCATCGTCGTGCTCATCCTCTTCGTGATGATGCTGCTCGGCGTCGACACCGACGAGGACATCGACACCGAACCCATCGTGGGTCAACGGGTGCTGGCCGCCATCGCCTGCTTCGCGGTCGTCGGTGCGCTGATCGCCGTGATCATCTTGGGCAAGTCGACGCTGGTCACCGGTGAGCGCTCCGCGCTCGAGGCGCTGGCCGGCGACATCCCCGACATCACCCAGATCGGCCAGCAGCTGTTCACGAACTACGTGTTCGCCCTGGAGGCGACCGCAGCGCTGCTCACCATCGCGGTGGTCGGCGCGGTGGTCATGTCCCGACGTCCCTCCGGTGTCGGCGTGCTGCCCGACCCCGACGAGGAGATGTCCGAGCCCGACGACATCGTGTACGTCGCGGCACCGATCGACGTCGAACCCGGCCACGAACCCCGTGATCCGGCCTCCGACGACTCCGACGCGCCAAGAGAGGACGAGTCGTGATCGATCCCACCCTCGCCAACCTCTACCTCGCGCTCTCGGCGATGATCTTCGGCATCGGCGCCTACGGCCTGCTCGTGCGGCGCAACCCGCTCGTCATGGTCATGTGCATCGAGCTCATGCTCAACGCCGTCAACCTCACCTTCGTCACGTTCGGTCGCATGCTGGACGACACCGCCGGGCAGGTCATCGTGTTCTTCGTTCTGGTCGTCGCGGCCGCTGAGGTCGTCGTCGGCCTCGGCATCGTCGTCGCCCTGTTCCGCCGCAGGCCTGGGGCCACGGCGGACGATCTCCGGGTCTTGAAGGGATAGCGGTCGACATGGAGAACCTCGTCTGGCTCATCCCTGCCCTGCCGCTCGCCGGCTTCGTGCTGCTGCTGTGCTTCGGCACGCGGCTCGGCGAGCCCGCCGCGGGCTGGCTCGGCACCCTCGCCGTCTTCAGCTCGTTCGTCGTCGCCGTCATCAGCTTCGTGTGGTTGCACGACCAGCCCGGCAACACCGTGTCGGAGACCCTGTTCACGTGGATCCCCGCCGGGGACTTCGAGGTCGGCGCCGGGTATCTGTTCGACCCGCTGTCGAGCACCATGATCCTGTTCATCACGGGCATCGGCACGCTGATCCACCTGTACTCGATCGGGTACATGCACGGCGATCCCCGGTTCGCCAAGTTCTTCCTGTACCTGAACCTGTTCCTGTTCTCGATGATCGTGCTGGTGCTGGGCGACAACCTGCTCCTCACCTTCCTCGGCTGGGAGGGCGTGGGCACCTGCTCCTACTTCCTCATCTCGTTCTGGTTCGAGAAGCCGGAGAACGCCAGCGCCGGCAAGAAGGCCTTCGTCACCAACCGCATCGGTGACTGGGGCTTCATGGTCGGGATGTTCGCCGTGTTCTTCACGTTCGGCACGATCACCTACACCCAGTTCCTGCCGGTCGCGGCCGGTGCCGCGGCGTCGACGGCCACGTTCATCATGGTGATGCTGTTCATCGGTGCCATCGGCAAGTCGGCCCAGATCCCGCTGTTCGTGTGGCTGCCCGACGCCATGGCCGGCCCCACCCCGGTGTCCGCCCTCATCCACGCCGCCACCATGGTGACCGCCGGCGTCTACCTCATGTGCCGCATGAACCCGATGCTCGCCGCGTCGTGGGACTGGATGCCCCAGGTCATCGCCTGGACCGGTGCGCTCACCGCCCTTGTCGCCGCCACCATCGCCATGGCCCAGGTCGACATCAAGAAGGCGCTGGCCTACTCCACCATCAGCCAGCTCGGCTACATGTTCCTCGCCGTCGGCATCGGCGCCTACTGGGTGGCGATCTTCCACATGATCACCCACGCCTTCTTCAAGGCGTGCCTGTTCCTCGGCTCGGGCTCGGTCATCCACGGCATGCACGAAGAGCAGGACATGCGGCGCATGGGCGGGCTCAAGAAGTACATGCCCTACACGTGTTGGACCTTCGTCATCTCGTGGTTGGCCATCGCCGGCGTGCCGCCGCTCTCGGGCTTCTTCTCGAAGGACGAGATCCTCACGTACGCCTTCCAGGAGAACAAGGCTCTCTACGCCGTCGGCATGGTCACCGCTCTGATGACCGCGTACTACATGAGCCGGGTCACGTTCCGGACGTTCTTCGGCAAGGAGCACTGGCAGACCTATGCCAACGCCGGTGAGCACAACGCCTCGGTCGAAGCCGCCGCGGTGGACGAGCAGACCGATGCCCAGCTCGAAGCCGCGGCGCAGGCCGAGGCCTCGGTGCTCGTCGCATCCGGTGGCCCCGGCTACGCCATCGACGTCGACGCGTCGGCCTACCCCGAACCGCCCCACAACGAGCACATCGGACCCGACTTCAAGCCCCACGAGTCGGTGTGGACGATGACGGTCCCGCTCGTCATCCTCGCCTTCTTCGCCGCCACCGCCGGACTGCTCAACCTGCCGTTCCCCAAGAGCGCGCACTTCCTCGAGAACTGGCTCGCCCCGGTGTTCGAGGCCAACTCGGTGCACCTCCACCTCAGCACGGCCAACATCGTGATCCTGCTGGTGGTGTCCACGATCGTGGCGCTCGGCGGCATCGCCATCGCCTGGGCGGGCTGGCTCAAGCACAGCTTCGACCCGCGGGTCATCGAGCCCAAGCTCTTCGCCTGGGCCTGGTTCTACGACTGGGGCATCGCCAAGTTCATGGGCGGCCCGGGCCGTGAGGGCTTCTCGGCCACCGCCAAGTTCGACGCCGTCGCCATCGATGGCGCGGTCAACGGCGTGGGACGTCTCAGTCGCTACTCCGGCATCATCCTCCACCACCTGCAGAACGGCTACGTGCGCCTCTATGCCCTCATGATCACGATCGGTGCCGTCGCGCTGATCGCCTACATGTTCAGCCGCATCACGGGACTCAGCTCATGAGCGCCGCCGTCTTCGCCGCCGAGGCCGCCCACGCGTCGGCCACCTTCCCGGTCCTGCCCGCCATCGTGCTGCTGCCGATCATCGGCACCGTCGTCATCGCCTTCATCCCCAAATCGCGTCCCGAGCTGCACCGCCTGGTGTCGATCCTCACCGGCATGGCCGTGGCCGCGTTCTCGCTCTACGTCCTGGTGCAGTTCCAGACGGGCGACCCGGGCTTCCAGTTCGTGGTGTCCCAGGAGTGGGTCCAGTCCCTCGACATCAAGTTCGTGCTCGGCGTCGACGGCATCTCCCTGTTCCTGGTCGTGCTCACCGCGATCCTGTTCCCCATCGCGCTGTTCGCGGCGAAGCCCGATCACGACGAGAAGGGGTACTACCTCTGGATCACGCTGCTCGAAGCGGGCTGCATGGGCGTGTTCCTCACGCTCGACCTGTTCCTGTTCTTCATCATGTTCGAGCTCACGCTCGTGCCCCTCTACTTCCTCATCGGACGCTGGGGTCACGGCCGTCGGGTCTACGCCGCCACCAAGTTCTTCCTGTTCACCATGTTCGGCTCGGCGTTCATGCTCGTGTCGATCGTGGTGCTGGCCGTGACGGCCAAGGCGGGCGACGGCGGCACGATCAGCTTCGACCTCCAGAAGGTCGTGGCCTCCGACGCGCTCAGCCAGGGCATGGGCCGGTGGCTGTTCCTCGGCTTCGCCATCGCGTTCGCGGTGAAGACCCCGGTGTTCCCGTTCCACACCTGGCTGCCCGACGCCCACACCGAGGCGCCCACCGCCGGGTCCATCGACCTCGCCGGTGTGCTCCTCAAGCTCGGCACCTACGGGTTCTTGCGCTACGGCCTGTGGCTGTTCCCGGAAGCGTCGGTCTGGTTCGCGCCGGTGATGCTGACGCTCGGGGTCATCGGCATCATCTACGCCGGCGTCGTCGCGGCCATGCAGCGCAACATGAAGCGCCTCGTGGCCTACTCGTCGGTGTCGCACATGGGCTTCGCCGTCGTGGGTCTGTTCGCGCTCAGCTCCGAGTCCCTCCAGGGCTCGGTGATGGTGATGATCAACCACGGCATCACCACCGGCGCGCTGTTCATCCTCCTCGGCTGGATCTACAAGCGCCGCCACACCTACGAGATCAGCCAGCTCAAGGGCCTCCAGAAGGTGGCCCCGTGGTTCGCCGGCGCCTTCATGGTATCGATGCTCGCCTCGATCGGCGTGCCCGGCCTCAACGGCTTCGTCGGCGAGTTCCTCGTGCTCATCGGCACGTTCGTGTCGCATCGCTGGTGGGCCGTCGTGGCCGCCACCGGCGTCATCATCGCCGCGCTCTACATGTTGTGGGCCTACCAGCGGTCGTTCCACGGCGAGCCCGATGAGGCCAACCGCACCTTCCCCGATCTGTCGCTCACCGAGAAGCTCACGATCCTCCCGCTCATCGGCCTGATGGTGTTCATCGGCGTGTATCCCAAGCCGATGCTCGACCGCATCCAACCGTCGGTCGACGCGCTGCTCGTCCACGTCGAGTGCAGCGTCGACGGCTGGGAGATCCCCCAGAGCGAAGCCGGCACCGGACTCGACCGCGACGCCATCGCCGCCGCGGCCGAGGGCCACCACGGCGAGGCCGAGGCGACCCACGACGACGCTGCGGCACCGGCCGGGGAGAGCCACGAGATCGCCGCCGACGGCGCGAAGGATCGCATCCAGGTCGATGCCAGCCGGCTCGACGACCACGACATCGTGGCCAAGCAGGACCAGCAGCGGTGCGCCGATCGGTTCTTCACCGGATCAGACGACGCCGAGTCCGAGCACGCGTCCGATGACCACGAGTCCGATGTGTCGGCCACGAGCCAAGAGGAGGCGGGGCATTGATCTTCCAGGACCCGACCCTCATCGCGCCGACGCCCATCTCGGCTGATCCCGCCACGGCATCGCAGGTGCTGCCCGCTCCGACCATCGAGTGGACCGGCCTGGCGCCGGTCATCATCCTCGGTGTCGGCGCGCTCGTGCTGCTCACCATCGTCTCGCTGATGCGCGGCCGCACGTTCAAGGGCTTCTACGCCCTCTACACCGTGGGCATCTCGGTGGCCGCGGCCATCGCCGTGCTTCCCACCTGGGCCCGCGTCCAGGGTTGGTCGTCCATCTTCTGGATCGATCTCACCAACCCCAACGGCACGGGGCCGTACAGCACCATCGCCGGCGCGGTCGGCATCGACGGCTTCACGTGCTTCATGACCCTGGTCATCCTCAGTGCGGTGTTCATCTCGGCGCTGCTGGCCAGCTCGTATCTCCGCCGCGAAGAGATGGACGGTCCCGAGTTCTACGTGTTGGTCATGCTGTCGGCCTTCGGCGGCATCCTCATGGCGATGGCCAACGACCTCATCGTGCTCTTCATCGGGCTCGAGACGCTGTCGCTCGCCGTCTACATCCTCACCGCCATGAACCTGCGCCGGGTCGAGTCGCAAGAAGGCGGCTTCAAGTACTTCATCCTCGGCGGCTTCTCGTCCGCGTTCTTCCTCTACGGCATCGCCCTGCTGTACGGCGCCACGGGCACCACCAGCCTCATCGGAATCAAGAACTTCCTGGCCGCGAACTTCCTCACGTCGAACGCCCTGCTGCTCATCGGCCTGGCCATGTTGCTCGTGGGCTTCGCCTTCAAGATCGGTGCCGTGCCGTTCCACTCGTGGAGCCCAGACGCCTACGACGGCGGACCCACGCCGTCGGTGGCCTACATGGCCGCCGCCGTGAAGGCCGCCGCCTTCGCCGGTCTCGTCCGGGTGTTCATGGTCGCCTTCGAGACCTACAAGGCCGACTGGCAGCCGCTCATCTACGCCCTGTCGATCTTGTCGCTCGTGCTCGGTGCGCTGTTCGCCATCGTGCAGACCAACGTCAAGCGCATGATGGCGTACTCGTCGATCAGCCACGCCGGCTTCATCCTCATGGCTGTCCAGTCGGGCACGGCGCTCGGCATCTCGGCCGTGCTGTTCTACTCAGCGGCCTATGTGTTCATGGTCGCCGGGTCCTTCGGCATCATCTCGGTGGTCAGCCGCAAGGGTGACGCCAACAACTCGATCGACGACTACCGCGGACTGGCCAAGACCAACCCGCTGCTCGCCCTGGTCTTCTCGGTCCTGCTGCTGGCCCAGGCCGGTGTGCCGTTCACGTCGGGCTTCTTCGCCAAGTTCTATGCCATCGACGCCGCGGTCGATGCCCACTCGTGGCCACTGGCGATCATCGCCATGGTCTCGGCGGTGGCTGCCGCCTTCCTGTACCTCCGCCTGATCATCGCCATGTACATGTCGGGCGACGACCACGGGGAGATCGTGTCGGGAACCGGTGTCGAGAAGGCCGGCGACATCAAGGTGCCGTTCAGCGCCGGCCTGGCCATCGCCATCTGCTTCGTGGTCACCATCGTCATGGGCGTCCTGCCCGACACGGTGCTCGATCCGGCGACCAAGGCCACTCCGGTGCTGGTCAACCTGCCCGACCCGGCGGCCGCCTCGCCCACCCTCGAGGAGCTCATGGCCGGTCTCGGCCAGGCGCCCGCCGACACCGGCGCCGAAGCCTCCGCCGAAGCCTCCGCCGACTCCGGCAGCTGACGACCTCCTCCTCGTCCTCCGCGCCCGCGTCCACGTGTTCCGGTGGTTGGCCGTCCCCACGGTGCTGCTCGCCGGGTTGCGGGGGTGCCTCGGATAGCCGTCCTTCGTGGCGCTGAGGTTCACGGCCGCGAAGGAGCCGTCACGGCTGCGCCCTGTACGATCTGTCGCAGATCGATACATCGCGTAGGAAGAGAAGGAGCCTTGCATGGGAGCAGACAAGCCAACTCGTGTGGCGGTCGATCTCATCGACTCGGCCACGGTCGAAGGCGCACGCCAGAGCCGCTCGGCCAAACAGCAACTGGACCATTGGATCCGAGTTGGGCGCGCGGTGTCTTCTCGCGAGAGCGCCTCGCGCCTCCGCATCGAGCAGGCGTTGCGTGGGGAGTTGTCGTTGTCCGACCTCGATCGCACGGAGCGAACCGTCGCGAACGCTGAGATCGACGCGACGATTCAGCAGCGGGCCCAGGTGACGTCGTTCGGTGCCGTGGCGTGGGCCCGAGGCATCACCACGGTCGCGCTCGACGACGACGGGAACTTGGTCGAACACCGACCTGACGGCAGCGAGTCCGTCATCGGATGAGCCGCCTCGATCTGATCGTTGGGCCAAACGGCGCGGGGAAGAGCACCTTCGTCGAGCTGGTGCTCGAACCGGTGGTGCCCGGATCGACCTTCGTCAACGCCGACGAGATCGCCAAGATTCGATGGCCAGAAGACCCGATGGGGCATTCCTACGACGCGGCGAAGATCGCTGAGGAGACCCGTCGTCGCCTCATCGCGCTGAACCGCCCACTGATCGCCGAGACCGTGTTCTCCCATCCGTCGAAGCTCGAGCTCATCGATCGGGCGAACGATGCCGGCTACGAGGTAGCGCTGCACGTCGTGATGGTCCCGGCCGAGCTCGCGGTTCACCGAGTCTCGGCGCGGGTGGTGGCAGGAGGCCACGATGTTCCGGAGCAGAAGATCCGACAACGATGGGTCCGGCTGTGGCCGATCGTCTCGGAAGCCGTCGATCGGGTCGACACCGCGACGTTCTGGGACAACAGCCACCACGAAGGCCCGGGGATCGTCGCCCTGTTCTCGCAGGGCTTCTGCGTCGGCTCGCCCCAGTGGCCCACGTGGGCTCCAGCGGTACTGGTCGATCGTTGGCCTCCGTACCGCTCAGGCGATGATGCCGAGGGACAGATCTGAACCCCTCATTTCGGGGTTCGGGGGCTGGCCGTGGTAAGACAACGGAGCACCTGTGCACGGCGCTGGAGGGCACCGAGGCACGTGTGTCCGGATCGTCGTCGTTCCGTCCGCGATCTGAGCTGGAAAACCGCCGTCGAACGCCCTTCTCGGGCGTTTCTCACCCCTGATCGTGCCCAAGGTCGATTTCATGCCTTGTGCGCCGTTTCACTAGTGTCGGAGACCGATGTCTGACTACTCGGAGTTCGTGCGCCAGTACCTCACGGTGGCGATCTTCCTCGGTGTTGGTGTGGGTATGGGCTGCCTGGTCCTGGGCATCTCCAAGATCCTGCGCCCCACCCGCCCCCAAGAGCAGAAGTACATCGTCTACGAGTCCGGCGTCGACCCGGTCGGCAGCGGCTGGAGCCAGAGCCAGATCCGCTACTACGTCTTCGCCCTGCTCTTCGTGCTCTTCGACGTCGAGGCCGTGTTCATCTTCCCGTGGGCCACGCAGCTCGAGGTCTACGGCGCCTTCGGTCTCGTCGAGATGTTCATCTTCATCGCCATCCTGTTGCTGGGCCTCGTCTATGCCTGGCGGAAGAAGGTCCTCCAGTGGGTCTAGTCGAGAGCGGAAAGGTCCCGAAACCGCTCACGTTCCTGCTGAACATGAGCCGCAAGTACTCGCTGTGGGTCTGGCAGTGGGGCCTGGCGTGCTGCGCCATCGAGATGGGCGCTGCCTTCGCGTCGCCCCGCTACGACGTCATGCGCCTCGGGGTCATCCCGTTCCCGGCCAGCCCGCGCCAGGCCGACCTCGTGGTCATCGCCGGCACGGTGACCGACAAGATGAGCCCCGCTCTGGTGCGGCTCTACGAGCAGATGCCCGACCCGAAGTACGTCATCTCCATGGGCAGCTGCGCCAACTGCGGCGGCCCCTACTGGGACAGCTACTCGGTGACCAAGGGCGTCGACCAGCTCATCCCCGTCGACGTCTACGTGCCCGGCTGCCCGCCACGGCCCGAGGCGCTCCTCGAAGCCATCGTGCTGCTCCAGGAACGCATCCAGAACGAGGACATCGTCGAGCGTTGGAAGGGGGAGAGCGTTGCCATCTGACACCGAAGCTCCCGAATCCACAACCGGCGAAGAGGTCGAAGCCGTCGAGGCGCCCCGCGACGAGAAGCTCGAGGCCCTCCTCGATCGGTTCACGTCCGCGCTCGGCGACGCCGTCGTCGGCTCGCACATCCGCGTCGACGACACCCTCTGGGTGCGCGTCGACCGCGACTCGTGGCGCGACACCATCCTGTTCGTGCGCCACACGCTCGGCTACAAGTTCTTCGACTTCCTCTCCGGCATCGACTGGATGCCTTCGCCGTTCGGTCGCGACATGGACGCCCAGGAAGACCTGGTGCTCACCCCACCCGAGCCCCCCGCTGACGGCGATGGGGACGACGAGCCCATGACCACCGGGTACGCCGGGGGCGACACCCGGTTCCAGGTGTTCGCCCGCTTCTACGGCATCGCCGAGGCCAACGGCGTCATCCTCAAGGTCGACCTCCCCGACGACGACCTGTCGATCGACACCATCTCCGACATCTACGCCGGTGCCGACTGGCACGAGCGCGAGACCGCCGAGATGTTCGGGTTCACGTTCAACGGGCACCCGAACCCCCGCAAGCTCTACCTGCCGCTGGGCTTCGAGGGCCATCCGCTGCGCAAGGACTTCCCGCTGCTCGCCCGACGGGTCAAGCCGTGGCCGGGCATCGTCGACGTCGAGCCCATGCCCGTCGACCCCGATGCGCCCGTCGAGGGCGAAGCGGGCGATGCCGCCGCACCAGCCGGGGAGGCCACCGAATGACCGCCACCCAGCAGCCCGCCGAGGAGCTCCTCGACCGCCGCCAGCTCGCCTACATCGCGGCCCAGGCCGCCGACGGCCGGGTCAACCTCGAGCTCGAGACCGAGGGCATGACCATCAACCTCGGCCCGCAGCACCCCGCCACGCACGGCACGCTGCGCATCGTGGCCAAGCTCGACGGCGAGATGATCACGTCGGCCGATCCGCTGTGCGGCTACATGCACCGCGGCTACGAGAAGCTCACCGAGGTCCGCACCTTCCCGCAGGTCACCGCCCTCATCAACCGCATCGACTGGCTCGGCAGCTTCGCCAACGAGGTGCCGTTCATCC
>CAZALT010000074.1:0-16442 GCA_964485515.1 uncultured Rhabdothermincola sp. | reverse complement strand
GACTCGAACGCGACACCCAACCAGCCGATGGCGATCAACCAGCCAATGGCGATCAGGCGGCCAACGGCGATCAGGCGGCCAACGGCGATGTGGACCCCGCGGCCAACGGCGATGCGGACCCCGCCGCCGTCGGTGCCGACGGCACCGACGAGCGCTTCTACATCGGGCGCATCGCGGTGTCCGACAAGCACCAGAACGTGGTCGTCGTCGATTGGCGCGCCCCGGTGGCCGAGGCGTTCTACCGAGCCACCGGTCGCGAGGACATGGGGCTCATGCGGCGACGCCACTTCGCCACCCGCGGGCGCACGTTGCTCGGCATCGAAGACGAGCTGTTCGGCGACGCGGCCCGTGCCCTGGGCCTCGACGGGCGCGACGGCGACTCTGGCTCGCAGGTCCGCGGCCACGGCGCCCTGCTCGCCGCGCTCGAGACCAACCGCACCGGCCAGATGTCCGACATCGTCGCCACCATCCAGGGCGAGCAGGACGAGATCATCCGGGCCGAGATGCCTGGCGTCCTCGTGGTGCAGGGCGGTCCAGGCACGGGCAAGACCGTCGTCGCGCTGCACCGGGCGGCCTACCTCCTCTACACGCACCGGTTCCCGCTCGAAGGACAAGGTGTGCTGGTGGTCGGACCGAACCGGCTGTTCCTCGGCTACATCGAGCAGGTCCTGCCGTCGCTGGGCGAGGCCGGCGTCGAGCTGGCGGTGCTCGCCGATCTCGTCCCCGACGCCCGCATGATCGGCTACGACCGGGGCCTCACCGCTCGGGTCAAGGGCGACCTGCGCATGGCGGACGTCCTGCGCCGCGCCGTGCGCGACCGCCAGCGGGCCATCCGCGACGACCTGGTGGTGGGCTACGGGCTCCAGCACCTGCGGCTCACCCGGGCCGACAGCCGACGCATCGTCGACGAGGCCCGCCGGCGGTACCGCCGACACAACGCAGCGCGGAAGTTCGTGGTGTCCGAGGTGTTCGCCGCCCTGGCCCGCAGCGGCCGAGGCGACCTCGAGGCCCGAGACGTGCGTGAGCGGCTCCGCGCCGACCCGTCGGTGCGTGCCGCCCTGGAGTGGATGTGGCCGGTGCTGTCCCCCGTCGATCTCCTCCACGACCTGCTCGGGTCACGGGCGCTGCTGCGCAGCGCGGCGCACCGGTGGTTCGACGACGACGAGATCGCCAGCCTCTATCGCCCGTGGGTGGCCCGGTACGGCGAAGGCCGGAACCCGGACCGGCCCGATCCGATCATGTTCACCAACGACGACGCCCCGCTGCTCGACGAGGCGCGTGGCGTGTTGGGTCCGAAGCCCCGCAAGAAGGTCCCGGGCGAACCGATGCCCGACGAGGAGATCCGCACCTATGGCCACATCGTGGTCGACGAGGCTCAGGACCTGTCCCCGATGCAGCTCCGCATGCTCGAACGTCGGTCGCTCAACGGGTCGATGACCATCGTCGGTGACATCGCCCAGGCCACGGGCGCGTGGGCGCATCGGAACTGGGACGAGGTGCTCGAGCACCTGCCCGCCAAGCGTCCGGCGCGGCGCGCCGAGCTCACCATCGGCTATCGCCTCCCGGCGCCCAACATGGCGCTCGCGGCGCGGGTGCTGCGCGTCGCTGCGCCCGAGCTGAAGCCGCCCAGGTCTGTGCGCGACGTGGGCAGCGTGCCCCGACTGCTCGGTGTGCGTGCGGGCGAACGCCTCGAAGATGTCGTGGTGGAGGCCGTGCGCACCGAGATCGACGCGGTCGATCCCGGTTCGGTGGGGGTCATCTGCCCGGCCACGCTCGTCGAGGTGGTGTCGCAGGCGCTCGCCGACGCCGGGATCGACCACGGCCGGGCCACGCGCCACGGCCTCGACCAGCGGGTCACGGTCGTGCCGGTCAGCTTGGTGAAGGGCCTCGAGCTCGATGCCACCGTGGTTGTGGAGCCCGCGGCCGTCGTCGACGAGCAGGCGCAGGGCCTCCGGGCGCTCTACGTGGCGCTCACCCGGGCCACCAAGCGTCTGGCGCTGGTGCACGCCCAGCCGCTCCCCGAAGCGCTGGCCGAATAGGTCCGAGCGCGGCCGAAAGCGCGGTCGGAGCAGCCCTAGCCGAACCGGTGAGCGGGTCAGCCGGAGGTGACGAGGATGCGGGCGCTGGCGAAGCTGCCGATGCCCACGTGCTTGCCCTCGATCTCGACGGTGGTGGTGCCGTCGGGTGAAGACGCGGTGATGGTTCCGCTGTAGCCGGGCTGGAGCGAGGAGTCCTCGAGGAACTCCAGCAGGCCAGGCGTGAACTCGAGCTCCTCGGGGATGCGCCGGACGGTGAACCCGTCGCCGACGGCCAGCTCGGTGAGGCTCACCATGGCCGGCGGGTGGTAGTCGGCGCCGGGGATGGGGTTGCCGTGAGGGCAGGTGCTGGGGTCGCCCAGCAGCTCGACCATGGCGGCTTCGACGCGGTCGGAGATGACGTGCTCCCAGCGACCGGCCTCGACGTGGGCCTCGGACCACGACAGGTGGAGGACGTCGGTGAGGAACCGCTCGGCGAGGCGGTGGCGGCGCACGACGCTCTCGGCCAGCTGGGTGCCGTCCTCGGTGAGGCGGATCGCGCCGTCGTCGACGGCGACGAGGCCGTTCTTCTCGAGACGACGGATCATCTCGGAGACGGCGGGTCGGGAGACGTCGAGGCGCTCGGCGATGCGGGCCTGGATGACGTCGACGTCGTCCTCGCGAAGCTCGAAGATGGCCTCGCAGTACTCCTCGAAGGCCGGATGCCACTCAGGTGTCTTGTAGCTAGCCATGGGCGGGAGTGTACGGCGACGGGTCCGCCGTCGCACCGATGGACGGCGACCGTCGGTGCCCGGCGAAGCTGTCACCGCGCGCCGGTACGGTGACGGGGTGCCCGATGACCCGGTCGACGCGGGGCGCGTCGACGTGCTCGATCAGTTCAGCGACCCGGTCGCGTCCTGGTTCCGCACCGCGTTCCCCGCCCCCACCGCCGCGCAGGCCCAGGCGTGGCCGGCCATCGCCGCGGGCGACCACACCCTCGTGCTGGCCCCCACCGGCTCGGGCAAGACCCTCGCCGCGTTCCTGTGGGGCCTCGATCGGCTCGCCAGCGAAGATCCGCCCGAGGACAAGACCCGGCGCACGCGCCTGCTCTACCTCTCGCCGCTGCGGGCGCTGGCGGTCGACGTCGAGAAGAACCTCCGGGCGCCCATGCACGGCATCGCCCTGGCCGCCGAACGGCTGGGCGTCGATGCGCACCTGCCCACGGTGGGCACGCGCACGGGCGACACGTCGCCCAGCGAACGGCGGGCGCTCATCCGCACGCCCCCCGATCTGCTCATCACCACCCCCGAGTCGCTGTACCTGATGCTCACCTCCAGCGCCCGCGACACGTTGCGCGGCGTCGAGGCGGTGATCATCGACGAGATCCACGCGTTGGCCGCCACCAAGCGCGGTGCACACCTCGCGCTCTCGTTGGAGCGGTTGGCCGAGATCACCGACCAGCCGTTCCAGCGCATCGGGCTGTCGGCCACGCAGCGGCCGCTCGACGAGATCGCCCGCTTCCTCGGTGGCTACGAGGACCCGGCTCCCGACGAGACCGAACGACACCCGCGCCCGCGACCGCGACCGGTCACGCTGGTCGACGCCGGGGTGCGCAAGCCGCTCGAGGTCGAGGTCGTCGTGCCGGTCGACGACATGGGCGCGCTCGGTGAGCCCGGTCCCGGCGACGCCGGCCCGCCGTCCACGACCCGATCCATCTGGCCGTCGATGCACCCCGAGCTGGTCGAGCTGGTCCAGGCGCACCGCTCCACCATCATCTTCGTGAACGCCCGGCGCCTGGCCGAGCGACTCGCCACCCGGCTCAACGAGCTGGCCGCCGAGGGCGTCAGCCGATCCGCCGAGGCCACCGGCACGCCCCCCGAGCGCGACCTCGTCATGGCGCACCACGGTTCGCTGTCGCGCGAGCGTCGACTCCAGATCGAGGACGACCTCAAGCAGGGCCGACTCAAGGCCATCGTCGCTACCAGCTCGCTCGAGCTCGGCATCGACATGGGTGCGGTCGATCTGGTCATCCAGGTGGCGTCGCCCGGTGCGGTCTCGCGAGGGTTGCAGCGCATCGGCCGCGCCGGTCATCAGGTGGGCGAGCCGTCCAAGGGCAAGGTCTTCCCCAACCACCGGGCCGACCTCGTCGAGGCGGCTGTCGTCGTCGACCGCATGAACCAGGGCCTCATCGAGCACACGCGCTACCCGCGCAACCCGCTCGACGTCCTCGCCCAGCAGATCGTGGCGATGACCGCGCTCGACGACTGGCCCGTCGACGAGCTGCTCGCGGTGGTGCGTCGTGCGGCCAACTTCGCCGAGCTGTCCGACGACGTGGCCTACGCGGTGCTCGATCTGCTCGCCGGTCGCTACCCGTCCGAGGCGTTCGCCGAGCTCCGGCCCCGCGTCGCGTGGGACCGTGCCGCGGGGGTGGTGCGCGGTCGTGCCGGCTCGCAACGGCTGGCGGTCACCAGCGGTGGCACCATCCCCGATCGGGGGCTCTACGGCGTGTTCCTCCCCGACGGCACCCGGGTGGGTGAGCTCGACGAGGAGATGGTCTACGAGAGCAGGCCGGGCGAGACGTTCCTGCTCGGGGCCAGCACGTGGCGCATCGAGGACATCACCCCCGACCGCGTCGTGGTCACCCCGGCCCCGGGCCAACCCGGTCGCATGCCGTTCTGGCACGGCGACGGTCCGGGACGCCCATTGGAGCTGGGGCGGGCGGTCGGCGCGTTCGTGCGCGAGCTCCGGGCGGTGTCGACCGAGGAGGCGTCGGCGCGCCTGCGCGGGCGTCACGGCCTCGACGAGCGCGCCGCTCGCAACCTGCTCGGCTACCTCGACGAGCAGGCCGAGGCCTCGGGCGGAGCCGTGCCCGACGACCGCACGGTGGTGGTCGAGCGGTTCAAGGACGAGATCGGCGACTGGCGCGTGTGCATCCTCACGCCGTTCGGCCTTCAGGTGCACGCGCCGTGGGCCATGGCCATCCAGGCGCGGCTCGCCGAGCGGCAGGGCCTCGACGTCGAGCTCATGTGGAGCGACGACGGCATCGTCATCCGCCTGCCCGAGTCGGCCGACTCGTTCCCGCTCGACGAGCTGCTCATCGACCCGGACGAGATCCGCGACGTCGTGGTCGCGCAGCTGCCGCAGACCTCGCTGTTCGCGGCCCGGTTCCGCGAGTGCGCGGCCCGTTCGCTTTTGCTGCCCCGCCGCCGACCCGACCGGCGCACGCCGCTGTGGCAGCAGCGCCAGCGCGCCGCCGACCTGCTGGCCGTGTCGGCCGGCTACCCCGACTTCCCCGTGCTGCTCGAGACCACCCGCGAGTGCCTGAACGACGTCTTCGACCTCCCGGCGCTGCGCGAGGTGCTCACCGACCTTCGTTCTCGTCGCATCCGGCTGGTCCCGGTCGACACCCCTCGGGCGTCGCCTTTCGCCCAGTCGCTGCTCTTCGGCTGGATCGCCATGTACATGTACGAGGGCGACGCGCCGCTCGCCGAGCGACGGGCCGCGGCGCTGTCGCTCGACCGCGACCTGTTGCGCGACCTCCTCGGTGCCGAGGAGCTGCGCGACCTGCTCGACGCGCAGGTGCTGGCCGACCTCGAGCTGGAGCTGCAACGTCTCGTGCCGGGACGTCAGGCCCGCGACGCCGACGAGCTGCACGACCTGCTCCGCATCCTCGGCCCGTTGTCGGTCGACGATCTCGCGGCGCGATCCGAGGCCACATCGGACCAGGTCGTCGCGTGGCTCGGCGATCTTGGTCGTCAGCATCGGGCCATCCCCGTGGGTGACGAGCGGTGGGGTGCGGCCGAGGACGCGGCGCGGCTGCGCGACGCGCTCGGGGTGGCTGTCCCCGTCGGCCTGCCCTCGGCGTTCACCGACCCGGTGAGCTCACCGCTGGTCGATCTCGTCGCCCGCTACGCCCGCACCCACGGGCCCTTCGTCACCGATGCCGCCGTGCGCCACCTCGGGGCCTCCGTCGAGCGCGTCGGCGCGGCGCTCGTCGGGCTCGAGCGGGACGGTTCGGTCGTGCGGGGGGCGTTTCGGCCCGAGGGCACCGATCGCGAGTGGTGCGACGTCGACGTGCTGCGCCAGCTCCGGCGCCGTTCGCTCGCCGCCCTGCGCCGCGAGATCGAGCCGGTCGAGGCGCCGGCCCTGGCCCGGTTCCTCCTCGACTGGCAGGACGTGGTCACCCCACGGCGGGGCGGCGACGCCCTGGTCGAGGTCATCGGCTCGCTCCAGGGGTTGGCGTTGCCGGCGTCGAACCTCGAGTCCGACGTCCTCGGCCCGAGGGTGGTGGGCTACACGCCCGCCGCCCTCGACGCGCTGTGCACCTCGGGCGATCTCGTGTGGGTCGGCGCGGGCGCGATCGGCGCCACCGACGGGCGGGTCCGGCTGCTGTTCCGCGAGGCCGCAGGCCTGCTGGTCGATCCGGTCGGGCTTCCCGAGCTGGCATCGGTCGCGCCGGCCGATGACCAGGCCTCCGACCAGGCCTCCGACCAGGCCGATGGCGTCGCTGCTGAGCTCGGGGCTGTCCGCCTCGCCGCCGCGCCCACCGATGCCGAGGTCGACTCGGAGCTCTCCGACTTGCCGAGCTCGCCGGTCCACGACGCCATCCGCCGCCACCTGGGCGATCAGGGGGCTTCGTTCTGGCCGGCCATCTCCGATGCGGCCCGCACGGGCGCCGCGGCGGCCCTCACCGGTGACGACGTGGGGGTGCGCCTGCCCGACGACGAGATCCTCGACGCGCTGTGGGATCTCGTGTGGGTCGGGGTCGTCACCAACGACTCGCTCGCCGCCCTGCGGGCTCGCACCGCGGGACGTGCCCGGCGAGGAGGGCGGGGTGGTCGGCGCGGCGACCCACGGCCACGCGGCCGGCGCCCCGCGCTGGGGCGGCCGAACCTCGGTGGTGGTCTGGGCCGCCCGACCGCACCGTCGAGCGCGGCTGGGCGGTGGTCGCTCGTCGCGCCCCTGCTCGAACCCCGCCCGTCGTCCACGGAGGTGGCGCACGCTCGCACGTTGCAGCTGCTCGAGCGCCACGGCGTGCTCACCCGCGAGGCCGTGCTGGCCGAAGGTGTGCGGGGCGGGTTCGCCGGGGTCTACCCCGTGTTGAAGGCGCTCGAGGAGCGTGGCCAGGTGCGTCGGGGCTACTTCGTCTCCGGTCTGGGCGCGGCGCAGTTCGCGCTGCCCGGTGCGGTCGACCGGCTGCGCTCGTTCCGCCACGACACGTCAGTCGGCCAGGTGGCCGACGTTGCTCCTGTCGTGGTCGCCGCCACCGATCCGGCCCAGCCTTATGGCGCGGCGCTGGCGTGGCCTGCGTCGGCGGGCCATCCCGCCCGGGTGGCGGGCGCGCACGTGGTGCTGGTCGAGGGTGAGCTGGCGGCCTACCTCGAACGGGGTGGGCGCACGCTGGTCACCTTCGATGCCGCAAGCCGACACCCCCGGTGGGTGGAGGGTCTGGTGCAGCTGGTCAAGGACGGTCGGGTGGGTCAGCTGGTGCTCGGTCGCATCGATGGCGGCCCGACCACCGAGTCGCCTCACGCCGAGCTGCTCCGGACGGTCGGCTTCGTCGACAGCTATCGCGGACTCGCCCTCCGCGCCTGATGGGCGTCCGCGAGGGCGTTACAGTCCCGCCATGGCAACCGCAGACCAGATCAAGGCCACCATCGCCAGCTACCTGGACCACTTCTCCGCCGGTGACACCGAGGCCTGGGTCGGCCTCTTCGCCGACGACGCCCGTGTGGAGGACCCGGTCGGCTCGCCGGTCATCGAAGGACGTGAAGCCATCGCCGCGTTCTTCGAGATGTCCCAGTCCTTGGGCGACTCGATCACGTTGGTGCCGACCGGGCCGGTGCGCGTCGCGGGCACCGAGGCCGCCTGGCCGATGCACGCCGTGACCACGGTGGGCGACGACAAGCTCGTGGTCGAGATCATCGACGCGGTCGTGCTCGACGACGATGCGAAGATCACGAGCCTGCGGGCCTTTTGGGACCCGGCCGAGATCAAGCCCTACGACGCCTGACCCCTGTCGCAGGCGCCTCGACGGGGGGCGGTCAGCCTCGCCCGAGGACGCGGTCGACGTGGATCTCGATCGCGACGCGGTCGGCGCGCTCACCCGGTGGGCGGTAGCGCTCGGCGTAGCGCCGGACTGCTTCGGCGACGCGGTCGGGATCGTCGGTGACCGTCGCGGTGCCTTCGAGGGAGAGCCAACGTCCGCCGTCGACCTGGCAGACCACGGCTCGCCCGCCGGGATGTGCGAGGACGTTTCGGGCCTTGCGGCTGGGCGCGAACGTGATGACGCGCACGAGCCCGCTGTCGCGATCCCAGCTGAAGCCGACGGGCACGACGTGCGGGGTGCCGTCGGGTCGGAGGGTGGTGAGCGACGCGAGGTGGTGCTCGCGGAGGAACAGCTCGGTCGCGTCGTCGAGGGATGAGGGGTCGAACGGCATCGGGGAAGGTGGCGGTCGGCCCGCTACTCGCCGAAGCGCTTCATGCGGTCGAGGACCTTCTCGCCGGTGGGCTGGTCCATGGTGTCGACGATCTTGCCGTCGGCGAGGAACACGACGTGGTCGGCGTAGGACGCGGCCGTCGGATCGTGGGTGACCATCACGATGGTCTGGCCGAGACGATCGACGGCGTCGCGCATGAAGGTGAGGACCTCGGTCCCGGACTTGGAGTCGAGGTTGCCGGTGGGTTCGTCGGCGAAGATGATCGCCGGCTGGCTGGCCAGGGCCCGACCGACGGCGACCCGTTGCTGCTGGCCACCTGACAGCTCGGAGGGTCGGTGCTTGAGTCGGTCGCTCAGTCCGAGCGTGTCGATGACCTGGTCGACGAAGCCGGCGTCGGGCTTCCGTCCGGCGAGGTCCATGGGCAGGGTGATGTTCTCCCGGGCGGTGAGCGTCGGGACCAGGTTGAACGACTGGAAGATGAACCCGATCGTGTCGCGGCGCAAGATGGTGAGCTGCTTCTCGGACAGCGAGCTGAGGTCGGTGTCGCCGATGAACACCTGGCCGGACGTGAGCGTGTCGAGTCCGGCGACGCAGTGCATGAGCGTGGACTTGCCCGAACCCGAGGGGCCCATGATGGCGGTGAAGCGTCCCTTGGCGAACTCGATGGTGACGTCGTCGAGGGCGGAAACGGCGGTCTCGCCCTTTCCGTAGATCTTGGAGGCGTGCACGGCGCGCGCGGCAGTGTTCGTGGGCGCAGGTGGCGTGGGGAATGCCGTACCGGGGTCGGTGACCGTCACGGGTCGCTCCTGTGGTTGAGGCTGAGAACTCGGGCGAGCCTAGTGCTGCCCCGTTCGTTCGCTGCGGGCTCCCCGGAACGCGAGACAGGCGGCCCGGTGGCCGCCTGTCTCTCCTTCGTCGTGGTTCAGTTGTATCGGGTTGCTTGGTCAGCTCACCTGTTGGGCTGCGGGGTGACCCGGAGGTAGGGGCGCACCGGGGTGAAGCCCTTGGGGAAGAGCTCCTTGGCCTCGTCGTCGGACAGGGCGGGTACGACGATGACGTCGTCGCCGTCCTGCCAGTTGACCGGCGTGGCCACCTTGTAGTTGTCGGTGAGCTGGAGCGAGTCGATGACCCGGAGGATCTCGTCGAAGTTGCGGCCCGTGCTGGCCGGGTAGGTGAGCGTGAGGCGCACCTTGTTGTTGGCGTCGATGATGAACACGGAGCGCACGGTGAGGGTGTTGTCGGCGTTCGGGTGGATCATGTCGTACTTGTCCGACACGGCGCGGTCGGAGTCGGCGATGATCGGGAAGTTCGGGGCGTAGCCCTGGGTGTCGGCGATGTCGGCGGACCAGCCCTCGTGGTTCTGGAGCTCGTCGACGCTGAGGCCGATGGGCTTCACGCCACGCTTGTCGAACTCGCCCTTGAGCTTGGCGACGGTGCCGAGCTCGGTCGTGCAGACCGGCGTGTAGTCCTTCGGGTGGGAGAAGAGGATCGCCCAGGAGTCGTCCTTCCACTCGTGGAAGTCGAGGGGTCCCTCGGTGGTGTCGGCCTGGAAGTTCGGGGCTTCGTCGCCCAATCGAAGTGCCATTGGTGTGCTTCCTTCTGCGGTTCGCTCGGCCGTCCCGTTGACGGCGGCGCGGGAGTGGGTGGCTTGCGGCGTCATCATAGGGCCATTTCCCGCAAAAGGAGACAGGAGAAGTCGGGATTTGTCGCCGGGCGCGGCGGGCGAGGAAAAACGCCGAACGGCCCTCGGGGAGAGGGCCGTTCGGGGGACCGTCGACGAGGGGGGATCGTCGAGGTCTCTGGCCTCGGTCCGCTGGGGGAGAGCGGCCGGGCGGGACTCGACGGGGGAGCCGAGTCCGGAGCTGGGTCAGGCGGCCTTCTTGGTCGCCGACTTGGTCGTGGTGCGGGTGGTGGCCTTGCTGACCTTGGTGGTGACCGGCTCGACGGCGTCGATGACGGCGAGGGCGATGTCGTGGGTGGTGTTGACCAGGCGGATGGTGAAGTCGTACTGGCCGTCGACGAAGGTGCGGACCGAGGGGATGTTGTCGGTGAGGAACTCGGGCAGCTCGGGGATGCGGGCTTCGAGGCTGCCGGCAGCCTTGGCCACCGCGGTGGAGACCGGTTCCTGGATCGAGGCGACAGCATCGACGATGGTGTCCTGGATCTCGGTGAGGGTGTCGAACGAGGGGGTGGTTGCCATGCGGTCCAGTGAACCGTGGCCTGCTTGCGACGTCAACCCTTTTGCTTGCATTTGCAAGCATGACTTCGGTCACGCCCTCGTCCGCGCTCCTGATGATCAGGCCAGGACCTGGTGGGCGATGCGGGCGCCGATGGCGAGCGAGGCGGTCGCCGCCGGCGACGGTGCGTTGAGGACGTGCACGCACCGCGGCGTCTGCTCGATGGCGAAGTCGTCGAGCAGCGTTCCGTCGTCGCGCACGGCCTGGGCCCGCACGCCGCTCCCGGCCCGCACGAGATCGGCCGAGCGGACGTCGGGCACCAGGCGCTGGAGCTCTCGCACGAGCAGCGCACGGCTGAGGGACCGCCCGACCTCACCCGCGCCGGTGCGCCAGTAGCGGCGGGCCAGCTGCCACGTGGCGGCGTCGGTGCCGAGCTCGCGGAGCGACCCCACCGACACGTCGCGCCAGCGGTATCCCTCCCGGTCGAAGGCGAGCACCGCGTTGGGCCCGACGTGGACCGACCCGTCGAGCCCCCGCGTGAAGTGGGCGCCGAGGAACGGGAAGCGGGGGTCGGGAACCGGGTAGATGAGGTGGTGCACGAGGTGGCGTCGCTCGGCGACGAGCTCGGAGAACTCGCCCCGGAAGGGCACGATGCGGACGCTGGGGTCGAGGCCCGACATGCGGGCGATCCGGTCGCTGTGCAGACCCGCGCAGTTGACGAGGTGGCGGGCCCGTCGGACGCCGTCGACCGTGTGGACGGCGACGGCGTCGGCGTCGGCTTCTTCGTCCACGGCGACCACGGGGTTGGCCAGCTCGAACGCCACGCCCGCGGCGCGGAGGTCGTCGGCGAGGCGACGGGCCACCGCCCCGAAGTCGATCACGCCGGTCGCCGGCACGAACAACGCCCCGACGCCGTCGGCGTAGGGCTCGTGGTCGGCCAGGCCACTCCGATCGAGCGCCACCAGGTCGAGACCGTTGGCCAGGCCGCGTCGGCGCAGCTCGTGGAGCGCGGGGATCTGGTCGGGTGAGGTGGCGACCACGACCTTGCCGCATCGCTCGAGGTCCACGCCGCGGGCCGCGCACCAGGCCTCCAGCTCGACCCGACCGGCGGTGCAGAGCCGGGCCTTCTCCGAACCGGGGCGGTAGTAGAGACCGGAGTGGATCACCCCGGAGTTGTGGCCGGTCTGGTGCGCCCCGACCGACGCCTCCTTGTCGACGACGCGCACGGTGAGCGATGGGGTCCGGGCGAGCAGCGCCCGGGCGGTGGCCAGCCCGACGATGCCGGCACCCACGATCACGACGTCGCAGTCGGTGGTCGAGACGTGTGCCATGGATGCATCCTTGCAAATGGGGCGTGCTGGGGGTCGACCGGGTCCGGGCGCCGCGAATCCGGGGTGCGGTGGGAACGGTGCCAAACTCCTCGGTGTGAAGACCGAGAAGCTGTCCGGCGTCGATGCGTTCGTCGTCTTCGACATCGAATCAGCCGAGCAGTCGATCGGCGTCACCCGACTGGCTCCGAAGGTCCTGGTCGATGGCGCCACGTGGCTGGCTCGCACCGAGACCTACCGCTACGCGTCGTTGGGGATGCAGGTGGGTGGCGCGTCGGCGGGCATCAACGCCAAGGAGAACCGGGACGAGGCCGTCGCCGGGTTCGTGGCCGAGGTCGAGCCGTGGGTCGCGTCGGGCCGGTTCCTCACCCTGCCCGGCAAGGGGCTCAGCGTCGACGGCTTGGCCCCGTTGCGTGCCGCGGACGACCGCCCCGACCTCATCTGGTCCGATGGGGCCGCGGTCCGCGCCGCGGGCGTCGTCGCCGCGGCGGTCGCCGCCTGTCCCGGCGGTCTCGACGGGCGCGCGGTCGCCATCGAGGGCCTCGACGTGGCCGGCGACGAGCTGGTGGCCCAGCTGTTGGCCGCGGGTGCGGTGATCTCCGCGGTCAGCATCGGCAAGGGTGGCGCCGTGGCCCCCGACGGGTCGGGCTTCGACGCCGAGCAGCTCGCCGGCGGCCTCGACCTCACCGAACCGTCGGGCGCGGCGCTGGCTGCGCCGGTCGATGTGCTGCTCGCCGGATCGAAGGCCGGAGCGATCGACCACCTCGCCGCGGCGACCGTGCAGGCCGGTGTCGTCGTGCCCTACGGCGCGATCCCCGTCACGGCAAAGGCGCTCGCCACGTTCGGCCGGTCGGGCACCAAGGTGCTGCCCGACTTCCTCACCACGGCCGGAACCGTCTTCGTCACCGAGAGCGCCACGGTCGACGACGCCAGCCGAGCCGCGGCCGACGCCATCGCGGCGGGGATCTCGACGGTGATCGACGCCGACGACGGTCCGCTGCTCGCCGCGTGCCGGCGCGCCGAGGCGTTCCTCGCCACGTGGGTGGACCCGCTGCCCTTCGGCCGACCGATCGCCTGACCGGGCCTGTCCCGACCGATCGCCTGACCGGGCCTGTCCCTACCGGGGGCCGGGCCTGTCCCTACCGGGGGCCGGGACCCTGGACCGGGTAGCGCCGGTGGAACTCCCGCGCCCCGTCGGAGGTGCCGACGACGACGAGCTCGGCGTCGGGGGGCAGCGGCACGGTCGGGTCGGGGCTGGTGTCGGTGTGCTCACCGTGCTGGATCGCCACGACCGAGCACCCCGTGTGGGCCCGGACGTCGACCTCGTGGAGGGACCGTCCCGCTATGGCGGGGGGCATGGACACCTGGAACAGGTCGAGCCCGTCGGCGAGCACGACGGTGTCGTTGAACTCGAGCGTGTTCCAGATCGCCATCGACCCGATCGAGGCGTAGGACAGCACAGAGTCGGCTCCGGCGCGGTGGAGGGTTGACACGTTCCGGTCGAGGTTCGAGCGGGCGATGATCTGCACGTCGGGCCGGAGCTTGCGGGCGACGATCGTCAGGTAGACGTTGATGTCGTCGTCGTGGGTCGTGACCAGCACCGCCGATGCGTGCGCGATGCCGGCGTCTTGGAGGACGCTCAGCTGCGCGGCGTCGCCGTGGACGTACACGGCGGGGTCCCGGATCCGATCGTCGCGCTCCTCGATGATGCGGAAGTCGATGCCGGCCCGGGCCAGTGCCCGGCCGGCGGCCCGGCCCACCCGTCCCCCGCCCACGATGACCACGGGGGTCTCGATGCCGCGGTCGACGCCGAACGTCTCGCTGTAGGCCTCGAGGTGGTCCAGCTCGCCGGCCAGGATGAGCACCGTCTCGTCCTCGATCCGCGTGTGCGCCGACGCCATGGAGAACTGGCCGCGTCGCCGCACACCGACTGCGGTGACGCCGAACCGCTCGCGCAGCCGCGCCTCTCGTAGCGTCTGGCCCACGAGCGAGGTACCGGCCGGGCTGGCCTCGGCGATGCCGAGCGTGTCGATCCGGTCGATCACGTGGGCCCGGGCGTCGGTGCCGAGCACCCGCTGAGCGATGGCCCGGCCGAGCCGGTCACCGAGTTGGAGCACGTCCGAGCAGCCCGCGAGCTCGAGGATGTCGGCTGCTGCGCTGGTGTTGGCCGTGGCCACGATCGGGACGTCGGGGTCGATCTCGCGGATCGTGAAGGCGATGTTGGTGTTGGTGGCGTCGGCGTTGGTGGCCGCGACCAGCGCGGCGTTCTCGATCTGGGCGTTGCGGTACGTGTCCGGGTTGTCGAGGTCGCCGACCATCACCTTGTAGCCCCGGTCGAACAAGGCGAGCGCGTCGGGCAGCGACGGGATGATCACCACGTAGGGCACGTTCGCGTTCTCGGCCCGGCGGATCACGGCGTCTTCGATCGTGCCGGTGTCGGTCAGCACCAGATGGCCCGACGTGGAGGCGGGCAGCTTGCGGGGTGCCCGCGCCTGGTTGCGCTGCTCGACCCACGGGATGAAGACGAACTGGATGAAGGTGAAGGGGAAGATGATGAGGATGAAGAGGGTCCCGGTGACCAGCACGACGATGGTGAAGACCTGACCCGCGCCCGAGTGGAACGTGATGTCGCCGAGTCCGAGCGTCGACATCACCGTCATCGTCCAGTAGACGCCCGTGATCCAGGCGAACCCGCGGCCCTCGCTCGCCATGATGACGTGGAACAGGACGCTGAAGACGGTGACCAGAGCGGTGAGGATCACGAGCAACCACAGCACGACGCGGAGGTTTCGCTCGCGACCCGGTGCGCTGATGTAGGCGAGTACGAGGCCGACCGTCTTCAATCTGCGCTCCCCGGTCCGTCGGAGGCGGGATCGTATCGCCGCCGCGGTCCTCGACTCGGCGCGACGCGGGCGCGTGGGCGGATCGCGAACAAGTTCAGGTCGCGAGGGGAGCAGGATCTAACCTGCCGTGATGCAGTCGGACGAGATCGGCCTCGTGTGGTTCCGGCGCGACCTGCGCCTGGAGGACAACCCCGCGTGGGCCTCGGCGACCGCCGACCGCAAAGCGGTCGTTCCGCTGTTCGTCCTCGATCCCCGGCTCCTCGATCGTGCCGGGCCCTTCCGTCGCCGTCAGCTTCTCGCCAGCCTCCAGGCGCTCGACTACGAGCTGTTCGAACGGGTGGGTGGGCGCCTGCACGTCCGTATCGGCAACCCTGTCGATCTCGTCCCGCAGGTCGTGGCCCGGTACAAGGCGGGAGGGGTGTACTGGAACGCCGACGTCACGCCCTACGCCACCCGACGCGACGAACGGGTGGCCAAGGCCCTCGAGGTTCCGGTGCTCTCCTCGTGGGGAACGCTCGTCCAGCCGCCGGGGGCCGTCACCACCGCCAAGGGGGTGCTCCACCGGGTCTTCACGCCGTATTTCAAGGCCTGGTCGGCCACCGAGCGCGACGGGTGGCCGCAGCCGGGTGAGGCCGTCGTGCTCGACCACCCCGGCGACGCGCTGCCCCGTCTCGATGAGCCGGCGAAGTACCCCGAGGGCGAGCGCGAGGCGTGGAACCGGCTCGAGGCCTTCCTCGAACGGGTCGACGCGTACGACTCCGAGCGGGATCGACTCGACGCCGACGGAACGTCCTCGCTCTCCACGGACTTCAGCCTCGGCACGATCTCACCCCGGTCCGTCGTCGACCTCGTCGGCGACGACACCCCGGGACGAGCCGCGTTCGTGCGGCAGCTCGCGTGGCGGGACTGGTACGCGCACCTGCTCTTCGAGAACCCGTCGCTGCCGTTCAAGGCGGTTCGGGAGAAGTACGACCTGGTCGAGTGGCGCAACGCCCCTGCGGACCTCTCGGCGTGGAAGGGCGGCTTCACCGGCATCCCGGTGGTCGACGCTGCCATGCGTCAGCTCCGCAGCGACGGCACCATGCACAACCGGGCGCGCATGATCAGCGCCTCGTTCCTCGTCAAGAACCTGCTGGTGGACTGGCGGGTGGGCGAGGCCCACTTCCGTCACCTGCTCGTCGACGCCGACGTCGCCCAGAACGTGGGCAACTGGCAGTGGGTGGCGGGTACGGGCCCCGATGCCGCGCCCTACAATCGGATCTTCAATCCGGTCACGCAGAGCCGCAAGTTCGACCCGACCGGCGCCTACATCCGGCGCTGGGTGCCGGAGCTCGCCGATCTCGACGACCGCCTCGTGCACGCTCCCTGGGAGGCGAGCGAGGACCAGCTCACCACCGCGGGTGTCACGCTGGGCGACTCGTATCCGGCGCCGATCGTCGACCTGACCGAGAGTCGCCAGCGCGCCCTCGACGCGTACGCCGCCGCTTCCGATGCTGCCGCCGACCTCGATGCGGGAGACACCGCCGAGTGACCGTCTTCCTCGTCGGCGCCGGTCCGGGAGACCCCGGGCTGCTCACGGTACGAGGCGCGGAGGTGCTGGGTCGGGCGGACGTCGTCGTGTACGACCGCCTCTCGATCG